>NZ_JBIVOJ010000032.1:0-1347 GCF_044754065.1 Psychrobacillus sp. NPDC093180 | reverse complement strand
ATTTGGTTAAGTCCTCGATCGATTAGTATTCGTCAGCTGCACGTGTCGCCACGCTTCCACCCCGAACCTATCTACCTCATCGTCTTTGAGGGATCTTACTTACTTGCGTAATGGGAAATCTCATCTTGAGGGGGGCTTCGTGCTTAGATGCTTTCAGCACTTATCCCGTCCACACATAGCTACCCAGCGATGCTCTTGGCAGAACAACTGGTACACCAGCGGTGTGTCCATCCCGGTCCTCTCGTACTAAGGACAGCTCCTCTCAAATTTCCTACGCCCACGACGGATAGGGACCGAACTGTCTCACGACGTTCTGAACCCAGCTCGCGTACCGCTTTAATGGGCGAACAGCCCAACCCTTGGGACCGACTACAGCCCCAGGATGCGATGAGCCGACATCGAGGTGCCAAACCTCCCCGTCGATGTGGACTCTTGGGGGAGATAAGCCTGTTATCCCCGGGGTAGCTTTTATCCGTTGAGCGATGGCCCTTCCATGCGGAACCACCGGATCACTAAGCCCGTCTTTCGACCCTGCTCGACTTGTAGGTCTCGCAGTCAAGCTCCCTTCTGCCTTTACACTCTTCGAATGATTTCCAACCATTCTGAGGGAACCTTTGGGCGCCTCCGTTACACTTTAGGAGGCGACCGCCCCAGTCAAACTACCCGCCTGACACTGTCTCCTACCCGGGTTACGGGTATGGGTTAGAATTTCAATACAACCAGGGCAGTATCCCACCGACGCCTCCTCCGAAGCTGGCGCTCCGGGCTCTAAGGCTCCTGCCTATCCTGTACAAGTTGCACCAAAATTCAATATCAAGCTATAGTAAAGCTCCACGGGGTCTTTCCGTCCTGTCGCGGGTAACCTGCATCTTCACAGGTACTATAATTTCACCGAGTCTCTCGTTGAGACAGTGCCCAGATCGTTACGCCTTTCGTGCGGGTCGGAACTTACCCGACAAGGAATTTCGCTACCTTAGGACCGTTATAGTTACGGCCGCCGTTTACTGGGGCTTCAATTCGCACCTTCGCTTGCGCTAAGCACTCCTCTTAACCTTCCAGCACCGGGCAGGCGTCAGCCCCTATACTTCACCTTACGGTTTTGCAGAGACCTGTGTTTTTGCTAAACAGTCGCCTGGGCCTATTCACTGCGGCTCTTCGAGGCTATGCACCTCAAAGAGCACCCCTTCTCCCGAAGTTACGGGGTCATTTTGCCGAGTTCCTTAACGAGAGTTCTCTCGCTCACCTTAGGATTCTCTCCTCGACTACCTGTGTCGGTTTGCGGTACGGGCACCTATCACCTCGCTAGAGGCTTTTCTTGGCAGTGTGAAATCAGGAACTTCGCTCATA
>NZ_JBIVOJ010000030.1:0-1726 GCF_044754065.1 Psychrobacillus sp. NPDC093180 | reverse complement strand
GATTTAGCGAGGTCACTGAAAAAGTCCAATATTTAAATTAGGCAGTTGAAAGTTCGATTTAATTGAACTTTCAACTGCCTTTTTACTTTATAATAAAGATATTAAATTGTATGTAGGTGATATCCAAATGATTTCAAACCAAGAGTCTCTTAATCTTAGCCCATTCATGGCAATATACGATATCGTTGTGCCGAAAGAAAATATGCTTCGCAAAATCAATGAACTTGTAGATTTTACATTCATCCTTGAAGAATTAAAAACAAAATATTGTCTTGATAACGGTCGCAATGCAGTGCCACCTATCCGCATGTTCAAATATCTATTGCTCAAATCAATTTTTGATTTATCAGATGTAGATGTAGTGGAACGGTCTAAATATGATATGTCGTTTAAATATTTCCTCGATATGGCACCAGAAGATTCTGTGATTGACCCTAGTTCCTTAACGAAATTCCGCAAACTCCGTCTTCCAGATGAGGGTTTATTAGATATGCTTATTGGGAAAACAGTTGAGATTGCATTGGAAAAAGAAATCATTAAAAGTAAATCTATTATCGTGGATGCCACACATACAAGAGCACGTTATAACCAAAAATCACCGAAAGAGTTTTTACAAGAGAAAGCCAAAAATGTTCGAAAAGCTGTTTATCAAATGGATGAATCGATGAAAGAAAAGTTTCCTTCAAAACCAACTTCTGACGAAGTAGAAGTTGAATTGAACTATTGTCGACAAGTAATTTCAGTAGTGGAAGAAGAACCTCAATTGGCGTTTCTTCCAGCCGTTAAAGAAAAATTAAATGTACTAAAAGAAGTCGTAGACGATTATACGGAACAACTAAGTTATTCAAATGATCCAGATGCACGTGTAGGACATAAAACAGCTGACTCTTCTTTCTTTGGCTACAAAACACATATCGCGATGAGTGATGAACGTATTATTACAGCTGCTATTGTGACTACAGGTGAAAAAAGTGACGGGAAATATCTTCAAGATCTAATTGATAAAAGCAAAGAGACAGGAATGGAAATTGATACAGTAATTGGGGATACTGCTTACTCTGAAAAAAACAATATTCGATACACAAAAGAAAATGATATTGCATTAGTTTCTAAGTTACACCCCGTAAACCAAGGTACACGTACAAAAGAAGATGAATTTGAGTTTAATAAAGATGCAGGTATGTATGTTTGTATGGCTGGACATATGGCTGTAAAAAAAGGACGTCATGGTAGAAAAGATTCGGGGAAAAATCAGCGCGAAACCTATTATTTTGATGTAGAAAAATGCAAAGTATGTCCTCTTAAAGAGGGATGTTACAAAGAAGGCGCCAAATATAAAACGTATTCTACAACAATAAAATCAACTGAACATAAAGAGCAGGAAGCATTTCAAAATACTGAGGAATTTAAAGAAAAGGCGAAGTCTCGGTATAAAATTGAAGCAAAAAATAGTGAACTTAAACATAAACACGGGTATGATACGGCATCATCTGCGGGTCTATTTAGCATGGAGATTCAGGGGGCCACAGCGATATTCGTAGTCAATCTCAAGCGAATTCTAAAACTTCTGAGTGAAAAAGAGTAAAAAATACGTGGAAAAAGGCAGATTGCGATCCAAAATCAGACGGCAATCTGCCTTTTTTGTATGAAAATTTATTTGCACGATTAAAAAAAGCAAGTTTTTCAGTGGCCTCTGATTTAGCACGGCGGCGCTTCGCTTTCCGCG
>NZ_JBIVOJ010000029.1:0-1802 GCF_044754065.1 Psychrobacillus sp. NPDC093180 | reverse complement strand
ATACCCGCACTACCAGTCAGCTATACACTTCCGCCACTACGGCATGTTAGGGACTTTCACCCGTTAGAGAAAAGCGCTGCCAAGCGCACAAAAAAGAGATAAGCTTTAGCTTATCTCTTCTCGTTTGGTAATAATATTTTGTTTTTCTGTGAAAATTTGATACCGGTGGTCGGGGTCGAACCGACACATCCAGAGGATACGGGATTTTGAGTCCCGCGCGTCTGCCAATTCCGCCACACCGGCAAAATATAAGTATCAAAGTTTAATTTATAAAACTGGAGGCGGCAACCGGATTTGAACCGGTGATAAAGGTGTTGCAGACCTGTGCCTTACCACTTGGCTATGCCGCCGGAGGAAATAATGGAGCGGAAGACGAGGTTCGAACTCGCGACCCCCACCTTGGCAAGGTGGTGTTCTACCACTGAACTACTTCCGCAAATAAACTGGGGTACCTGGATTCGAACCAGGGCATGACGGAATCAAAATCCGTTGCCTTACCGCTTGGCTATACCCCAATGGGGCGACTGATGGGAATCGAACCCACGAATGTCGGAATCACAATCCGATGCGTTAACCACTTCGCCACAACCGCCATTATAAAATAAAAAAAGAGCTAACTCATTAGGAATATGGGGCGACTGATGGGAATCGAACCCACGAATGTCGGAATCACAATCCGATGCGTTAACCACTTCGCCACAACCGCCATTATTCAAGTTAACTTATTAATTGGCAGGGGCAGTAGGAATCGAACCCACATCAAAGGTTTTGGAGACCTCTATTCTACCGTTAAACTATGCCCCTAAAAACTGGTGGAGGGGGACGGATTCGAACCGCCGAACCCTAAGGAGCGGATTTACAGTCCGCCGCGTTTAGCCACTTCGCTACCCCTCCAAGAGTGGTGCCGGAGAAAGGACTTGAACCCTCAACCTACTGATTACAAGTCAGTTGCTCTACCAATTGAGCTACTCCGGCTTATTAATGGTGGCTCAGGACGGAATCGAACCGCCGACACAAGGATTTTCAGTCCTTTGCTCTACCGACTGAGCTACTGAGCCTCTTCGATTTACATTAAACATTGCACTTTTTTAGCTGCTAGTTCATTCGAAATCTTAATCTAATAATTTTAATTAAATGGCGGTCCCGACCGGGATCGAACCGGCGATCTCCTGCGTGACAGGCAGGCATGTTAACCGCTACACCACGGGACCATTTGGTTGCGGGGACAGGATTTGAACCTGTGACCTTCGGGTTATGAGCCCGACGAGCTACCGAACTGCTCCACCCCGCGATAATATTATACTTACTAATTTAACTTAATGGTGGAGGATGACGGGCTCGAACCGCCGACCCTCTGCTTGTAAGGCAGATGCTCTCCCAGCTGAGCTAATCCTCCGTTTAATGCTGGTTTTTTTAAGAAATAATGGTGACCCCTACGGGATTCGAACCCGTGTTACCGCCGTGAAAGGGCGGTGTCTTAACCGCTTGACCAAGGGGCCATTATGTATTAGAGAAGTTATCTGGCGGAGAGCAAGGGATTTGAACCCTTGAGACAGGGTTACCCGCCTACACGATTTCCAATCGTGCTCCTTCGGCCACTCGGACAGCTCTCCATTAATGGCTCCGAAGGTAGGACTCGAACCTACGACCGATCGGTTAACAGCCGATTGCTCTACCACTGAGCTACTTCGGAATATTTCTATGCCCAGCGACGTCCTACTCTCACAGGGGGAAACCCCCAACTACCATCGGCGCTGAAGAGCTTAACTTCCGTGTTCGGTATGGGAACGGGTGTGACCTCT
>NZ_JBIVOJ010000028.1:0-1975 GCF_044754065.1 Psychrobacillus sp. NPDC093180 | reverse complement strand
AAAGGGGATAAGCATGGAGGAGCCGTATGCGATGACCCGCACGTACGGATCTGCGAGAGGCGCATGAATTAATTTTCATGCGCCTACTCTATTTGTTCCTTTATTTGCTTGTGGTTTTAATCTACGTATGGTGACTTTGTATATGCGTAAGCACTCTCCAAAACGCTGAGTGATGTAAAAAGGCAATTATTAGTTAGTTAATAGCTATTAAACAATTGCTCTCCAATAACTTTTCACTTTGCTGTATACTATACTAATATAAAAAACACTTTGCTTTAAAGCAAAGTGTCCACTTATTTCTTTCTGTTTAGTGATTGATCGAATTCTTGTCCTTCTAAATTTGGGTCAAGTGTAAGTGGTTCTTTGCAATACATACACATATCGACTCTTCCTAAAATTTTGGTATGCTTACCACAGTTGGGGCATACGACTTGAACAGCTCGAGTAGATAATAAACCAATCCAACCGTATACCGCTGTACTGCCTATGATGGATAGTAACCCAAGTGTCATGAAAATGGTTACTAAAATTGCGTTTTCTCTAAAGAAAATAGCACCATACATTATGATAAATCCAAAGAATATGAGTCCGAGTGCAAAGGAACGTATTCGGTTTATTTTGTTTTTATAAGGTTTCATTTTTCATCCTCCTAAATTATAAATCCACTATATCATATTTTAGGAGTAAGTAAGGTTTTGAAATTAGGTTAGAAGGAAATTTAAACTAATTGTCGAAAAGCTATAAGTAGAAGGAAACAAAGGAGGCTCCATTTTGGAAGCGTTATTGAGACCAATTTATCAAGAAAGAGCAAGCGATCCAAATACGCTAGGAATCATATCAGTAGAAAAACGGGAGGAAGTTAGCCCAATTACGGATACGTTTGATTCAATATTATTAATCATAACATCAGAAGCCGAAAAACCAGTTTTTACAAAGCACTATTCGTATGATGAAAAGAAAACAGCAATGCATATCATTACAGAAACACAACTTAGAAAATGGTTGTTAGTAGGAACTAATCCAAAACTAGTTGACTGGATTATTAATGGACGAGTTGTTTTTGATCGCAATGAATATGTAGAAAATCTGAAAAAAGAGTTATATGATTTCCCGCTAAAGGGAAGAAAAGTTAGAATGGGTATTGAATTTGCAAAGCTAAGTAGAAGGTATATGGAAGGTAAAGTATTTTTTGAACAATTGAATTATCTGGATGCCTATAACCATATAGTAGATTCTTTACATCATTTAGCTCGTCTAGCTGTGTTCGAAAATGGAATGCATCCAGAGGTGATGGTATGGAAACAAGTAAAACAACTAGATCCTGCTATTTACAAATTATACGATGAACTTATATCAAGTAAGGAATCGTTAGAGAAACGATTAGAACTTCTATTTCTAGCTAGTGAGTTTTTAATTCACTCAAGAACAAAGGACGGGGCTCAACATATATTAGAAGTTTTGTCATCTAAAGAATTTTGGACTATTCAAGAGATTCATGAACAAGAAGAACTGAAAAAGTATTCGGTGGATCTTGAAGTTTTTATTGAGTTTTTAGTAGATAAAGGTTTTATATTAATAGAAGAACAGACCACTAAAAGCAATAAAATCATGCATAGATGCTACAAAGTAAAGTGTTAATGAGTGTGCAATAAAAACGAATAAGAAATTTATTCGTTTTTATTGTTGACAATCTAATTCTTTATGATGTATTATAATAAGCGTCGTCAAAAACGAAACACAAACTTACGACAAAAAAGTTTTTTAAAAAACTTCTTGACTTAGAAAAACGAAAGTGATAAAGTAGAGAAGTCGCAAAAAACGACACAACAAAATGAACATTGAAAACTGAACATGCAAAACGTTAAGATATATAGCTTGAAAGATTAACTTGTTAGTCTGATAGCAAAACAATTATGACATCATTTAATGATGATGCCAGCAAAACAAAATGAGCTTTTTAAGTTCTCTATTATGG
>NZ_JBIVOJ010000027.1:0-1996 GCF_044754065.1 Psychrobacillus sp. NPDC093180 | reverse complement strand
ATAGAGTAGGCGCATGAAAATTAATTCATGCGCCTCTCGCAGATCCGTACGTGCGGGTCATCGCATACGGCTCCTCCATGCTTATCCCCTTTGGGGATGCAGGTCATTATAAATATCTTCTAAGAAAACTAATCGTAGCTCTCGGAATCTTTCATTTGGAATAGCGAAGCTTACTGGTGGACTTTTAGAACTTCTCCATTTTGTCATTCTAAGACTGGGTAGTTCTCCTTTCCACTTTCTTCTTCTAAGCTCCTTATGGAGCTTATTTATTTTGCGCCAACTTCTCAATTGAATCATCCTTAGTCTTCTCCTAATCCATGCGTCTAATTTCATGAACAGAGTCTTGCAGAAACCAATCCCAAAGTATCTACCCCACCCTCTTAAAATTGGGTTAAGACGTTGCTTGATGAATTCCTCTAGGTTAACAGTTAGATTTCTTTTAGTAGCGTTTCTCACCTTATCCTTAAACTTTTGGATTGCCCCCTCAGAAGGTGTGTGAAAATATCCGACTTTGAATGTGTATCCAAGGAATGTGAACGGCTCACGCAGATTATCTACAATTTGGGTTTTCGTTGGGTGCACGACTAGTCCTAGCTCTTTTTCTAATAATTTCTTTACAGACTTTAGAACTCTTTCCGCTCCTTTTTGAGACTTACAGCAGATGACGAAGTCATCTGCATAACGAGTGATACGATGTCCTCGCATGCTCATCATTTCGTCGAGCGGGTGCAAATAAATATTTGCCAAAAGTGGACTAATGACTCCGCCCTGAGGACTCCCATTGGCACTTTCCTGGGTAATACCATTTTCTAAAACACCTGATTTAAGGAACTGTACAATTAATTCTAATACGCTGCTATCCACTATCTCTTCTCTTATCAACTTAAGAAGCTTTTCATGTGGAATAGAGTCAAAATAAGTCTTGATGTCTGCGTCTATGACGAAAGTGTACCCATCTAATAAATCCTTCCGGATTTTTAGAATCGCCATATGTGCACTACGGTCTGGTCGAAATCCAAAACTACATGGTAGGAATTTTTGTTCAAAGATTGGCTCCATTTTTCGTTTCACCGCCGCTTGTAGAACTCTATCTTCCACAGTTGGTATACCTAGTGGTCGCTGCGTCCCATCTGCTTTTGGTATATAGACTCTTCTTACCGGTTTAGCGTGGTATGTTTTATCACGTAATGATTGTTGGAGCACTCTTAAGTTGTGTTCCAAGTCTAGTTCATATTCTTTTATCGTGACATTATCTACACCGTGCGCCCCTCTGTTTTTCTTTACATCGTAAAACGACTGTTGCAAATTGGAGTATGCCCAAATCTTATCAATAAGACTGTACCACTTTTGTTTCTTAGCTGATGTTTCTCCTGCACGTAAACATTGTTCTCTTGTTTCTTCTTTCATGTATCCGTTACCTTCCTAATTCTTCGACTGGTTGAATAGTAGTTCACTGACCAGTATCCAAAATAGTACTCCACCCCTAAACAACCTACTTTCTATTCGGTCCCAATTCTTTGGCTATCTGCCTCATCGGCTTCTGTTTAGTACATTAAGAGCCTTCAAGTACACTTGCTTTTCTTACATGGACAGACCGGCTTCGCATCAAGTCAATGCCTTTTGGGTCACTGCTTGTCTTGTCAACCAAGTGACAAGTCACTTACCTTTATGGCTTTTCTGGTAAGTTTATTCACTACTATCCCCTGCTCTGACTTCTCACCTTCCGTAAAATCCTTCTTGTCCATTGCGGCTTTGAAAGACCCTTACCACCTAAGGTGGAGATGATGAGACCTCCTTGGGTCACGTCAATTCTCTTTCCCCCGAATCCAGTCCTCTTAACTAATAGAATATATTGTGGTTTTGGACTTCCCCATCTTTTGCAGGGTTATCCTATCCTACCAGCCAACCTGGGTAATGCCATCTGTTCCGGGTTTTGCCTTCTAGTCCTCCGCACGGAATCTCGCGATACCCGCACTACCAGTCAGCTATACACTTC
>NZ_JBIVOJ010000026.1:0-13052 GCF_044754065.1 Psychrobacillus sp. NPDC093180 | reverse complement strand
TTTTTGAATAACCCACTTATCTTTCTCTTCTGGAGTGTCAGGGAATGCGTCAGGCATTAACTGTCTGAGTCCATTCCAATAAGCATTAACTAAATCCGCTATTTTCTCTCCGGCCTCTTGTTCATTAAAATTGTTTTCCCATATTTTCTTTATGAAAGGGATGTCTAAAATAGGTTTCAATGATGTAACAAAAGATGTGGATGAGGCGATCTCTCCATCTTTAACTTGACCGACCGAGATGTTGTTGTACCATACTGAGTCAGTTTTTTTATTTAGAGTCATTGCAACGTTTAAAGCCACAAGCTTCCATTGTTCAGTTTTTGTTAATTTCATTGATGTGTTTTGTCTCATATCATTTAAAAGTTGTAAAGCTAGATCCGTTGAAACACGCTTAGAAGTACTATTGATATCGTGAAATGCCATGATTTCATCAATTCTGTTTTCAACAATCATTATCACAAATGGTAATTGGAATTTTTTTAATTCAAACTGTTTTAGTTCAGTGATCGCATATTCTAATCCCTTTATTCTGTGCTGCCCGTCAACAACTCTAACTTTATGTCCTTCTGGAATAGTAATCTTCACTAAATTTGGGATGTCAGTTTTCTCTATTTTAATAGAATTAGTTGTTTCCTTTTCTCCATTCTTCATGTTTGCACTCAATGTAATGGAAGTAGGAAGCCAAGATCTATCTTCCTTCATTTTTCTTCCTATCTTTCTAAAGTGCGATTGAACTGGATGTCTTTGACAGCCTTGTTCTTCAATCGGTTTCCCCGGTTTCCATACATCTATTTCATAAATACTAATCAATACCTCAGTATCAATTACACCGGTAATTACTTTTCTTCCGCGTTGATCACCAATAAAACCATATAAAACTTTTTCACTCATCAAAATTTCCTCCTTTTTTAACATCAATTTTTCACATCTTTTATCTACATCTGAATTATTTCATACATTAGATCAACTGTCAACATCTTTTTATAAAATCAAAATCAATAATCCGAATTCAACATCTAAATTCAACATCCAAAATATTTATTGAAAGTCGAATGTAACATAATACACAAAAAGTTACATTCATTTAGTTGTCTTTACTGATATTTGTATTAATATGTGGTAATCTAAGTTAAGATGGAAAATATGTTACATTCAAATTCTTGTTTTCATTGGATTAGTCGATTAGGGGGAAAGAAAGTGGTAGCGAAAACCGTGGTTAGCAAAAAAAATGAAATTAAAGACGTGCAGCCTATTCGAAGTGTAGAAAAAATCGCGGATATGAAATGGTCACTCAAAAAATGGTGCGGAGAAAGGGATTATATCCTATTTTTATTAGGAATTAACTCTGGAATTCGAGTTAGTGATTTATTGAAATTTAAGATTCATGAAATTAAAGGGAAAAAGAAAGTCACAATAAGAGAGGGCAAAACCAAAAAACCTCGTGATATTTATCTGACTAACATATACGACGAACTAAACAACTACATAGCTACACTAGAGGACACAGAATGGCTATTTCCTTCACGTAAAGGGGATAAGGCTATCTCACGCATACAAGTGTATCGACAGTTTAATAAAGCTGCTGATATGGTGGATATAACGGATGGAATAGGAACCCATACCATGCGAAAAACTTTCGGATATTGGCACTATAGACAATTTAAAGATATAGCTGAATTACAGACGATCCTAAATCACTCACACCCTCAAATTACTTTGGATTATATCGGAATTACAGATGAACAGATAGAAAATAATATGAAAAATTTTGTCTTGTAGGGGGGACTAAATAATGGACTATCAAAAAGTAGAGGTAAAAACTTTTGAAGAATTTGGAAATAATGGCTGCATGGTTTATTTTTTACATAGCGAACATTACACGCTTATTTCTATCCCAAAGTGGAATTGGTCTTTCTTATGGAGCCTCGTCGGTACAGACGATAGGATAGTCAAAAAAGAATGTATCAAAGCGTTATCGCTTCCGATGTCTTTGGGGGATGCAGAAGCCCTAACGGAAAGCATTTATAGCTATCTCCTCTGGGATTAAATAAGCAGATTTTCAGAACTGGCCATATAGCTAGTTCTTTTTTATTTCACTTACTCCAATCTGCCAAGTAGAAGTACAAAAAGAAAAAACCCCTCTGGTGACTAGAGAAGAGTTTTTTCCGCTTTAAAAGATTCCGCAGCTCACAAATAGTATAACAAACATACGTAACTACAACATACTTATAAGGGTTACCTATTCATTAAAAAAAGCTACTTGAAAAGAAATCACCCCTTCTTAAGGACTGGCATCTCAGATCTATTTGTTCTTGCATACAACTTTACATAATTGCTTACCCAAATTTCCACCGTAATTTTAATTAGAGCTGATAAAAGGGAAATAACAATAAATATGTGCGTCCACAGAATCTGCCACCACATAACACCTTTAGGTAGAAATAAGGATGGAAAAGAGTGCAATTAATAAATTATATTATTTAGTCATTTAGTCTATTGACCATTGCTAGATATGGCTTTTAACGAAAATCTTATATTTGTAAAATAACACATCATATAGTAACATTTAAATAACGATACACTATATGGTGTGTTCAAGAACTTTATACCATTGAGGAGAGATACAAAGAAGAACCGGCGATAGTCTCACAGTAAAGTGTCCAAGCATTAACTAAATCTCATAAAATGGCTAGTGATAAAGAGATAAAGAATTGGGTACGCTGGAAAGCAGACTATGATAGAATCTTATTTAAGTAAGCAAGCGGGCAAGCACGCAAGTTTACAAGCAACAAAATATACCTCCAGACCGGAATCAATTAGTCCGCTCGTAAGGAGGTGACGTCATGGAGGATATGAGTCGTGTAACAAGAAAAAGAGAAGAAAAAAAGTCCAAGAATCAAAAGTGGAAAAGTAAAGGAGTCGCTACCTTTAAACTAACCACTGACTTGGTCAGGGTAATCGACTGGCTGCTGAGGAACTGGAATGACTGGACTCTCTAAAACAAAAAATATTATCATCGTCCCTAGTGGTTTGGGGGCGGTGTTTTAATTTGAAACAAAAAAAAACAACCGGGGAGCTACCCCGGTCGCTTTGCCGTCATGAAAGACGAGTCGTGTTGTGGTTTGTTTTGTTTTGTGACTTGTTTCTACCTTTAATTTACTCTCATTCATGGGTGGGTGTCAAGGGGAACATACGGCAAAGCAAGCTGATCCGTTGACTAATCCCTCCATTCTAGAGTCGTTAAAGGCTTACACCATCATACCCGTTGTCACTGTATTCTATTCCAAAATAAAGCACAATTTTAAGATGAATCGACTCAGCATTAAATAATTAAAGATATATTTTCGTAATAAAAACTGACTTATCTTGTTCACTAATTGATCGCTTTGCATCTCTTTTTAAATTAACTACCCCTACATTATCGGCACGCGTTTTATTCCACTCTGACAATAACATTGCACGATTTATTCTGGTCCATTCCAATAACTTTTTAATGATGCTCTTTCTTAACTTTCCATCATTAACAACCTTATAAAGACTACACTCGAAAATATTGATTTTCACTTCAAAACCATCTCCACGAGCGTGATAATGTGCTGGCAAATGATCATTTGTATATATATAAATATCAACACCAGCCAAGTTATTGGGAATCCTCTTTAAAGTAGCCTTAAAAAGAGATGTATCATCCTTCAAAACATTTCTTTTTACACCACTAATTCTCACAGCAGCAATACTTTTTCGATGCCTAATTACCCCTTTATACCTCGTTCTAGAAAACATAAAATCCCCCATTCTTCCCTATAAACCTTTAATAATCACTAACTTTAAATACTTCACCCTGTGATACATAGACAACTTTATGATCTGCATCTGAAATCCAATGATAAGAAAGAGTACCACGCGTCTCGTAAGCAAAACTATTTACTTCAGTTTTAGTAGGAGGACCCCAAGAAGTTTTCGAAATATATCTCTCATTCATACCTACATATGGAGGATTTTGCTTCATATTATTCTCAAATTGCTCTTTTTGTTTCACGACATCAGCTTCACGCTCTAACACCCAAAGAGACACTTCATCACCATAACGTTCAGTTTTAATAAGGATTCTCGTATAAGATGAAAACTGATCAAAAGGAAACTTCCCTTGTTCTCTATATTTTTTTAAAAAGACATACATTTCCTCTTCGATTTTGGCCAAGTAATCTTCTGCATCCAAAAACCCATTTGCTTTTTCGAAAGAACTATATGCATCAGCTAAATCATACTCATACTGACCATTAAATTCATATGCGTGCTTGCCAGAACTATATCTACTATAATCATCAAAATAAAATATCATCCAACCACAACACAAAACTACAACAAAAAACAGACTACCTATGTATAAATATTTTCGCTGCATCTTAATCTAATCCCCCATAACTAACTCATATATCACCTATAAGGTAACAAAATCGCCAAAATGGAGATTTATTATTCAATATGTTGAGACACAATTACCCTTGTAATAACGTTGTTACCTGTATCACTCGCATATAAGACATCATATTTTTTACCTAATTGTTTTGATTCGTAAACAAACTCAGTCGCACTTTTAGTTTGTATGAGAGACGCATCCTCCGCCATATAATCCATAGCATGTCCAGTTAAAAAAGGTAGATCCATATCAACATTAACGCCAAGATCCCCATCCAAAATTACTTCAGCCTGAAAAATTTGATCGTCTGCCAATAAATATAAAACATTACGATCGACATCACGATACATCATATCGGATTCCTTTTTGTAACTATCTATGTCTAGTGCACCATATACAGTATCCATTTCTGCTTTATCTTCTTGTACAGATTCTTCTTCTACTTCAACTACTTCTACCTTTTCTGTTTCAGTTTCTACTTCTTGTTCTTCTGGTACAACCGATTCTTTAGCTTCTTCACTGCTACATCCCGCCAAACCCAAAGCAAAGATCCCGATAATAGTTAATCGTCTATAGTACTTCAACAAAAACCCCCCATTCTCCCCTTTAATTTCTATAAATTACTAATATAGAGTAACATATTAACGATCGTTGGAATCTACTTTTCTAACCAAGATTACAGCCGTTAGGCTACGCCTAGAGGTTGCCCCAAAGGGGGGGGCGGGCTAAAGCCCTTCAAGCCCCCCAAAAACAAAATGAATATGCTTCGCTGATTTATTTTGCATTAAATTTGACTTATTTTTATGCAAACCCACGAGAGAAGAAAATACAGATACTTCCAAAAACTATTTAACATAATATCCATTTGACAAGCTAACCTTTTTGGCAATATTTTTGTTGCATAAAATCCTGCATAATTGATCAGCCAAATGTCTTTTTCCATCGTTCAATTTTGTTCAGCATCTCCTGATTTTTTCGAGACAGTCGAGACAGCTTTGGCATTTTGGTGATTTTCTTAGCAATTGGCAAGATCGGTTTGTTATTCTCAGTCATCGAAAACCCTCCCTCTCCCTGTAACGCAGTAAGTATATAAGAATTTCGTCTTAAATACATAAAACTCCTCTGTAAATGAAAAAAGAAACACCCCATATTATGGGGCCCCTAGTTAATAAAAAGAAACGGTAGAAGGAAACTACCCCTACTATATTTAAAGAACGCCATTTCAGTTCCCTCCAAAAAATTCCATTTCTCGAACATAAAAACCACAACTAATACATAACATTAGTTGTGGTTTAAGTGATTTTCGCTTATAATCTTATTTACATATCGCTTTGTGATCTGTAAATTATCTGCAATTATTTCAGCAGTCAAACCTTGCTCCAACAAGGTTCTTATATTTTCAATATTTTTCTCTTTTTGAGCCTGACGGTTTGTCAGGCCTTTTTTATTTCTTCTTTTATTACGTTTAACTTCATTTTCTTTCTCGTAGTTTTCTTTTCTTTTTGTTTTCTTTCGCTCGTTTCTTACTTCATCCGGTGCAATTACTGTCAAATGTTCGTATTCCGATGGTTTGATTTTAAAAATATTAATCAATCGTTCTGATTTGAAATTATACCCGCATCTTTTATAATTACCACGTAATTTTCTCAACTGTTCCCTTATATTCACTTTTTCTTCGTCGCTAGCAGCCTGTGAGAGCATTTTAATTAATGATTGCTCGGTCTTCCATTGGTTAAATCGCTTCTGGCTACTCTTAACCAAGGAATCTACTTCGGTCTCTGATAACGAACTTCGAAAACGGTTGTTGTAATAATGGATCCGTCTCATAACCTCATGGTCCGGAATACCTGACCGCAACATGCTGTGGTGCATTATCATCAACCAAAAACTCCGATAACCTTGGAGTTCGAACCCTCGCATTAATAGCAACTGATAAAGGTCTTTTTGCAAGCAAATATTATATCCTGCCTGACTCAAACCATTTCTCTTTTTCTTATCTGTTATTTTTTTCTTAATTGAATTGGATTCTTTTTGCTTTTTGAGTTTCTGTTTTTCAAAATTTTCTCTTTCGGGCAATAGCATATCCTCTAATTGCCCCAATGTATATCGTGCTGTTACATCATGCTGCACAATAGTTACTTTACTCTTAGAAATTGGATGATATGTACCGGGCAATCGTAAGTAACCATTAGCTCCCTTTGCTTGGTCATCTGCACCGTAATCCTTAAATAAATCAGAAATTTCATCTTGAATCTTATCATAAAGACGCAATGCTTTTTTGGAAGCAATGCTATCATGCAATAACCAAATAATATAAATACCCCTACCACTATCAACAAGAAAAGACGGCCTCGGAATTAATTCTTTCTGAACAAAAAAATTAATTGCTTCCATGACTTCGTCAAATGATAACCCCTCTTTGTAGTAATCTAAATCCGTATAACAAGCATGCAATTGACTAATATTTTCTTTGGCTCGTCCCAGCTGGTTGAATGTTTGTAAAGTGTAATATAATGTACGTCGCGTATGTGTGTATTTTAATAGCTCATCTATCCCTCTAACAGATCTTACAGCTTGGACATTTAATTGCACTTGCTCGAATTTACTTGGATATTTGGGATGTGGTATTGCTTGCAATACCTTGTCATTACGCTTATACATGAGACTAGTAAAACCTCGATCTACATAACCAGACGTCGATTTATAGACAGCATCTAAAAATTCTTCCAACGACAATGGAGCTACATCTTTATGTGTAATAACTGTTTTATGAGTTAATGTCCGTTTTGCCAATTGATATTTTTCCCACACAAGTATCGGTTCTGTGCGAACTAATTCGATATCAGCCGTTTTTTGAGCCTTACTCAGCGTCTTATCAGCTTTGATTGCTGTAATCTTGTTTATTTTGGAAGTATTGGCACGATTAATTTGTTGTTGCAAAGTTAATCTTTCTTTTATTGCGTTGGTCATTTCCGTTCCTCCCTTCGGAGAACGAAAAAAGGCATCTCGAAAATTCGAGACCCCTCATACATTAATATCCTATAGGAAACTTTCACGGTTGTGTTTTAACCAAAATTCAACTATAATAATATCAATATGTATGAGTACCCTCTATCTGACAACCACCGACCAAAGTTGATGTCAAATAGGGGGTTTCCTATTTTTTCCGCTCGTTCATTTTCTTATATTATACATTAAGTTTAATAGATTCATAATAAAAACTTGTTTAACCCCCAATTTATACGTTCAATAAAACTTTTTGTCCTCGAAATAAGGTGCTTTCAAGATTTAAGTTGATAATCCCCCAACTAATCTCTCTTTTGCAGTGATCCCTTATTAATTCATCGATTTTGTCCTTACTTCTTAACAAAACCACCTTTCTTTGCGAACTTTGTACATACAAATTGTAATGAAAATCAAGTTCTTCTGAATCAAATAAAACATCTAAATAATCAACTGTGCTATTAATTTTCGCCACAAATTTTGCAGGTGTCATCAAACCATTCAAGTCCAACAGATCAATTTGCTGGATTGGTCTTACTGTTCCACTAATTTTAATCCCGAAAAAGATATTTGCTGCTTGTAGCGAATTCATATTAAAAGTCGTCTTCTTTACTGTTCTATCATTTGTTACAAACTTAGTAGCCATTTCTTTGGTTGCAATCAACTTGCGAATCTCATCATAAGCATATCTCGAGGTGTAATGGTTTTTATATTGTTCTTCCAAAAACTTATACGTTTCCTTTTGTTTCATAAAATAAGTCGTTATCTCAGGTAAATCCCCAAATAAATCGTCCAAAGTAGGCCATTTTGCTTTAATACTCGCATTATTTAAGATGATTTGATTCAAATAAGCTGATTTCTTTGCTTTTGCGGCTGTAAAATTAATAGAAGAAACGTCCTCTCTACCTTTATCCAATAAAAAATAAACGGCAAATTTTTTTAATTTAATAACTTTCGAGCCAAAGATATTATGGTACTCTATTATTTCGTTTTCCTTAAGTTTCAGCAATCTCTTAGACGTCTCAATCTCGTGTACCCCTTCATATGCACTAAAATAACGCTGTATATGCCGTTTAAACATGACACCCGAACCAAACAAATAAACTAGTTGTAAAAGCGTCCTATTCTCCTTGCAAATGCGTTTTTTCTTCTCAAATGGTACCAAAACCACCATTCCTCCTTTCAAATTTTAATAGTTTTATACTCAAAACCCATCTCTTCAACATAAGCTTCTTTAGCTGCAAGCTCTACAAGTCCATACGAGCTCGTTATAACTTCGATTGCTACAAATCGTCCATCTTTCAGAATTCCGGCGTCTGGGACACTCATTGTGCCGTTTCGCAACATCGCCCTTAATTCGTCCGCTCTAGCCACATCGCCCTCATTTTCCACACGCTCTATATGCTGATGCATTATGTTCCGCATATCGCCTTCGGTCTTCCATTTTTCTCGGTCTTCTGTCGAAAAAGAAAAATATGTATTGGCAACCCCCAGATCATGACGTGCCGATGCTGATTTATAAAAATTATCTAGATTTAATTGTGTTTGACAGAGCGTTTTACCGCGATCCGTCAAACGATAAATATGTTCAGCTTCTTTTGTTTCTTTATTATAAAAAGCACATTTTTCGATATAGTTGTCCCTCTGGAAATTAAGAAGTCTTTTAGCCGAAAGACCAATTTCAGATTGAACATGCTGCTGAGTTAGATAGCCGACATTTTTTAAAGCTTTTAAAAGATTTTGATCTTTGGATGTCAGCTTAACTATGTAAGCTGACTTTCTGCCTCTTTTGGCCATGTAAATCCTCCTTTCTTTTTGTTTTACATCTTTGAAAAAGATGTTTGTAAATATCGAAGATAATTACAAATGCGGACCTATCTCCGACAAAATCCCGTAAGCAAAGCGACAACGGGATTTACGGAGATTGGAACGCACGCACTTGACCTTCCGCTGGCAGCATGACAGCAGGTCGATCGGAACAGGTCCCAAATTCAACAGCTTGCTGTGTTCGGCTGAAAGACGAGAAATTGGGACGCATCCGTCTTCGGTAGAAGATGGACGTGGAGGGAGACCTGCAGTCCCGCGAGTACGGTCCCGGACGCGTAAGACTGCCCTCTAGCGTCGCCCAAGAGGGTGACGCTAGTTCTTTCGCTCTTATATGATAGATTTTGCGAGCAAAATTATGCCGTAGCACAAAAAAACCTCTGTAAAAGAGGTTTTTTAATTGATTTTGCACAAAGCAAAATCAATATGTGCATAGGCATATATACGTTGGATTTTTAAGATAATCGCCAAAATGGAGATTATTTTTTGCTCTAATAGACACAAAAAACCACCTCCGAGAAGGTGGTTTTTCTGTGTCTCCAAAACAACTATATCAGACTATTCAGTTTACTGGAAGAGGAAAACAATCTCCATTTTGGCGATTATCAGCACCTTTTCGTTTCCTTCTGAACAATATACATAAAAAAAGACCCCGAAGGGAGTCTTCTTTACTTAACTTTTACTTTAAGTCCCTCGATAGACTTATCTTCATTTCTCCATATAAAAACAACTCTAACTTTAACGTCGCCAAAACTGATACCATTGTTTAATGTTTTTTTCTTTTTTCAATTCAACAGCTGCTGCTATTTGTTTTTTACTCTCTTGATTTTCTCTGATTGCTGCCAATAAGGTACGGTCTCGTTCCTCTAATTTAGTACTTATATATTCTTGCTGTTTTTGCAGTTGTTCAGCAAGTGACTGGATGATTCTGTTTTGGTCGTTCATGGATTCCTTCAGCTCCAGCAAGGTTTCTCCGACATTTACAGTCATCTGTTCGTCATTTGCAGTCACGGTTATGGTCACCGGATTCCCCATTAGACCAAGAGCTTCTTCTACTTGATCTTGGCTCTTGCCATCATCATATTGTTGCCGGATGCTAAGGACAATTGCGATAGATTCCGAAGATAATAAGTAAACTTTACCTTTTTTACGAATATTGAGATGGTGTCCGTGATTACGAATATACCGCCGTATAGTTGCGTTAGGGATGTTTGTTTGTTTTTCAACGGCTAATACTGTTAACCATTCTGCTTTGTCGGTCATGCGGTCACCTCATTTTGTTCACCATATGGTCATCTATACTAATTCTATATATATCAACGTAATTCCTGCTATCAGTCATGATTATAATCATCAGTGCGATCATGCGGTCATAAAAAAATATAAAAAAAGCTGATCGTGGTCATCGATCAGCTCACTCCCCGCTATGAAGCAATTTCCCTAATGCTAACTTTCGGTTCAAGCATAGTATACCAAAATTGCAACATGCCTAAAACCTCCAAACATTAAAAAATGCTTTGATATAGTTTTAACAGAATACAAAGATACTAATAATCGCCGATTTGGCGATTTCAACTAAAATGAATTGATTATAATCTCAGTGTAAACCATTATTAACAATTAATGGTATTTGTTTTTGGATTACGAATAATTGGATACAAGTTACACACTTATTACACAACAATTCACCAATTTTTATTTATTTGTTCCTCTATCTAATTTCACTTATCGTGAAATGGAAACCCTTTAACTACACAACTACTACACAACATTTAAGCAATCCATACACACAGTTTCATCATTAATAAGATATGTCGTACCTTGAAGGACAATAATAACAATTGAAAATGCACAATAGTCAAAGATACTAATGTCCATTACAAGTAGATTAACGATTACTAGTAACTTAACAAAATCCCATTACAAGTAGATTAATGATCACTGGTAACTTAACGAATGGTACCGATTCATTAGTAAATGATGCATCATAATAAAAATAATTATTTATCTATTTTTTTCTGAGATAGCTCCATACGACTTTATCAGTTTCTTCTTCCCAAGATAATTCTTCTTTTAAACCAAGGGTATTTTCAAAGTTCCCTTCATATTTCCTTTCATACAATGTAATTTGATCAGATAAAAATTTGTCTTCATCTTTATCGTACTCATTTGCACCTTGTTTTTCTTTTTCTACTTCCCACTCATTTAAAATTTCAGCAACGGTGTAAAGCTTTCCTCCTCTAGATAACCAAAGAGTACTTGGTACGATACGACTTTTCTCCGAATTTTTCACGTTTATAAATCTACCCTCTTGGATCCAATCGTTAATAGTAAAGATTGAAACTCCAAAAATCTTTGATAGTTGCCCAACAGAAAAATAATTTTGAATCATCTCTGTCCCCCCACTACACTTTTCTAACACGTTTATAAATACACGACAAAATAGGTCGCTACTTACTGAAAAAAATATCTGTAATTACAGTAATACTTCTATTTTTCAAGAGTTTAACAAAACAT
Organism: Psychrobacillus sp. NPDC093180; assembly: GCF_044754065.1. Taxonomy (NCBI): domain Bacteria; kingdom Bacillati; phylum Bacillota; class Bacilli; order Caryophanales; family Bacillaceae; genus Psychrobacillus; species Psychrobacillus sp. NPDC093180. The sequence continues at coordinate 1,288 of NZ_JBIVOJ010000026.1, read as the reverse complement.
CGTTATACTTGGTTATCCTTTATTTTCATATTTATTCATGAATTCTTCCAATGCCAATGTCAACAAGTCCGTCCCAGAATACATGCCATAATCCTCTTTAAATGCTCGCCAACGATCCCAAACATCTTTGTAAACAGAAATACCAGATTGCATTTTTTCGCCCGTCATTTGTGGCACAAACAATTTTTTTTCTTTAACAACTTCTCGTTTACTCTTAACATTAACGAGAAGTTGTTTTTCTTTAAAAAGTTGCTTAACAAACATTAACTCTTCTTTTGTTAAACTTTGTTCAGATGTAACAATTTCTTGTTTTTTCTTCTCAACAGTTGTTTTGAGTGTAGCGAGATTATTAGATTCTCCAACAACAAATTGATAGGTATCTTTGTCTAACTTGATACCCAAAGGTCTGAAATGTTTGGTAAGCAACGAATAGCCAAATTCAAACGGCCCCCCTTTGAATTTGTCCTCCAGACGACCCGGCTCATTTTTTATCTTTAACATATACTCGTTAAGGATCGTTAATCCCTCATCCATAGGTAACTCTCGGAACTCCGTCATATTCATGAACCAATACCCCCTTATTGTTAAGTCTTGTTATAACTTAACAATAACAAAAAAAGCCCAGCAAATGCCATACTTAATACCACACTGCACATCCATTTTTATCTATCTCGACAGATTTAACCGAAATAGATTCATCTAAGTTATGGGGAAAATGGGTGATGACTGCTGATTATTAACGAAATCCATAACCACCTCTTCTCCTAGAGGCAATTTTAAACAATGTTCTCGGGTAATTACTAAACTAGTGAAAGTTAAAAACCTCTCACAAGCCCGTATAACAAGAAAACCCACCTGTTTTTAGGTGGGTTTTCTTGTTATTACTACTATTAAAAGATAATATCAGCCTCTTCATATTCCGCATAGTTAGACTCGATCTCATCTTTAATTTGATCTGCTAATTCTTTAAAAGCTTTCTGTGAATTTGCACGAGAAGCCTCTCCCCCTTGAATTCCCTCATCGCGGTTACTTGCTTTCCAAAACTCATCATAATCTTTTACAATTCTATCTGCATATTTTTGGATAAACTCAGCAATAGTTTCTGGAGTAAACTCTTTAACTTTTTCACGTTTCACCATGTATTCATCTATTACAAAAGGTGCAACCATATGCCATGAAAAGAATCCTGGCGTTTTTTGAATAACCCACTTATCTTTCTCTTCTGGAGTGTCAGGGAATGCGTCAGGCATTAACTGTCTGAGTCCATTCCAATAAGCATTAACTAAAT
>NZ_JBIVOJ010000025.1:0-16098 GCF_044754065.1 Psychrobacillus sp. NPDC093180 | reverse complement strand
ACACCCGTTCCCATACCGAACACGGAAGTTAAGCTCTTTTGCGCCGATGGTAGTTGGGGGTTTCCCCCTGTGAGAGTAGGACGTCGCTGGGCAAACATAAAAAGTCGTTACCGATTTATTCGGTAGCGACTTTTTTATTTTTTTAACTAGTTTTATATCCAAATGTCTTGTGTAAGAATGCATAAAGAAATATTGTATAGATAAGACTAATGAGGGAGTGTAAAAAATGACATCAGTATATGAATTTACGGTAAAGAATATAAAAGAGGAAGATGTGCCTTTAAGCAAGTTCAAGGGTAGACCATTAATAATCGTAAATACGGCAAGTCATTGTGGATTTACACCACAGTTCACTGAACTTCAGACGTTATATGAAAAGTATCATGATAAAGGAATAGAGATACTAGGATTTCCTTGCAACCAATTTAACAACCAGGAGTTTGAGGATATTGGTAGAACGCTGGAGTATTGTCAACTTAATCATGGGGTTACTTTTCCAATGTTCGCAAAAGTAAATGTTAAAGGAAACGATATTCATCCATTATTTGAATACCTTATAGCAGAACAAAAAGGATTTTTATCTAATGGTATAAAGTGGAATTTTACGAAATTTCTAATTGATAAAGAAGGAAATGTAGTAGGGAGATATGCTCTACAAACGCCTCCCCTAAAAATGGAAAGAGATATTTTAAAAATAACTTTATAGAAAAATCCGAATTAATGTTTAATTTGAGGGTTCTTGACACTAGACGTGCACGCTGATAACCTTGTAATAATATTCAGTTATAGAAGGAGGAAATTAGAAATGTGGGAGTCTAAATTTCAAAAAGAAGGTTTAACATTTGACGATGTTTTGTTAGTTCCAGCTCAATCAGAGGTATTACCAAAAGATATCAATTTATCCGTTCAACTCACTTCAAAAGTTAAGTTAAATATTCCGGTAATAAGTGCAGGTATGGATACTGTAACAGAAGCTAAAATGGCAATTGCAATGGCTCGACAAGGTGGATTAGGGATTATTCATAAGAACATGAGCATTGAAGAACAGGCAGAGCAAGTTGAAACAGTTAAACGTTCTGAAAATGGAGTTATTACAGATCCTTTCTTCTTAACACCATCTCATCAAGTTTACGACGCAGAACATTTAATGGGGAAATATAGAATTTCTGGTGTTCCAATCGTAAATAATGAAGAAGATTTAACATTGGTTGGCATTATTACAAATCGTGATTTACGCTTTATACAAGATTATTCTTTAAAGATTGATGAAGTAATGACAAAGGAACAATTAGTGACAGCACCAGTTGGCACTACACTCGAAGATGCAGAGAAAATTTTACAGCAATATAAAATTGAAAAATTACCGATTGTTGATGAAAATGGCATGTTAAAAGGGTTAATCACCATTAAGGATATTGAAAAAGTGATTGAATTCCCTAATGCAGCAAAAGACCATCTTGGACGTTTACTAGTAGGAGCAGCTGTTGGTGTAACAAAAGATACAATGCTTCGTGTGGAAAAACTGGTAGAAGCACAAGTAGATGTGATTGTTATTGATACTGCACACGGTCACTCTCAAGGAGTTATGGATACAGTAAGAAATATTCGTGAAGCCTATCCTGATTTAGATATCGTTGCTGGAAATGTTGCAACTGGTGAAGCAACTCGTGCATTGTTTGAAGCAGGTGCAGACGTAGTTAAAGTAGGAATTGGACCAGGTTCAATTTGTACAACTCGAGTTGTTGCAGGAGTTGGAGTTCCTCAAATTACGGCGGTTTATGATTGTGCAACAGAAGCTCGTAAAGCAGGTAAAACGATTATTGCAGACGGAGGTATTAAATACTCTGGAGATATCGTAAAAGCTCTTGCGGCTGGTGGACATGTTGTTATGCTAGGAAGCTTACTTGCTGGTACAACGGAAAGTCCAGGAGAAACAGAAATCTTCCAAGGTAGACGTTTTAAGGTATATCGTGGAATGGGATCCATTGCTGCTATGGAAAAAGGATCAAAAGATCGTTACTTCCAAGAAGAGGCGAAAAAACTAGTTCCAGAAGGTATTGAAGGTCGTCTTCCATACAAAGGTCCACTTTCTGATACGATTCATCAATTATTAGGTGGTGTTCGTGCAGGAATGGGATACTGTGGGACAGCAAATTTAGAAGAATTACGTGAAAATGCACAATTCGTTCGTATGACTGGTGCTGGACTTCGTGAAAGTCACCCGCACGATGTGCAAATTACGAAAGAAGCTCCAAACTATTCTATTTCTTAAGATTTATGTATAAATCGAAACTTTTGCACTCATCCGACGTCATAATCTAGGTCGAATGGGTGCTTTTTTAATTACATAAGCGCTTATAGGACAAAGTATGTTAAAATAAGCATGGAGAAAAACTAATAGTGGAGGTACAGTAGTGAAGAAAGTTTGGATGACATCAGTGATTAAGTGGCTAGTACTTCCGATGCTTCTTGTTTCAGTTATATGTGGAATACCGACTGCTACAAAAGCAGAGGATAATTTAAATTTAAACGTCGATGCTGCAATTTTAATTGACGCAGAAACAGGTAAAATTTTGTATGAAAAAAATGCAGATGCATCATTGGGCATAGCTAGTATGACGAAAATGATGACAGAGTATTTACTATTTGAAGCGATTGAATCGGGAAAAATTACATGGGATCAACAATACTCTGTAACAGATTATACATATAAAGTTTCTCAAAATCGTAGTTTAAGTAATGTTCCTCTTCGACAAGATGGTACTTATTCGATTCGAGAATTGTATGAAGCGATGGCTATCTATTCGGCTAATGCTGCAACAATCGCAATTGCTGAAACTATTGCTGGAACAGAAGAAAATTTCGTAAAACTAATGAATGATAAAGCTAAAGAAATGGGTTTAGTTGGTTATAAATTTGTCAACTCCACCGGTTTGAATAATGCAGATCTACAAGGCATGCACCCAGCTAGTACGGGAGCGAATGACGAAAATATTATGCCAGCTAAGTCAGTAGCAAAATTGGCATACTTGTTAATGAAAGATTATCCAGAAGTATTAGAAACGACCAAAATACCTAAAAAAACATTCCGTGAAGGGACTTCAGATGCAATTGAAATGAGTAACTGGAATTGGATGTTGCCAGGTTTAGTTTATGAGTATGAAGGCGTAGATGGACTAAAAACAGGTACGACAGAATTTGCAGGACATTCCTTTACTGGAACAGCTACAAGAAATGGAATGCGGGTTATTGCCGTTGTTATGAAAGCTGTAGATGCAAATGGTGCAGGTTCTTATAAAGCACGTTTTGATGCTACAAGAGCATTATTTGACTATGGATTTAGTCAGTTTTCAAAAGAAGAAATTGTCCCTGCAGGATATAAAATTCCTAAACACAAAACATTGTCTGTAGAAAAAGGAAAAGAAGATACTGTAGCGATTGCTGTTAAAGAGCCAATCTCAATGGTTATTAAGACAAATGAAAAAGATTTGTACAAGCCTGTGTTTACACCAGAAGCGGATAAATTGGAAGCTGGTATTAAAAAAGGCACGGTAGTAGGAAAAGTACATTTAGAAAAAACAGAAGGAACGGACTACGGTTATATTCTCGATCAGGCGACAGAAGTGGACGTTGTGACTACTGAAGCAGTAGAAAGAGCTAGCTGGATTAGTTTAATGTTCCAAGGAATCGGGAAATTCTTCGCTAATTTGTGGGGAAGCACAACTGATTTTATTGGCGGATTATTTTAAGTAAAAAATAAAAAAGCACTGTAAACTCGAAGATCGAGTTACAGTGCTTTTTTTCTAATCAATTCTGACTTATCATTTGGCTTCTTTAAAGAGCAACTAGTATATCAATTTTTAGGGATACTGCGCAGTAGTCATCGGTGTCTCACTCCAAGTAAACTTGTTTTATGAAAGTTGGTTGCTCTCAGAAGTAATTTAGTTGCTTTCAGACTAGAACTAGTTGCTCTCGACAGCTGTTTGATTGCTCTTATCCACTTATTGGATTTGCAAATGCTAAATACTATTTATGATTTTGTTTTTAGCAAGTCATTCATAAATAAAAAAGAAATTACCAAGCGTCCGACCTGCAGTGAAAATCTAGCGGACACATCATCAACCACCTACGTCGCAGTTTCCTAAACCGTGGGAACTATCTTTTACGATGATAACTTTTTTATTTTTAGGGCTTCCATTAGTTGTTCAATGGAAGTTTCAATTTTTTCAACTTGAATTCCACCAAATCCTAATACAATTTTTGGCTTATTAAATAAATTGTCTGGAGTAGACACGTATTCTTGTATGCCATATACGCGTATACCTGCTTGTTTTGCATATGCAATAAGTTCACTTTCCGGTTTTACAGTTTCGAAGGTCAATAAAAGATGCATACCTGCTTGCTCACCAGAAATTGTAACGAGAGGGTCATATGCTGCAATGGTTTTAGTTATTATTTCTAATTTCCTTTTATATATTTTTCTCATTTTATTTAGATGTTTTGCAAAATAGCCTGACTCCATGAATTTAGAGAGTATTTGCTGATCCATTCGAGGTACAGTGGCAGCATAATAGGAATATTTTTGTTTGTACTTTACAATAAGCTGTTTCGGTAATACCGCATAAGCTATTCGAAGAGAAGGCATTAATGATTTTGAAAATGTGCTTAAATAAATGACACGTTCGTTTTGATCGATACCTTGTAATGAGGGTATTGGTCTGCCTGTATATCTAAACTCACTATCATAGTCATCTTCTATAATGTAACGGTTCTCTGCTTGGTATGCCCAGGATAGCAATTGGGTTCTACGGGTTGCTGAAAGAACGGCTCCTGTAGGAAATTGATGAGAAGGTGTTACATACATAACATTTGCATTAGAGTGCTCTAATTGTGAAACGATAACTCCATCTGTATCTACCGAGATTGGTACCGTTTTTTCTCGGTCATCTAAAAGCAAGTGATGGGTTAGCGGATATCCAGGATTTTCAATACCAAAAACGGCTTTCTCTCCTAATAAACGGATGATTAATGGCATGAGTTGTTCAGTTCCTGATCCTAAAATTATTTGTTCAGGAGTGCATCTAACTCCCCTAGATTGATACAAATAAGTACAGATTTGCTGTCTTAACGTATAATCTCCTTGTGGGTGACCAAGTAAGAGTAAGTCTTTGTTAGACTCGCTAATAACTTCTTTAGAACATTTTCTCCAAATGCTAAAAGGAAAAGAATCAGTATCAATTTTACCAGGTGAAAAATCAATCGAATAACTATCTCTAGAACCTTCATCTTGAACAATGAAAGAAGTACGTTGTTCGATCAACGCTAATTCTGCTAAATTTTGTACGTAAAAACCTCTTCTCGGCTCGGAGGAGATAAACCCTTCCGCAACTAATTGACTATATGCAAATTCAACTGTCGTTTGGCTCACCGATAAATACTCTGCTAGTTTTCTTTTCGAAGGAAGTTTAACACCCTCTTCAATTGTTCCATTAATAATTGCTTGTTTTATTTCTGTATATAATTGTTCATATAGAGGAATTATTGAGTCCGTTTCAAGCTGAAACATAAGAAAATCCATTTTATCACCTATCTGACCACTTCAATTTTATACATTCTGATACTTTTCATATGGTCATATTTTATTATACTAAAGATTATAACAATTTGGAGGGAAAAAATATGACAATCAATCAAACAGGTACAGATAGAGTAAAACGTGGAATGGCTGAAATGCAAAAAGGTGGCGTTATTATGGACGTTATCAATGCAGAGCAAGCAAAAATTGCGGAAGCAGCAGGTGCTGTTGCAGTAATGGCACTAGAACGTGTACCTTCAGATATTCGTGCAGCAGGTGGGGTTGCTCGCATGGCAGATCCACGTATTATGGAAGAAGTAATGGGTGCGGTAACTATTCCAGTAATGGCAAAGGCACGTATTGGGCATATCACGGAAGCACGTATTTTGGAAGCGATGGGTGTCGATTATATTGATGAATCCGAAGTATTAACACCTGCAGATGAAGAATATCACTTACGTAAAAGTGAATTTACGGTTCCATTCGTATGTGGATGTAAGGATTTAGGAGAAGCAGCTCGTCGTATTGGCGAAGGTGCTTCCATGCTTCGTACGAAAGGAGAACCTGGAACAGGAAATATCGTAGAAGCGGTTCGTCATTTACGTAAAGTGAATGCACATGTTCGTAAAATTGTTCATATGAACGAAGATGAACTGATGACAGAAGCAAAAATTTTAGGAGCACCATATGAGGTATTATTACAAATTAAGCATAATGGTAAATTGCCAGTTGTAAACTTTGCAGCAGGCGGTGTTGCAACCCCAGCAGATGCTGCTTTAATGATGGAGCTTGGAGCAGATGGTGTATTTGTAGGTTCAGGTATTTTCAAATCAGAAAACCCTGAGAAATTTGCACGTGCTATCGTGGAAGCTACGACACATTATCAAGATTATAATTTGCTCGTAGAGATTTCTAAAGACTTAGGAATTCCAATGAAGGGAATTGAAATTTCCCGTTTGTCGGCTGAAGAGCGTATGCAAGATAGAGGATGGTAATGATGGTTAAAATAGGAGTTTTAGCACTTCAAGGTGCGGTAAGTGAACATATTAGATCTATCGAAGCTTGTGGAGTAGAGGCAATGATCGTTAAAGGTAAAGACGATTTGACACTTGTAGACGGCTTAATTTTACCAGGTGGAGAAAGTACAACCATGCGTAAATTAATGGATCGACATAATATGCTTACACCTCTTAAAGAATTTGCTACAGCAGGAAAGCCTATGTTTGGTACTTGTGCAGGTCTAATATTACTTGCTCAAAAAATAGTTGGGTATGATTTTTCACATATTGGTGTATTAAATGCTACAGTAGAGCGTAATTCTTTTGGTCGCCAAGTAGATAGTTTTGAAACAAACCTTGAAGTGAAGGATATCGCAACTGATTTTCCTGCTGTTTTTATAAGAGCCCCCCATATTGTAGAAGTAGAGTCAGATATAGAAATACTTGCAATGCATGAAGACAAAATAGTGATGGTTAGACAAGGACATTTACTAGGATGCTCTTTTCATCCAGAGTTAACGAGCGATCATCGGATTACTGCATATTTTACTGAAATGGTAAAGGAATCGCTTGCCAAAAGAGTTGCTGTATAGTAAAGTGATAGTAATTTCATGATTAAAAAACGATGATAGGAAGTAGTAACAAGCACGTTTTTTTTAGAGAGTCAGCGGTTGGTGGAAGCTGGCAGAAACCCTTGTGAATCCATCCTTTGAGTTGAGCGACTGAATGGTTAGTAAGTCGTATCCGGTTGAAAAGCCGTTATTTTACAAGCGGATTTGACATATGGTCAAGTCAATCAGGGTGGCAACGCGGGTATGCTCTCGTCCCTTTTATAAGGGATGAGGGCTTTTTTGTCGTTTTTGACTAAAAATTAGGAGGAATTTACATGTTAGACGTGAAATTTGTACGAGAAAATTACGAAGCAGTAAAAGCGAAGTTAGCAAAACGTGGAGAAGAAATTTCTGAATTTGATCAATTTCAACCATTAGATCAAAAACGCAGAGAACTGATTGCTAAAACAGAAGTACTAAAGGCTGAAAGAAATGAATTCTCTCAAAAAATTTCAGAAATGAAACGTAATAAAGAAAATGCAGATGATATTATTGCTCGTATGCGTGAAGTTGGCGATGAGATCAAAGCATTGGATGACGAATTACGTGCAGTGGAAGAAAAGTTTGATCATATGATGATGCGCGTTCCAAATATCCCACATGATAGTGTTCCAATTGGCGATTCAGAAGATGATAATGTAGAAATTCGTACATGGGGAGAAGTGCCTTCATTTGATTTTGAAACGAAAGCACATTGGGATATTGCCACTGATTTAAAAATAGTTGATTTTGAACGTGCAGCTAAGGTAACGGGAAGTCGTTTTGCCTTTTATCGTGGGTTGGGTGCAAGACTAGAGCGTGCTTTGATAAACTTCATGATGGACTTGCATGCTGAAGAGCACGGCTATGAAGAAATGCTTCCTCCTTATTTAGCAAATCGCACAAGTTTGACTGGTACTGGTCAGCTACCAAAGTTTGAAGAAGATGCATTTTTAATAAACGAAGAAGATTATTTCTTAATCCCAACTGCAGAAGTTCCAGTAACGAATTTTTACCGTGATGAGATTTTAGATGGAGCAGCATTACCTCAAGCATTTACTGCTTTTAGTGCTTGTTTCCGTTCAGAAGCAGGATCTGCAGGACGCGATACAAGAGGTTTAATACGTCAACATCAATTTAACAAAGTAGAACTAGTACGTTTTGTTAAGCCAGAAGAATCTTATGAGCAGTTGGAGTTACTTACGGGCCATGCAGAAAAAGTGTTGCAGTTATTAGGTTTACCATACCGTGTGCTTCATATGTGTACAGCGGATTTAGGATTTACCGCTGCCAAAAAATATGATTTAGAAGTTTGGTTACCAAGTTACGGAGAGTACAAAGAAATTTCTTCTTGCAGTAACTTCGAAGATTTCCAAGCTCGTCGTGCTGGTATCCGCTTTAGAAGAGAGACGGGTGCTAAACCAGAATATGTGCACACTTTGAATGGAAGTGGACTTGCACTAGGACGTACTGTTGCTGCTATTTTAGAGAACTATCAACAACCAGATGGAACAGTAGTTGTACCAGAAGTTTTAGTGCCATATATGGGCGGTAAAACTGTTATTAAGTAACAAAGAAAAGAACCAGAAACTATAATCTCTTCTGGTTCTTTTTTTGTGCTCTAAGATTTCGAAAAAATTGAGTAAGTAGGCTTCCACATTCCTCTGCTAAAACACCTTCTGTTACCTCACATACATGATTAAATCTATTGTCATTTAAAAGGCGATATAACGAATCTACACAACCTGCTTTTGCATCTCTCGCTCCATATACAATGCGTGGAATACGAGACTGTAAAATAGCTCCTGCACACATAGGGCAAGGCTCGAGCGTTACATATAAAGTTGTATCCTCTAATCGCCAGCTTCCAATTTTCGCACATGCTTCTTGAATTGCTAATAATTCGGCATGGGTTGTTGCATTTTGCGTAGTCTCTCTTAAATTATAGGCTTTTGCAATTACTTCACCCTGATATACAACAATAGCCCCAATTGGTACTTCTCCAATAGCAGCCGCTTTTTTTGCTTCTTCAATTGCTAAGCTCATATAATATTCATCCAATTTCAATCAACCCCTTATGCATAGTGTAGCATGTTTCATTTATGTTCTGCATATTGTATGTTGAAGGAGTGATCGATTGATTTATATAGTGAAACAAGGGGATAGTTTATATGCAATCGCGAAGCGTTTTGGTACAAATACTGCTACACTTGCCTCTATAAATGAACTACCAGACCCTGATGTATTAGTCGTTGGTCAGGCACTTGTTTTACCATCGACTCCTAGTCCAGATCGGCCAATGATTGAGACAAATTTATATGTAGAGTGGTATACCGAAGCACCATCCCAAAGTGTCATTGATCAAGTAGAGAAAAATGCGGACCAATTAACTTACATGATGCCATTTGCTTATGAAGTGAAGAGGGACGGCTCTTTAACTTCTATGGATTGGGGTGGCTTGACCGAAGTTGCCAATACACATCGAGTAGAGACTGTTATTGTACTAGTTAATATTGAGAACTATGCATTTAGTGATACATTAGCACATACTATTTTCACTAATGAGACAGTGAGGAATAATCTATTTGCACAAACAGTTGCTGAAGCGGAAAGAAGAGGAACAAAACATATTCACGTGGACTTTGAATATATAGACAAAGAGGACAGAGAAAACTATGTGAATTTCTTGAAAGAATTTAAGGATTTTGCAAAAGGGTATGCAATTTCTGCAACACTTGCTCCGAAAACTAGCGCTGAACAAAATGGTAAATGGTATGGCGGGTTTGATTATAAAGGAATAGGAGAAGTAGTCGATTTTGTTGTCATTATGACATATGAATGGGGGTATAGCGGAGGACCACCTATGGCTGTCTCTCCAATTGGTCCGGTTCGAAAAGTATTAGAATATGCAGTAACTGAAATTGAACCTGGAAAAATTATGATGGGACAAAATTTGTATGGATACGACTGGACATTGCCATATAAACAGGGCAATCCAATTGCTAAAGCATTAAGTCCGCAACAAGCAATCCAATTAGCTAAAAACCGAAATGCTGCTATTGAGTATGATAAAGTTGCACAAGCTCCTTATTTTCATTATTGGTTAGATGGAAAAGAGCATGAAGTTTGGTTTGAGGATGCAAGATCCATTGAAGCAAAATTTAAATTGTTGAAAGAGTTAAAGTTATTAGGGATAGCCTATTGGCATAGTGGTTTTGATTTTCCGCAAAACTGGTATTTGCTACAGGAAATGTTTCGGATGAATAAAAAATAGAGTATAGTTGTCTTTCTTTTGGAAAGGCAACTATATTCTATTTTTTATTTTCTAGCTATGTTAAAATAAAGGGCACGATTTGAAATATTAGAGTGAGGGTAAAATTATGTCTATTCCATTTATTACGGTAGAAGGTCCCATAGGTGTTGGAAAGACCTCCTTAGCAAATATAATTGCACAAACGTATCAATTTGAATTGCTAAAAGAAATTGTGGATGAAAATCCTTTTTTAAATAAATTTTATGACGATATTGCTGAGTGGAGTTTCCAAACGGAAATGTTTTTTTTATGTAATCGTTATAAACAATTAAGTGATATAGAGAAAAAGTATTTATCGAAAGATAAAGGAGTAATAGCCGATTACCATATTTTTAAAAATCTAATTTTCGCTAAACGTTCGCTAAATGAAGTAGAATATGACAAGTATGAATCTATTTATCAAATTTTAACGAAAGATATGCCTGTTCCTAATATAGTTATTTATCTTGATGCCAGTTTGGACGTTCTTCTTCATCGTATTAATATGCGTGGAAGAGATTTTGAAAAAAAGATAAGCCCAGATTATTTACAGCAGCTTTCATCTGATTATCGTATGTTTATCGATCACTTTGAAAAAAAACATCCCCATATTCCAGTTTTAAGACTAGACGGCGACAAAATAGATTTTGTTCAAAACGGACAAGACTTACAACTAATATTAGATCAAGTAGATGCAACATTGCATAGAAGGAGTTTATAAGTATGAATTTAAGAGAGAAGTATGGCATCCCCTCTAATGCAGTTATTACAATTGCAGGAACAGTTGGTGTAGGGAAGTCTACAATGACCAAAGCACTTGCGGATGCACTTCATTTTAAAACCTCATTTGAGAAAGTAGATGCAAACCCGTATTTAGATCGCTTTTATGAAGATTTTTCTAAATGGAGTTTTCATTTACAAATTTACTTTTTAGCAGAGCGATTTAAAGAACAAAAAAGAATGTTTGAATATGGCGGAGGATTTATCCAAGACCGTTCTATTTACGAGGACACCGGTATATTTGCTCAAATGCATAAAGAAAAAGGAACGATGGATCCGGTAGACCACGAGACCTACACAAGCTTGTTTGAAGCGATGGTCATGACACCGTATTTTCCACACCCTGATTTATTGATTTACTTAGAAGGAACTTTAGATAATATTATTGATCGCATTCATGATCGCGGTCGTCCAATGGAGCAGCAAACACCTATTGCTTATTGGGAAGAAATGCACGGACGTTATGAAAAATGGATTGACTCTTTTAATGGTTGTCCGGTGCTTCGTTTAAATATAAACGACTATGACATTGTAAAAAATCCAGAAAATGTAGAAATGATTATTGAAAGAATTGGTCATTTTATGGAACAAACTGCAACGTTGCGTAGATAATATAAAACCTCCCGCCAATTGGTGGGAGGTTTTATATATAATTAAATATGTAATATTCTGAATAGTAACTAGAAAGAAAAATTCGTTACCATTGCAACGAATTCAATCTCTAATTTATGCGTGTGTGTATTTAAAATGGAGGAGGAAGAGGGATTCGAACCCCCGCGCGGTATGACCCGCCTGTCGGTTTTCAAGACCGATCCCTTCAGCCAGACTTGGGTATTCCTCCGAAGTACAAGAACAAATTTATCATGTTTGAAAAACAAAGTCAACATATTTAATAATATTTTTAATAAAGCTAGTAGATATAATAAAAAAATCGTTTTCGTTGATTTTTCTTTATAAAAAAAGTATACTAGTTAATGCCGTGCTAGGTGGGAAGGTAGCGGTGTCTTGTAACTCGCAATCCGCTCTAGCGAGACTGAACTCCTTCTCTGAGGTTGAATACATGTAGGGTCTGGTATTTGCACGTGATGTTGACGTTTGGGTCCTGCGCAATGAGTGCCCATGAACCATGTCAGGTCCGGAAGGAAGCAGCATTAAGTGGTGCTTTCTCATGTGCCGCGGGGTAGCCTAAGCCGAGTTAACGACAAGGGTGCCGCTTATGTGTTTCAAGCGAAGGAAGGTGCACGGCATAATTATAAAACGATCAACTCATTCGTCTAATAGGCGGGTGAGTTTTTTTATAGAAAAAAGCCATCTATTAATGGAAGAAGTCATAGTCGCTTTATGATATAATAAAATCATTATGGACTATTTAAAGAAAGGGAGGGGAATTTGTTGTCGTATCAAGCTTTTTACCGCGCTTACAGGCCACAGTCATTTGCAGAAATGTCTGGTCAATCTCATATTAAGCAAACTCTTCAAAATGCCCTCCTTTACAATAAAACGACCCATGCGTATTTATTCTCAGGTCCGCGCGGTACAGGAAAAACAAGTGCGGCGAAAATATTTGCTAAAGCTTTAAATTGTGAAAATGGTCCAGCAAAAGAACCTTGTAATACTTGCGAAACTTGTAAAAGCATTACGGAAGGATCTAATACAGATGTAATCGAGTTTGATGCAGCATCTAACTCTCGAGTAGAAGAAATGCGAGAAATTATTGAAAAAGTTCGTTTCGCCCCTTCCAATGCACGTTTCAAAGTGTATATTATTGACGAAGTGCATATGCTTTCCACAAGTGCATTTAATGCTTTGTTAAAAACATTAGAAGAACCACCAGCACATGCAGTATTTATCTTAGCGACGACTGAACCTCATAAGATTCCATTGACGATTATATCAAGATGCCAGCGTTTCGATTTTAAACGAATTACTTCATCTGATATCGTTTCACGAATGAAAGAAGTATTGACAGATGCTAATATTGAATACGATGAAAATGTGTTGAAAGTAATTGCACAAGCAGCAGCTGGTGGAATGCGCGATGCACTAAGCATGCTCGATCAAGTAGTGTCTTTTAGTGGAGAAAAAATGACGCTAGAAGATGCATTATTAGTAACTGGTTCTATAGGACAGGATGTATTTTTCCAATTAGCAAATGCATTAATTGAGAAGGACGTAGCGGAGGCACTTAGCTGTGTAGAACAGTTAATAGAAGATGGAAAAGATCCGGTTCGTTTAACAGAGGATTTTATTACCTTTTATCGTGATTTACTTGTATTGCTTGTTGCACCTGAACAAACAGAGTTGTTGGAAATTGCGACAGGAGATACTATGTTTCAAGAGTTAGCCTCTAAATTCGCGGAAGATACTTTGTATAAAAGTATTTCTATATTAACGAATACCCAACAGGAAATGCGTTTTTCTAATCACGCCAAAGTATATTTAGAAACAGCAATTATAAGATTAGCGCAAGTTCCAAGAGGTAACCTAGTAACTACCGAAAGTAATTCAGAACTTGAGCTGAAAGTAAAAGCATTGGAGAGTCAGATCCAGCAGCTCCAACAACAAATTAGCCAAGGGATAATACCACAATCAAATGCGGCGGCACAAGAACAACCAAAAAGACAAAGACAAAAGTCGAATAGTGGTGTAAAGGTTTCGAGTGGTCGTATTCAAGAGATATTAAAAACGGCAACAAAAAGTGATATCCAGACGATTAAAGCTCAATGGGCCAATATTTTGCAACAACTTCAAAAATCACATGCGGCATTATTAAATGATGCTGAACCAGTAGCAGCATCTTCTAGTGCATTTGTGTTAAAATTTAAATATGAAATTCACTGTCAAATGGCCATGGAGAATAAAACCTTTTCTTCTTCCTTTCCTCAGTTAATTGCAAATTTAACGGGTACTTTATACGAGGTCGTATACGTGCCTGAGGAAAATTGGTTGAAGATCAGAGAAGAGTTTATACGTCAAAATGGTTTGAAACCAGGTAATGCGGGAAATACGGAAGATGCTACTTCAGGGCCGACAGAAGCAATGGAGCTTCTACAAGGAATGGAAGAAATTTCGGAAGATCCTTTAATTGTAGAAGCTGAAAAATTATTTGGAAAAGAATTTGTAGAAGTACATGATGACTAAGGAGGAAATTAATAATGCGTGGAATGGGAAATATGCAAGGTATGATGAAACAAATGCAAAAAATGCAAAAGAAGATGGCGGAGGCACAAGAGGAACTAGGAACTCAACGCTTTGAAGCTTTAGCTGGCGGTGGAATGGTGAAAGTCGTTGTGTCTGGTCATAAAGAAGTACTAGAAGTAGAATTAGATCCAACTGTTGTAGATCCAGAAGATATTGAAATGCTTCAAGACTTAATCGTTATTGCAACAAACGAAGCAATGAAAAAAGCAGATGAAACAGCGAATGCCACAATGGGTCAATTCACGAAAGGATTGAACCTTCCTGGTATGTTCTAGGAGGAAAAAAGATGCATTATCCTGAACCAATATCGAAACTAATAGATAGTTTTATGAAATTGCCAGGAATCGGGCCGAAAACAGCGGCCCGTCTGGCATTTTTTGTATTAACAATGAAAGAAGACACTGTTTTAGATTTTGCAAAAGCACTAGTCGATGCTAAACGAAATTTAACTTATTGCTCTGTTTGTGGCCATATAACGGATATTGATCCTTGTCATATTTGTCAAGACCAACAACGTGACTTGTCGACGATTTGTGTCGTCCAAGATACAAAGGACGTCATAGCTATGGAGAAAATGAGGGACTATAACGGTTTATATCATGTGCTTCATGGTGCTATCTCACCGATGGATGGAATTGGTCCGGAAGATATTAATGTACCTTCTCTTTTAAAGAGGCTGCAGGACACACAGGTGGAAGAATTGATTTTAGCAACTAACCCTACAATAGAAGGAGAGGCAACAGCAATGTATATCTCTCGTCTCGTAAAGCCTTCTGGTATTAAAACAACGAGAATTGCACACGGTTTGCCTGTAGGTGGAGATTTAGAATATGCGGATGAAGTAACTTTATCTAAAGCATTAGAAGGTCGCCGTGAGTTGTAAGGGGGATGCTATACTATTATGTTTTTTCAACGAGCAAAGTTAAAAAAAGAATTCGATCAACAATTTGTAAAGTTAATGCAAGAAACAAAAGAAGACTGGCAACAGGCTCAACGGATAGAGGATTACTTGAATGACTATAATTTAGAGGCGATGGCAAAAAGAAAAATTGCAGAGAGTATTCACTTCTATCTATATAAAGAAGCAAAGATCCGGAATGTGATATTAAAATAAGTATAATAGTAGTACTAGCTTCATACAGTAATAGATAGTTATTTTATGAGAGGAATGATATTCATGAATTTAATTATCATTGGTGGCTCGCTAGTATTACTATTGCTTATTATGTTTAGAAAATCTTTTTCCGGGATCGTAGAAGGATTATCCATTTTCTTGTTTCGTATCGGTTTTTCTATTTTACTATTATACGGTGTGCACTTACTTTTAGGTTTAGCCGGCTATACAATCCCTGTTAATTTGTTCACGGGTGCAGTAGTAGCAGTATTAGGAATACCTGGAGTAGCTTCTGTTGTGGCTATTTCTATATTACTTTAAAAAACTTTAGAAAAAGTGTTGACTTATTTAAATGAAGAGAGTAATATAGTAGGAGTCGCCAAGAGGTAAACAAAACGGCAGACAACATGAACATTGAAAACTGAACATGCAAAACGTTAAGATATAAGCTATTCAGATTAACTTGTTAGTCTGATAGCAAAACAATTATGACATCATTTAATGATGATGCCAGCAAAACAAAATGAGCTTTTTAAGTTCTCTATTAT
>NZ_JBIVOJ010000024.1:0-23818 GCF_044754065.1 Psychrobacillus sp. NPDC093180 | reverse complement strand
CCCAAAGGGGATAAGCATGGAGGAGCCGTATGCGATGACCCGCACGTACGGATCTGCGAGAGGCGCATGAATTAATTTTCATGCGCCTACTCTATCTTTTTTTTATTGACAAGTAATTCAAACAGATACTTCAACAGATGGAGGCAGCCCTTCACTCGTTCGAACCAGATACAGCAGGCTACATACTAGAACGATTCTTAGAAGGCCAACTGGAAGACGGACTTACACTAATTGGTCAACTGACCGAAAGCTTGACGGATGATACCAATAGTATCATGGACCAGGTCAGTGATATTGTTGGTTTACCCCATTTGGATGATCGTGGGGTACAAATAGGAATCATAGATTCTAAAAGAAAGCACACTGATACGGTCAATGGGCTTCACGAATTTGATGGGACCCAGACGACGCATTAAATCCCATCGAACAGAGTTTGCAGGCGATGGATACATGGCTGGCGGATTTGGAAGGCCTGTTTAAAGCAGGGGTAAAGGATATAACATTTGAGCAAAACCAATGGGAAGTTCTTACCTTAAGAAGTGATTTTAGAACAGAACTGTTCCCAAAAGTATACTTAAATCCAAGTGATTTGTGGGTGGAGAAACAGTTTTCTATGAAGTTGTTTCTAAAGTAGAATATAAACAAGAAAGTATTCAGATGGAGAAACCAAAGGAAAATATAGGACTAGATATCTTCCAGACCGTATTGGATGTGGCTGGACTTGTCCCAGGATTTGGCGAAATAGCGGACGGTGTAAACGGGGTTATTTATGCCGCTAGAGGAGATAATACGAACGCCGCATTATCTTTTGGTGCAATGATCCCTTTTGCAGGATGGGCGAGCACAGGTGGGAAATTCGTCAAAAAAGGCAGCGATTTATTTGAAGCAAGAAATGTAGTGAACACGGAGAAAATGGCATCCATCTATACACCCATTTACCAAGACGTCGTAAACAGCCCAATAGGTAAAACACAAAACCAGCTAGATATATTATATAAAACCCATTTCCAATTGGATACTTCAAATGACTTTATATTCAACATGCCACCAGTAAAAACGGAGATTCCTACGACGATTAAAAGTGGCGATGTCGATGTTAAGACTGATATAAAGAATGTGGATGTTGGGGCGAAGAGTAAAGATATTGTTAAACCTACTAGTAATAGACTAGAATATATGGGAAGAACACCAAGTAAATCGTCAAGAACTGGTAGAGAAGTTATTGAAAGAATGTCCCAAGAAGGCAAGATACAAAATGTACGTGGTAAAACTCAATTCTTAGACGGTGAAAATAAATGGCGTCCTTTAAATGAAGCAGATATGGCATACAAAACAGATGCCGTTACATGGTGGAATGAAATTGGTAGTAATTATGGTCCAAAGTCAAAAGAGGTAAGAGAATGGATTCTTGATTCAAATAATTATTATCTGGAACACTATAGTATAAACCGTTCTCAAGGTGCTAGCTTAGGAGAGAAATATTTACCACCAGATAATTAGGGGGAGTCTATATTGGAATTACATGATGAACTTTATGAAAGAATAGTAAGTATATGTTCTCAAGGTGATGATTTAGTTAATAGTTTTGAATTTGAGAATGCAATAAAAACGTACCTGAAAGCTTTAGATTTAGTTCCCGAACCTAAACAGAATTGGGAAGCAAGTACATGGATTTACACAGCATTAGGTGATACATGTTATATGAATAAAGATTATGATGCTTCAAAAGATTTTTTATTTAATGCGATTAATTGTCCTGATGGAATAGAAAATCCTTTTATTATGTTACGTCTCGGTGAGACCTTGTATGAATTAGGAGATGTTAATAAAGCGAAAGAATATATACTGAGAGCATATATTCTGGAAGGCTACTCGATTTTTGAAAATGAAGAGGATAAATATTTTGATGTGATCAAAAGTGAAATTTAAGAGGTAATTAAAAATGAGTTATGTAACAGGTGAAAAAGGTGCTCACATAAAAGAATTGATGGATAAGAGTAATGAAGAATTTGATAAAGGAAATCTAGAGGAGTCTGTCGTTTTATTAGAACAAGCATGGAAAGAACTACCAGATAATAAAGTGATTTTTGATGAGAGCTTTTTAATCATATGGGGTATTTTAGATATATCTATTATATTAAACGATACCGAACGGATGAAAAAATGGGTTGATAATATATTTGTCGCAGATCCCGCAAGAGGAGATGCAGGTGAAAGAGAACTATGGGCTGGAAAGGTGGCTTATGAGTTAGGTGATTTAGGTAAAGCAAAAGAGTATCTTGATACTGCAAACAAGAAATCAAGAGGCAGGTGCTTTAGTGAAGATGACGAAAAGTACTTGAAATTTTTAAAAGATAAACAATAAAGTAGAACATTAAACGAACTGAACTTAAAGCACTTGTCTACTATTAGTGACTAGTCCTTTTTTGCATTTTTACATACAATAACATGATTTATCATAGCTAATAAATTAAGAAGTAAAGTAAATTCCATCTATGAGTCAGTATTAGGGCTAGTTGATATGGAGGAACAATTTCTAGAAGGCGAACTGGAAGACGGACTTACGCTAATTGGTCAATGGAAAACCCTGTCGATATCAGCGTAATTTAACTTGATACAACAGGGTTTCTTATAAGCTTATCTAATATTCATATTTAACTTAAGCCATACATTCATTTTCCCTAAATGCTTCTGCTATGCTTTTGAAGATATTTTTCAATATCATTATAAAGCCCGCTTTGGTTAGAATATTTTACATAATTTTTTGCCGTACGTAACCAGTCTAAAGTGGATGCTTGCTGATTGCTAAGTGCATGCATTAGATCATTTGTGTTTAGTGGTCGTTCATTTCCCGTGGTCAGAATTTCCTCTAAAACATTTTCTGAAGCCATTTCCACTACATTTTCTATATCTGCACCTGAGTAAAACTCGGTTTTTTTAGCAAGTGCTGCCACGTCTATTTCTTCCGCATATCGACCCATTAATTTTAATTGAAAGATTTGCTTTCTTGCTTTCTCATCCGGAGGAGCAACAAATATCAATCGGTCAAATCTGCCCGGACGCTTTAATGCATTGTCTATATCCCACGGAGTATTTGTAGCAGCCATGACAAGCACTTCATCTGTACTCGTATCAATACCTTCCATCTCGGAAAGAAAGGTATCAATTACTCCTCTAAGATGTGAGGAAGACTTGGAACGACTATATCCTATGGTGTCAACCTCATCGAAGAACATAATACTAGGCTTTTGAAAGCGGGCCTTATCAAAGATATCCTTGAGATTTTGCTCACTTACGCCAATATATGGATCTAAAATATCTGTAATATGGACTGGATAGAAATTTGCCTTACATTCCCCAGCAGTCGCTCGAGCAATAAATGTTTTTCCGCACCCAGGAGGACCATAGAGAAGCACTCCTCCACCTGATTTCTTCTTAAATTTAGCGAATAATCCTTTGTTAAAAAAAGGACTTATAATCCGAAGAGTAATCGTCTTTTTTAAATCTTCTAAGCCGGCAACATCTTCAAAGGTTATCGTATTAGAAACACTTTTAACCTCTTTATTGGCACCATTTCCTTCAATAACTTTAAGCTTCGGTTTTAATTGCTGTAAGTTTGTTTGTTGTTCTACAAGCATGTTTGGTTCAGAATATCCTTCTTCCAACAATTCCCCGGATGATTGCACGGTTTCTTTTATCTTTTGCTGTTGAAGTCTTGAACTTACAGCTGTGAGTTCTTGAATTATTTCTATGCGAAGCTCCTCATCCTGACAGCAAGCTATACCAGTTGAGAAAGATTGAACCGCCTCTAGTAAACTTCCATTTTCAGCTAGTTCTTTTCCAAGCCAATAGTGAGCTTGGGCATCTTGAGGACTTTGTTCTACCATTTGTTGTAGCCATTTCACTTTATCCATTTTATCACCTTTTTCTCTTTAGTAAGAACTTTACCATTGGTACTGATAAATAAGTATAAATACAAAATGCAATGTATGTATAAAGCCAAATAGTACCTATCATATTAAAATCCAATGAAAATAATAGGATTGTGAGTCCTACTCCTATTATCCATATAACCCCCCAACCCAGTCTACCCGCCAGTCTATTTGGAACTAATAAGGGGTGTGCATCAATTTCAAGCTCCTCAAGTGTAGCCAACAACTTTTTATTTTCGGGATTTAAGGCAAATGCTTGCCCGTAATGTTCCATAGCTTTTTTTGGATCATTTTGGTTTTGAGCTGCATGACCTAAATGCAGCAATTTTTCAAGCTCAGAGTCATTCGAGTTCATATACTTTTGTATAGAATTAATTTGCTCTTTCTTCCCATTGCCTAACTCTTCTATAAAATAATGTAATCGGAGTGTTCGACCATCCTCTGGATTCATTTCTAATGCTTTCTTTATGAGTAAGGATGCTTTTTTTCTTTGGCCCACTAATTTCATCAAATATGCATAACTTGCATGAGCATCTGCACTTTTAGGATTTATTCGGAGCACCTCGAGAAGGGCACTCTCTGACTCTTGCCACCGTTCCGTATTAATATATATCATTCCTAATACATGAAGTACCGGCTCTTCATGGATACCAAAACGGAGGGCTTCCTTCATCTGCTCTTCAGCTAATTCATAGTTTTCTAGAGAATAATTACTGTATCCAAGAATATACCAGGCTAAACCGTTGTTGATGTATTCTCCCATGCCGTCTTTAAATATTTCTATCACTTGCTCGTATTTATTAATGTGAAAATAATGCTCTACTAGTTCCAATGAAACAGCTTTTTCCTTGATCAATTTTCTATCCTCCTTTTGGTAGTCTAACTATATACTAGAGATGAAATTTATCATAAAAAATTCTATTGCAATGCCAATAGTGCACCAAATGATCCCTGGAAGAACTAGCGATTGTGTTTTACCGTTTAAAGACATATGTTCTTTAAAGGTGCCATTTAAATAGTTATAATAAATGATAAAAGTAACAATTCCTATTACTCTACCAATAATTTTAATATAACTTTCGTCTAAGTTGATTATTTGATGGGTAATTGCATAAGTTAAATATATTTTAAAGAGAAACAAAGAAGCGCTGACGGTAATAAGCTTATATAAAATCTTCTTCTCTACTTTTAGCCAAATCGCATTCTGCAATCCCAATGCTGTAATTGCAATAATTTGACCAAAGAAAGCAGCTATAAATAAACTGCTAAGGTTATAGCTTTTCGTTTTTTCTATGTATTCATCTGTAATGCTTGCTGAATATAGATCTTCTTGCATTTTATACCCTCCTAATAATTCAATGATGAAACACTCGATATATTTATCTATATACATAATTTTCTATTTATTCTTTTAGAAAGTCAACTATAATCCTGTTAAACATAAACAGTACTTAAAAGAACCTTTTAATATTAAGTTTTATATAAAAAGGTTAAAAAGAAAACATTTTATCTTTCCTCTTTTTTAGGGGGCTTGCACAAGATTTCTATAAAGAAGTTTCTAGGAATGCTTATCACCAGATAATTGGGAGGAATTCATATTGGAATTACAGGATGAACTATATGAGAGAGTAGTAATTATATGCTCTCAAGGAGATGACTTAGTTAATAGTTTTGACTTGGATAATGCCATACAAATGTATTTAAAAGCCTTAGATTTAGTTCCCGAACCTAAACATAATTGGGAAGCAAGCACATGGATTTACATAGCATTAGGTGATACCTGTTATATGAATAAAGATTATAATGCTTCGAAAGATTTTTTATTTAATGCGATTAATTGTCCTGATGGAATAGAAAATCCTTTTATTATGTTACGTCTTGGTGAGACCTTGTATGAATTAGGAGACGTTAATAAAGCCAAAGATTATTTACTGAGAGCATATATTCTGGAAGGCTACTCGATTTTTGAAAATGAAGAGGAGAAATATTTTGATGTGATTAAAAGTGAAATTTAAGAGGTGATTAATAAAGAATTAATGGATAAGAGTAATGAAGAATTTGACAAAGGAAATCTAGAGGACTCTGTCATTTTATTAGAACAAGCATGGAAAGAACTACCGGATGATAAAATAATTTTTGATGAGTGGCAGTGTTTAACGAAAAGGATGAAATTATTATTTAAGAGCAATGTAGGGACTTCTAATTACGATTAGAAAGCATAGCGACTTATATCCTGAACTAGAAAAAAAGTAATTGAGGTGTAAATGTGTGAATGTGAGATCTAAGTTAAAAAAATTTATACTAATAGACTCTTACAATCTCCAACAGAAGTATCAGAATTTGAAAAAGCATTAGCCAATCTTATTAATTTTGGAAATAAGTCTATTATTACAGAATTATGCATGGTATTTGACGATGATACTGAACGATATGAGGTTATGTTCGGTCTTGTACATGGAATAGAGCATCTTTATAAAGAGAGTATTGAAGAAGGAGTATATTTAATAGCATTAGCAGTTCCAAGTATTATTGATAGGGCAAGAGAATGGATGGAAGAGTTACATTACAGAATTTTAAATCATGAACAAGTGAGAAGCATATATGCTAATGGACTAACTAAAGTAGATCTCAAGACTAAGGGGATTATCATAAATTTATTAATGGATATTAAAAAGGAAGATCCAAATATGTTTGGCAATTCTGTAGATGAAATTTTAAAGGGAATTGAGTTAAAACTTGGCTATTAGATACTTAAAGGAGAATATGAAAATGGCATTTGACGTACATGAAGATTTAAAGCCTTTTTTGGAAGAAATTAATAAATATGTGGACACTGTGCATTCATTAAATCCTGGGGTTGACCTCCACAATATTGAACAGGTAGAAAAAGAAATAAACTTTAAATTTCCTAAAATATATAAAGAATTTTTGCAAGTTTGTAATGGTGGAGAATTATTTGTTCCTGGAACTGTATTATCAGCGATTGATTCGTCAGCTTTAGAACAAAAAAGAAGAGGTACTTCATACATTAATGAGTCATTTTGGGAAAACCATAGACGCCCAAGGATGACGGATAATTTATTTATAATTGCAGATTTGAATTATGGTGATTCTATCTGCTTTGATTTAAATACGAATAATGTTCAAGATACTGAGGTTGTTCAATGGGCTACTGAAAATAAATCAGTTTCGCGTACTTGGAGTGGTTTTATAGAGTGGCTTATGGATGTTTTAGAAGAAGGTTCAATGTTAGTAGATTATGAAGGGAATGAGAAAGAATTAGATTTTTGATTTAATTTAAGACTTTATTCGATATTGGACTTTCCTAAAGTAAATGTCGGAAAAAGGTTACATTCCAATAAAGAATAAATAATCTTAGAAGGTGATTATATGTGGAGAGAGCAGGTTAATCAGATTGCCAAAATAAGAGAGAAACGAAATCGAAAACTCAATTTACCTATCAATCAACATGAGTTATCAAGATTTCGTAAATCTGTAGTAGAAAAATTTGGTGAAGATATACTACCCCAGCAATACTATGAATATCTACAAACAGTAAATGGAATTGAATTTAATGGACTTAAAATTTATGGGATTGATAAAGTTTTTCTAGATACTAAGCAAATAAACCAGGTGGACAGTTTTTTTGATGCCAATGAAACGTGGGAGTCTATTAAAGGCGAAGATAAACTGATTTTTTTGGGAGATTCAGATATAGCTTGGTTTTGTTATAATGTTTCAACAAAAATTTTTGTTGAACTAGATAAGCCTTCAGGTGAGCATATGGAGTCTTTTCGCGATTTTGACGTTATGCTTGAATCTGCATTCGCTACAGTACTCAGTTAAATTATAATCTCCACCGACTGAATGCTTTTGAAGGTTCTATTTAGGGGGCTTCCTACAAAATTTTTATCCAAATTAAATAACGGAGCTTATTGACTGGTGTAAATAGTTAATGAGCCTAGTGATGTTGTAAAAGGAGCAATAGTTGAGAGATGGAAAGTAAACAAGTAGCACTAGAAATTCGTTCGGCAATAAAAAAAGGAAACACTGAAAAAGTTGTTGAATTAATCGGCTCTAATGCTGGTAGTTTAAATACGATGACCCCCTTTGGAACGTGGCTTCATGTCGCAGCCTCTAAAGGGGAGTTAGATATAGTAAAAAAATTATTAGAACTCGGCTTATATATTAATATGCTAGGTGGTGTATACGGCGGTGGCGCGTTGAACGAAGCTGCTTCTGCAGGATATATTGATGTAGTAAGATACTTATTAGCTTACGGAGCTGAGTTGGACGTAAGCGAACCTGAAAGAAATCCATTGTTTGGTGCAATTAGTAATGGGCATGTAGAGATTGCAAACCTATTAATTGAAAGTGGAATAGATACGGACATTAAATATAGCGGTGAGTCAAAGAAAAACATGGACGCATTAACATTTGCAAAGGAACAAGGGCAAGAAGAGATCATGAAGTTGTTAGAAGATAAAAAAGGTTTTTCTACTACTACAACAGCAAAAGACAACAGTAAAGACCATCAAGATAAGATTTTAGAGCATTTGGTTAAACATATTGGAAATATCAAAAACACAATAAGTGAAACTGTTCCTGGTAGTAGAGTATCAGTCAATATTCATATTATCCCTCCATCAATTAATAAGGAATTCATAACTCTTGTAACGACAGGTATGAGTGACGAACCTATGATTTTTACAGAGAAAGAAAATGAGTTGAAATATGCAGAGTTGTTACTAAAATTGCCTTCAAGTTGGAAAGTTGAGGAAGACAATTTGAATGATCAAAATAACGGTTGGCCATTTAGGTGGCTAAGGAAAGTAGCTCATATTCCACATATTTACGATGGTTGGCTTGAAGAAGGAGTTATTCTTCCTAATGGAGAACCTCCTCAGCCATTTGCATCTGATACAAAATTATCAAGTATACTGGTGTGTCGCCCTCAAGAAACAGAATTGGAGAATCTGAATACAAAACAAGGAAAGGTTCACTTTTATTCATTAGTACCTATTTATGACGAAGAAAGAAGCGTTGCATTGGAAAAAGGACATGGGTATCTACTAGAAAAAATGCGAGAGAAAGGGATCTCAGATATACTGGATATTAGTAGAGTAAATGTTGGAATATAAAGATGTTCTTGTGTACTTATAAGGCTAGAAAGAGCACCAAGTGCCTTTATAAAGAAGTCTAATAGGATAAATAAACAGGGGTGATTTCCAGTGGATAAATTATCTTTTTTAAAACAGTATAGAAAAAACATAGAGTTTGTATCTAACAAGGACTTACTCACTATTGAAAATATGCCAGAAGAATGGAAAGAAATATTTAAAGAAACGGATAAAATCAAAAAGAAAGATAAATTAATAGCTTTATGGAATAGTGTGTGCGAAAAAGAAATGAACAATACTATATCGTATTTGCAAGAGAATCTATTAGAATTTGAATTGATAATAGATAATGGACAATATGCAGTACTATACAGCGTACAAAGTGAAAATGAAGAAATTTTATATTATGAAGGCGGTATACCAACCAACTCGTTATTTATTCCAGAAATGAAGAAAGCATGGTCAAAACTACCAAGATCTATTAAGAAGTTCTATGAAAAGTTACATAATGGATTTTATTATCTGCCAAGTAAAGCTATGGGGCTTGTGCCAGTGGAACACATTACTCATTTTGAGGATTATGAATGGGGAATACTTGAAGATTTAGATGAACCTTTAGGAATTATTATGGATACTACATATGGGGTTTTTCAAAATGGCATGGGAGGATATGTTGCTATTGATATAACCAACTGTATCGATGGTGCAGCTACATTATGGTTTAGCAATGATCAGCCTGAATATAATTTGAATTTCTGGGATGTTGTAGATGAATGGATTGTAATAGGGCTACAAGACATTTAAAAATACAAGTGAAGAAATTAGAAGCAGCATAGTAGTCTACAGTTTACAAAATAGTCTTTCTAAGAGTAGTCAGATTGGCACCAAAAAAATTAATAGTTTATTAAATATTCGGATGGTATATTGTACTATAACTTACCAAATGTATCGGATGCTTCATTTGGTACCTAGTACTAACTGAAGTCACAATAAAGAATTAGGAGATTATCGTATAATGGATATTCAGAAAGCTGATTATTGGACTATTATTAGATTTGGCAATTTTGAATTGTTTATGGAGAAGCTAAGAATGGAGAACCAAAGCATTGAAAAGATAGTAAATCTTGTTGATAGAAACGGCATTAGTTTACTTGAAAAAGCATTGATTAGTAGAAAGTTTGATATTGCCAACTTTTTATTGGACAATAACGCAAAGGTAAATATAATTTCAAATGAAGAATGTAATGAACTACACTATTTAGCAGCAAATATTCATTTTACTGGTGCAGTTGAATTGGCTCATAGGCTAGTGGAATTAGGGGTTAATTTGAATATAAGAGACAGAAAATTCGGTAATTCAGCATTGTTGTCATTATGTCAAGAAGTATTAAAAAAACGAACAGAGGAAGGGAATTATCTAATCATAAAATGTTTGAAAAAACATCCCCATATTCACGATTTAAATAAATCTGGATACTCTTTAAAGCAATTACTTGAAGAACGTGGAACGGTTGATATAAAAAAAGTCGTGGAGGAAATTAGCTAAAAGAGTAGCAGATTAGGTGGGAGTGTTGTTTTTCTATATACTGCGACTAGAGAAAAGGTGATTTTGGTAATGGAAATAACAGCAAATATGGTGGTTTTGTTGTTTCGAAGAATATTCTTAGCGGTAAGCCAATAAGATATTCATTTCGGGATAAAAGCTCCATACCAGAATTAAATGGTTGGAACTTTTATTCTGTAGAAGACGGTGATGAATATGTTAATGATCCAATTAATTTTATCATATTAAATGCGCAATCAATTTCCAAATTTTCTCCTGTTATCTTAGAAATTTTTGAGGCTCCTTATGGAACTGATTTGTGTTGGTTATACGAGGAAGGAATTCATGTAAGTTTTTATAACTTACAATTGGAAAAAGAAGTAACTATAAATCAAATATTGAATTCTTAAAAGAATAATCTAAAATACATAACTGTTCTTAAAGCCTATTAAGGGTTTACCAGTATTTATATAATCATCGGTTCCTAAAGGGACTGGAAAAAGGAGGACCTATATATGGATAGAGAGGAGTTAGTAAATTTTATAGACGAACATAATGAATCTGATGACTTTACTGGTGGAGTAGATGAAACTCAAATCACTCTTGTCCAAAATGAGCTTGGGGTGGAATTACCAGAAAGTTTTAAGTGGTTTTTAACCACCTACGGATCTGGTGGATTATTTGGAGTTGATATTTTAGGTATGGCTAAGTCAAATAGAGCTCCTGTTGTTATTAACACGCAGAGATATATAGAGTTAGGAATGGAAAAGGATTTAGTAATTATCAAAAATGTTGGAGAATATGTTTATTGCTTATATTTTAAGCAAAATGGATAATAAGGAGTGACCGGTAGTTGCTTGGAGCAGTTCAGAGGGGTTTGATAACTATAACACAGCATGGAAAGAAGATTTCTAAATAGGTCATTTAAAAGAAAATGGTTTATACATAAAAGAGTATTAGAAAAGAGGATGTACTATGAGAGATACCATAAAAAATAGCAATTATTTCAATGGATATTTAGAATATGAGTATGCTAGAATTGAAAAATTTGAAAAAGCAATTAATAGTTTGATTCAGGAAAGAGGAATTACAGATAGAGGCGTTCAATCAGGACTTCGGGGTATCGAAGGCTTCTATTTTAATGTTTTGAAGGCTTTGTATTCGTCCGGTGCACCGCTTGAAAGCATAAGAATTTTATTTCCGAAAGTTCTTCACATTATGAAACAGGTATGGAATTCTGATAGAGGTTATGTTCAAATGGTTTGGATGATTTCAATTGGAATCATGTTAAATATCCGAAAGGCAGAAATGCGTGAATTAGAGAAAATGGTAGCTCAAGATGGCGTGAAAGATTATTTAATAGATTTTTTATTGGGACATTTTAATAAAGAATGGAAAGGAAGTACCCCAAATTTTAAGTTCAAAATACCATATCAAACATTTGATAGCGTTATTAATGCCGCTAACAAAGAAGAATCATTAACACATTTAAAGAACTATTTATCTAAAGATTGGTATCATGGTCATCAAGATACAGGTTGGTATGATACCCACAAAAGTAAAAAGGATATTTATAGTGGTTACTGGAGCTTTGAAAGCGGGGCAGTTGCAAAAATATTAGGGTTGGATGATCAGATATTAAAGGATGTTCCTTACTATCCATATGATATGGTTCATCTATTAGATTAAAATAAATAAGAGCAAAATCAGATCAAAGACCTTCGTAATGAGGTCTTTTATTATTGTAAACATATCTGCAGAATTCTTGTGAAAATTGTGCTGTATTTTGGAATTCTATTATGTAACAAAGTAAATACTGAAAATTTAAAACTGAATAACATTGACGTTGATAAACATTATCATATACAATTATAAATGAAAGTGATAATCATTTTCATTTGAAATTTGGAAAGTTACTCTTACTTGTTATTAAAAAGAGAGCTTAGATTAATTTTAGTTGAAAAACGAAGATGAATGAAGGAGGAAGACCTATGTATGATCGTTTTGTAATACTAGAATCTTTTCAACAACAAGTTAGCTGTTGCTGTCCGGGACAACAGCATCAACATATTATTGAGTTTCGACAAGGAGACGTTTGGACAATTACAAATGAACGGAAATACGTCGATCTTCTAGGTTGGCATTTGTTAGTAATCGTCAACAGTGAATTTAGATTTCTAATGCATGTGGAAGATATAGAGAGTCTATATAATAACGGTAGTATATGTTCCGTATTAGATTTTGAGCTGAAAATTTTACATTTGAATTTTAAGGTAAATGAAACACTTGATGCACATGATAAGGAGTCATTTCTATTATTTGCAAATGAATTGACTAATTTGCAAGAGATTAAAGATAAAATGTACTCTTTCGGTGTATAAGTTTTTTGAAATATTTAACCGCGTATATAAAAGCAATATAATATTAGATTGAATAGTTGAAGAAGTCTCTTGGGAGTTCCCTTCTGAGTTTTTTCTCATTATCTTGAAGAAAGTGGTTCTATCTTTCCTCTTTTTGATTACACTTACTGTAGGAGAGAGTGTAAGGAGGGAAAGAGGATTTGGCGAAAAAATGGGGAATAACTGCTCTATTGATATTTGGAGTATATGCATTAGTTATGTATATTTATATTTTCCATAGTGGAAGTGGTGGTATTCCAGCAACATTGAAAGGGACAGTTGCTGACCCGGATACGTTTATGACGGAGCGTGAGTTGTACTTAAGTGGAGAGTATTCAAAAATAAGAAATTTCCTCTTTTTTGTTTTAACTCCGTTTGAATGGCTTGTTTATTTTTTTATTTTGATTACTGGTCTTTCTCAATTGTTTGAAAGATGGCTTCCTTTAAAAAACAAATGGGCAATCGTAAAAAATGCGGTTTATTTGTTTTTATTATCGTTTTTCCTTTTTATCGTAATGTTTCCATTAGATTATTTCAGGTTTTACTTAAGCAAGTACTACGGAATAAGTACGCAAGCTTTTTCTTCATGGATGCGGGACAATCTAATTGATTTTTGGATTACGCTCGGAGAGACTGTACTCCTAGTAACCGTTCTTTATTGGCTAATTAATAAAAGCACAAAGAGATGGTGGTTGCATGCTTGGTTATTAATGATTCCTTTTACGATATTCCTGATGTTTATCCAACCTGTCGTAATTGACCCATTGTATAATGATTTTTATCCACTGACGAATAAAGAATTGGAAACGAAAATTTTGGCGGTTGCAGAGCAGGCGAATATCCCGACAGAGCATGTATATGAAGTGAATATGGCGGAAAAGACAAATGCGCTAAATGCCTATGTTACAGGCATTGGAAGTAATGCAAGAATTGTATTATGGGATACGACGTTAAGCAGATTATCGGAAAGTGAAATTCTCTTCATCATGGCACACGAAATGGGGCATTATGTGGAGAAGCATATCTATTTCGGAATCGCTGGCTATCTTTTAACAACGCTTGTTGGACTTTGGTTAATGGCGAAAATAATGCCTAGGATTATCGCTCGTTTTGGACGTGTCTTAAATATTAATCGATTAAATGCGATTCATTCATTGCCACTATTTTTACTGATGACTTCTTTTTTACTGTTCGTTTCCAGTCCAGTATCAAATTACGTCTCTAGATACCAAGAAACTAGAGCAGATCAATATGCAATTGATTTAATGGCAGATCCCGAGGCAGCTGTTAGCACTTTCCAGCAACTTACGAAGGCTGGATTAAATGAAGTGAATCCTCCACTCCTTGTAAAATGGTTTCGATATGGCCATCCGACAATGTTAGAAAGAATAACTAGAATTGCTAGTGAAAAGGAACTCAAGGAGCAAGATGCCCGATGAGTTCCAATTAATTGTAGGAGGTGCTAGTTGTATTAGCACCTCCTACATGATTATATACGTGAGTGGACTTTTTCTCCTTGAACCCAGACCTCCCGAATATTTTCTGGTCGAACTAGATACATTATTTTTTGGAAGACATCATCCAAATCTTCCTCCTCGTTGAAAATAGGTAATTTTGCAGTCGCTAGTTTCGTATCGATGATTTGTACATCCCATGCATAACTTTCTGTTAACCGTCCGATTGGTAAACTTAAACCTTCTCCTCCACCCGCAGTTGCCAAGTAAAATGCCTCATTAATCGTTATACGCGAATTTGGCACCCCACGCTCACTAGCAGGAATCGTTGTATTTACCCCATCTTCTAACATTCTCGATGAGATGACAGCCTGTCTAGCATTATCGAAAAGACTAGGCGAAAAACCACCAGAAATATCAGAGCCTAAGCCGATCTCTACACCTTTTGCATGTAAATGAGCGATCGGAATAACACTGTTGGCAAAGTAAGCATTGGATATTGGACAATGGCAAACCGCCGTTCCTGTTTCCGCAAACAGATCTGCATCGTTATCATCTAAGAAGTTGCAATGGGCCATTACCGATTTCTCACCTAATAGGCCAAAATCATTCAATGCAAAGGCATCGTTCTTTTGGAATCGATCTTGTACATAGCCATGCTCCCAATCACTTTCACTGCAGTGCGATTGAATATGTGTATCGTGTTTAGCGGCAAGCTCTCCCAAACCTTTTAAAGCATCATCCGTACAGCTTGGGATAAAACGAGGTGTAACTACTGGATATACCCCTTGTTTAGTAGTTTTGGCAAGTTCTTTTACAGCTAAAATAAATGCTTCCGTATCTTCTAATGCGGTCTCGGTACTTGCATCTCGATAAAAGTCTGGATTTTGATCGGGATTATCCATGACAACTTTCCCTACTAAGCCGCGTTGTCCTTTGTTCGCGCATATTTCTGCTAGCAAATAACTTGCTTCTTTATGTACAGTTGCAAAATAAAGAGCAGTAGTCGTTCCATTAGCTAACAGCGTGCTTACTACATCTTCGTAGACTGCTTTTGCGAATTCTAAATCCGAAAATTTAGACTCAATTGGGAATGTATATGTATTTAACCAATCATACAGGGGAATATCTAGTGCTGTTCCAGATTGTGCCCATTGCGGAGCATGCACATGTAAATCAATAAAACCTGGTAAAAAATATTGACCTTTCGCTAAGCGGCGAAAGTTTTCTTTTCCTTCATAAGTATTTAGTAAAACCGAATAGTCGGTATCTGCTGGAGCCACAACTCGCTCAATCATCCCTTTGTCATTAATGCAAAAGAGATAGTCTTTTAAGATTTCCACTTCTTTTGGTGATTTGCTAGTAAAAGCAGTTCCTTGAAAAACTTGCGCATATTTATTCATAAGTTACACCTCATTGTTCGTTTTTAGCCGTTATATTCGTAATTATAGGGCAATAGGAAGAAGGAGTCTATCGTTTTTGCGGAAAATACAATAAAAAGCGAGAGTAAAAATAACCCTCGCTTTTTTCTATTTATTAGGAATGTTTATCTTCTTTTTTTCTTCCCAAGGTCTTTGCTTGCAATATTTTTCTCTACTATTTTTTCAAACTCTATATATACATGATAGGTGTTTTCATCCATTTCTGTTACATTGACAACTTTTCCTTTCCGACCTTTAATTTTTATATCTTCTCCTACTGAAGGTATACTTCTTAACGCTTGATTTAACACTTTTGTCTTGTTTTCATAAAAATGAACAGCAAACATCTTCTTGTCCCCTTTTCCAGCAATTTATCATTTCTAAAAGTTAGAATTCTTCTATTTTATGATGAGCTTGGAGAGTTAGAACTTGAAAGATAAAAAATGTCACACTAAGAAAGCAAAACTGAATGAGGAGCGATAGTTTAGGTGGAAAGTAAGAGAATAGGTATTTCCTTTTGGTGAATAATGTAAAATAGTAAATGCGCAACATTGAAGGACATTTGCGCAACGTTTAAAAAAGCGAGTTACAGTCATCTTCGTCTCACTTCACGTAATCTTGCTATTATAAGTATTGGTTGCTTTCATCGTTAATTTGGTTGCTTTCACGCTGATTTAGTTGCTTTATAACAAGAACTGGTTGCTTTCGATTATCAATTGATTGCCCTAAGCCATTAACTGGAAAAATATACATGAAATTTTGTCTCTAGCAAGTTTGCCGCGTGTAAGTAAGCAATTTTGCTCGATTTCGGCTGTAAGTGTTGCTCTGGGATGTATGCTTACCGTTATGAAACTTTTTTAACTTTCTTCAACAACTTCCATTATTTCTTTTATAGCCTTTGATGTTTGTACATGATGCTGCCATTTAGCGTTTGCCGTTATTTTGCTTTTGGTGTGAATTTCAACAATGTCCATATCTTGTAATATTGTTTGAAGGGATTGTACTTCACCATTCACTTTGGCAAAGGACATTTTGCTTGCAAGTGAAGGATTGAATGCATATGCAAAATCGATGATATTCGAGTTTGCTGGTAGTATAAACACATCCATTGTTGGAGTGAATACCGTTATTTCTTCCTGGAATAATTCAAAAGAAATTAACTCGCAAAATGCAATGGAATTATTCGAGATTGATTTTATCGTGTGAATGGAGCTTCCTAATAGTAGCTCACTTAGATTTCGCATATTGGTTTCTTGCAAATAGTCAAAGACTCCATTTTTATAGAAGCTATTTGTTCTTTCATCTTGGATATTGACAAGGACGATTTGATTATTGATTTTAAGCTTTGTTTTTAGCTGTTTTAAAAATGGATGTTTTTCAATCGCTATTTCATCCATAAACTGATCAGGTACAGGTTCAAATAATGAATGGATAATTCCTAAAGCAGTGTAACAATTTCGTGCGGTTTTAGTTGTAACATGAATTGTAAAAAGATCAGAAACAGGACTTCCTTCACTTATCAGATTATAGGACTTGAAGAGAGGAGACATACGAAACTCTACATGGATAATGACGTTATTTGATTCGCATAGTTGAGCTTTTTGAATGAACTTTTGAAAAGTAGTATTGTAGTCTTTAGCGAGACCTTCCATTGTTTGTTTAAATTGTTTATACCGAGTCGAATCTAAATAGCTAAATGCTAAATCTTCTAATTCCTCTTGTAGTCTATATAATCCAAGCTTTTCAGCTAGTGGAGAAAAGAATAATAATGTTTCATTTGCATAAGGTATTTTCTTTTCAATTCTTTTGATTGCAAGTGTTCTCATATTATGTAGACGATCCGCCAATTTTATGGCAGCTACACGGATGTCTAAAATAGCAGTTGAAAGAAGCTTTTCTGTGTTAACAGCGCTGTATTCTTCCTTTGCGATTGTCCCTTTTTCAAACTTTGTTAAACCATCTACAATGAAAGCAACTTGTTTGCCAAAATGCTGTTCGATCTCAGACAAGGTAATTTCCGTGTCTTCCACCACATCATGGAGTAATGCACCTATTAGAGATATAATATCTGCTTTATATTCTGCTAATATTAAACTTACTTCAAGCGGATGGATGATATATGGTTCGCCTGTTGCTCTTTTTTGACCACTATGCGCTCGCTCGGCAAAGTCCATTGCCTGTTCTAGTTGTAAAATTTCCATGTTAGATAAGTATTTACATCTTTGCCTCAGCAATTCTTTCCCTTGATTAATCATCGAATTCACCTCATTTGTAAAATATTATACAGAAGTAATCGAATAAATAAAGTGTTTATATTCAGAACTATTAGATAGTATGAGATGGAAATGTCCTAAAGCAGTAGCTAGCTTTAGGACGTTTTGTGTTTAGAGCAATCCTATCAATAGATAACCCGCAGTACACCAAATAAAAACAGCGGAGCATTTATTGAAAATAGTCATTAGCTTACCTGTTCCATCAAGCTTTTTGATCGTTGCACCTGCAACTGTCAGCCCGAAAAACCAACACCAGGATACAATGATACAGGCGGCTGTAAATAATAATTGCTCTGTTCCTACATATTTTAAAGCGCTAGTCCCTATGACACCAATCGTGTCTAAAATAGCATGCGGGTTTAACAGGGAGACGGACATCGCAAAGACAATTTGTTTCTTTGGTTTTAAACTTTTCCCCGTTTCTAGGCTAGCCGACTTTGTTCTCCAAATAGAGTATCCCATATACAATAGAAAGATAATCCCCACAATCATTAAGCCTAATCGCAAGCCCTCTAATTGCAAGACGATGACAGACAAACCGAATACTGCAAGTACAATTAGTAAGGTATCACAAAGTGCGGCTGTAATAGCTGCAGGAAAAGCCTTCAACAAACTTGGTTGGCTAGCACCTTGTGAAAAGATAAAGACATTTTGTACGCCCAATGGCAATATAAGTCCAAATGCTAATAAAATTCCGTGTAATATCGCTTCCAAATTCAAAAACTCCCTTCCATAACTAGTTTAGCTATGTTACAACTAGAAGAAAACAACCAATTGGATGGTTTCTAAACCAACCAATTAAAGGAGCGATACTTTGAACTGGAAACCAGATCGCCACTCGCATTTGTCACTCCATATCCAAATTGTTGATTGGATGACAACACTTATTAGTCGCGGAGAATGGACAGTTGGCATGAAACTTCCACCTCAGCGCAAATTAGCCGAGTTGTTAGGCGTGAATCGTAGCACAATCATTGAAGTTCTGGACGAATTAAAAGCGGATGGATTACTGGAAATGAAAAGAGGAGCCGGTACTTTTGTATCGAATAACTCCTGGAATATGTTACTCAATAAATCACAGCCAAATTGGCACAAACATATAGAAGCAAGTATCCATAAACCAAATTATCATACAATCCAGCTCATTAATGAATATGAACAAGATTCCTCTATGATTAGGCTTGGTACTGGTGAACTTTCCCCAGAACTACTACCTACTAAGCTTTTAGAACAATCACTGCAATCTATTTCATTAAACGCGCGAGATATCGGTTATTCAGAGCC
The DNA here is from genome assembly GCF_044754065.1 of Psychrobacillus sp. NPDC093180. NCBI lineage: Bacteria > Bacillati > Bacillota > Bacilli > Caryophanales > Bacillaceae > Psychrobacillus > Psychrobacillus sp. NPDC093180. The sequence continues at coordinate 4,392 of NZ_JBIVOJ010000024.1, read as the reverse complement.
GAAAGGAAGTAAAAGACTACGAATAATTTTAAGTGACTATTTGAAAAAACGTGGAATACATACGTCGCCAGAAAGCATTTTAATTGTCTCTGGAGCTTTACAAGCTTTGCAATTGATCTCCGTTGGTTTACTGGAACAGCAATCAATCATTTTTCAAGAGCATCCTTCTTATTTAAACTCAGTTCATCCGTTTCAATCAGCTGGTATGCAAATGGTGTCCGTCGAGCAGAATGAACACTTAGCTAAAACATTAAAAGCTGCAAGAGGGAAAAAACAATCACTTTTCTATACCATACCGACTTTGCATAATCCAATAGGAAGTAGTTTAACGATTGAGGAGCGCCAAAGATTATTGGATATATGCACAGCATTACAAATACCAATTGTTGAAGATGATGTGTATCATGAATTATTGTTTGAAGAGTCTCCGCCGGCCATGAAATCTTTGGATCAAACAGGGCAAGTTTTATATATAGGAAGCGTGTCCAAAACACTAAGCCCTGGACTCCGAATTGGTTGGGTTGTTGCCCCTGAAGCCGTTATTAATCGACTCGCGGATATTAAAATGCAAACAGACTATGGATCGAGTGCTTTTTCACAAGAAATAGTTGCCTATTGGCTTTCTTCTGGTTTATATGAGGAACATGTTACTAGGCTACGCCAGCAATTAAAGGAACGAGCTTTGTTTATAGAGACTATTCTTGAAAAAGATTTTGGGCGAATTGCTACATGGGAGAAATCAAAAGGAGGGTTCTATATTTGGCTTAGGTTTAATAAGCCTCTTGTGAATAAGACGCTTTTTTTGAAATTAATCAAGCAAAATGTTCTCATAAATCCAGGTTATATATATGATTCACAAGATTTACATCATATACGGCTATCTTATGCTTACGCTAATTTGGAGGAATTAAAGGAACGATTACATATACTATTATCGAATATATAGGATAGATTTCTGAAAAATCTGTGTTATAGATTATGAGACTACAAGTTATTGGAGGACAATACATGTTGCTTTACAATTGATCCATCCTGATCGGCCTTATTGAATAATAAATGTTGAATAAGGAGTGTTCAGGATGGAATGGGTAAAAAAATTTTACGATAAACAATTTCGATTATATGAAGAAGGCTTAACAGGTCCAAACGAAGAGCATGAGGAAATATTGGCGAAAATAGAGAATTTGGCATCTAAACCTTTCCAGTCTATTTTGGAGTTAGGGGCTGGAGGCGGAGAATTTGCCATAACAGCTGCTAAAAAAGGATATGATGTAACTGCTCTTGAGTTGGTATCCTCGCGAGTTGACTACATGAGAAAGCTGAAAAGCGAACATCATTTAATAGGTGAGCTTGAAATTATAGAAGGTGACTTTTATGAGATTGAGCTTCCGAAATCCTTTGATGTTATTTGTTATATAGATGGATTTGGAATTGGTGAGGATCAAGATCAACGAAAATTATTAAAACGAATGAGCAAGTGGCTAAAACCAGATGGATGTATCTTAATAGATATATATACGCCTTGGTATTGGGCATATGTGGCAGGTCAAGAGATGAAGATCGGAAGTAAGCTGCGAAAATATAATTTCGATTTTATAGGTTGTCGTATGTTAGATACATGGTTTGACGGAGAGGAAAAAGTCACTCAATCGCTAAGATGTTATTCTCCTCAAGATTTAAACATGTTATTAGAAGATACGGGTCTTACGCTACTTGATATAAAACCTGGCGGTGCAATGGATTACATGACTTGGAAGTATCGTGAGTATGTGGACTTAGATAAAGCTATGTCTTACATGGTGAAACTAGTGCCAGCTAACTAATAATTATTAAATTAAATGTGGTGTAAGTTGTTTTTGATGAATTTTTAATCTCCAAGTGTTATACTACGTTTTAATAGATGAATAATCCTTCGGGGTCGGGTGAAATTCCCAATCGACGGTGATGAAGCAATTCTAAGCCCGTGAGCCTTTTTAAGGCAGGATTTGGTGCGAGTCCAAAGCCGACAGTATAGTCTGGATGGGAGAAGGATGTGCAAGTAAGCTTATTTCCTTATGGAGTGAGATACACTCTTAGAGGTTTATTTAGTGATGCTTTTAACATGAATTTCCTAATCCACCCCGTAGAGATACATCTATGGGGTTTTCTTTTTGTCATAAAACCCTAAAAATTTTATACAAGTGTATTCCTTCGGGGTCGGGTGAAATTCCCAATCGACGGTGATGAAGCAATTCTAAGCCCGTGAGCCTTTTTTAGGCAGGATTTGGTGCGAGTCCAAAGCCGACAGTATAGTCTGGATGGGAGAAGGATGTACGAGTAAGCTTATTTTCCTTATGGGGTAAAAAAACACCCCTAAAAGGTTTATTTGTCGATGCGTAAAACATAATTTCCCAAAACCAACCCCTTAGAGCTGATCTATGGGGTTTTCTTTTTGCACAAAATTTCTTGTAGAAAAGAGGTGTATCTATGTTCACGGGAATTGTAGAAGACTTGGGTAAGGTTAAGTCGATGAAAAGCGGTCCTAATAGTATGCAGCTAACATTAGAATCTAAAAAGATGGTAGAAGATATTCACTTAGGTGATAGTATCGCAGTAAATGGTGTATGTTTAACAGTCATTTCATTTTCGGGCAATCTATTTACAGTCGATGTCATGCCAGAAACGGTGAAGTCTACAAGCATTCGTTCTTTGCAAACTGGACATGTCGTTAATCTGGAACGTGCAATGCCTGCAAATGGCCGATTTGGCGGTCACTTTGTTTCAGGACATGTAGACGGAACGGGTGTTATCCTTCGCAAAAGAAAAGTGGAGAATGCCGTATATGTGGACATCGGCATAAGTGAAGAATTGAGTAAATACTGCATGCTGAAAGGCTCGGTTGCAATCGATGGTATTAGTTTGACTATTTTCGATGTTCAGCCGAGACAGCTCACTGTATCGCTTATTCCTCTTACATTTAGCGAAACAATTTTAGGTATAAAGAAAGAGCGGGATGTCGTCAATATTGAAAATGATTTACTTGGCAAATATGTGATCAATCATTTAGAGAAAAAGAAAGTAAATTCGTCGGTAACGATGGATTTCTTAAGGCAAAATGGATTTTAAAATAGGCGATAGGCGGTGTTTTGGAAATGTTTCATTCAATTGAGGAAGCAATAGAAGATTTAACAAAAGGGAAAATTATTATTGTTGTAGATGATGAAAGTCGTGAAAATGAAGGAGATTTCCTTGTATTGGCAGACTATGCGACACCAGAAAATATAAACTTTATGGCAACATATGGCCGTGGGTTGATTTGTACACCTATAACTCAGCAGTTAGCGGATCGTCTAGATTTAAATCCGATGGTAGAGAATAATACAGATAATCACCAAACGGCTTTTACTGTTAGTGTCGATTACAAAACAACTGACACTGGCATAAGTGCCTTTGAGCGTTCGGAAACAATTTTACAGTTGTTAAATACTAAATCGGTGAGTTCCGATTTCCGTCGTCCGGGGCATGTGTTTCCACTGATTGCAAAAGATAACGGGGTACTGGAGCGTCCAGGTCACACCGAGGCAGCAGTAGACTTTGCAAAACTTTGTGGTGTACAAGCCGCAGGAGTTATTTGTGAAATTATGAGTGCGGATGGTTCCATGGCAAGAGTTCCAGAATTACATACTATTGCAGAGATGCACGATTTGAAATTTGTGACGATAGAGGCGTTAGTGAACTATCGTTCTAAACAGGAATCGAGTAGTAAGGCGACGGTTTAATAAAAAAATATAATTTAACTTAGGAGAGATGAAGAATGGGTAAAGTATTTGAAGCAACGTTAATCGGAACGGATTTAAAAATTGGTATAGTGGTAGGAAGATTCAATGAATTTATCAATGGAAAATTATTAGATGGTGCAATGGATGGTCTGAAACGTCATGGTGTATCGGAAGAAAATGTCGATGTTGCATGGGTACCAGGTGCATTTGAAGTACCTTTTATCGCTAAAAAAATGGCTGAAACAAAAAAATACGATGCTATTATCGGCTTAGGTTCTGTTATTCGAGGTTCTACTACTCACTATGATTACGTCTGTAATGAAACTGCGAAAGGCATCGCAAGTGTAGGATTATCAACTGGTGTTCCAGTGATGTTTGGTGTTGTTACGACCGAAACGATTGAACAGGCGATCGAACGTGCAGGTACTAAAGCTGGAAACAAAGGCTATGACGCTGCGGTATCTGCTATTGAAATGGCCAATTTGAATCGTTTATTCTAATTTAATAAGTTATAGATAAAGGCAGACTGTTACTAGTCTGTCTTTTGTGCGCTTGGCAGCGCTTTTCTCTAACGGGTGAAAGTCCCTAACATGCCGTAGTGGCGGAAGTGTATAGCTGACTGGTAGTGCGGGTA
>NZ_JBIVOJ010000023.1:0-30433 GCF_044754065.1 Psychrobacillus sp. NPDC093180 | reverse complement strand
TACCCGCACTACCAGTCAGCTATACACTTCCGCCACTACGGCATGTTAGGGACTTTCACCCGTTAGAGAAAAGCGCTGCCAAGCGCACAAAAGAGTGCCAGGCTTGTAAACCTGCACTCCTTTTTCTAATTCATTCATCCTTCTTACCAATTGCATACAGGGAATCCTGCAGACGTTGGACTTCAGTTTGGATTTTATTAAACCCACTTATGGCAGGAACTGACCTTTTAGAAAATTCGAGTCCCTGTTCTGCTGATTTTGCCATCGTTTCAAAAACGAGTAGCATTTGCGAAAGCTCGTTGTCTGCTAATGTTGGTCGATCTTTATATTTAGCAGAGGTATCTAACAAATAACCAAGCTGTTCTATCGAGTGAATTGTAGGATATAGGAGATCTAGTCGACCTTTATCTCTAGGAATTTCTCCTAAAGCAGTCGTATAGACAATTCTTAAATTCGTAAGGTTTGTCTGCATTTTACCTAGTTCTCTTGAATATTCCGGTTTTATGAGATTAGATTCTTTCGAAAAAAGTGTGTGAAAAAATTGTTGCTGACTTCGAATTGTTTTTGCCATTGTATGAGGAACTATGCTTGCTGCACTTTTCCTGTTCATAATAACTGTCCCAATTAGACCGATTATACACCCGATCAATACGTCCACTACACGGGCCGATGCAAAATAAGATATGTCATGTGTTTTTGCAGTACTTTCTGCAAGCAACAATGCATTCGGAGTAATAAATAAGGCCGCAATACCATAATTCAAGACAATTGCAAGTTCTGTTAAAAATGTTAAAAGAAAAATAGCGATTGCAATGACATATCCCTCAGGTTGAAAATAAAGAATAGCTGTAGCGATCAAAATCCCAATAATTGTTCCAATTGAGCGCTGAATGGCCCGGTGGAATGTCGCCATAATAGTAGCCCCTGATAAGACAGCTGCACACGATAAAGTTACCCAATAAGAGCGATTAAAATCAAAGGATTGGGCAATAACTGCAGCTATAAAAAGAACAGAACCATAGCGGATTGTATTCAAAAAAACTACAGAATTCTTATCGAAAGCTCCCCCGAGTATGATACGAAGCGATGGTTTGGAAATGTTAATCTCTCGTTGAATACTGGCCAGAGGTTCATTTAGAAGCATACTAGCTTCATTTACAATAGCATACAAATGAGCAATCTGATTATCAGGCACTTCAAGTAATGGGATAATCTCCTGCTCTTTCTTGTCAATTGTGTTAGAAATAGATCGTAAATGCGCTCCTATTTCATCAGGTAATTTCTCCTCTAGCATCTCCATATTTTCGAGCACATATAAAAATATATTATTTGCCTCTTCCTTCAATAAAACAAGGCGTTTAAACGCTCCTGTAACTCGCCAAGGAATGTATCCAGACAAGAGAAGTTCTCCTGTTGATTTAATAGAAGCACTAATTTTTTGCTTGGAACCATCGAAGCCCTCCGTTCCAATCGATTCCATAAAAACAGCAAGTTCGACGTACACCTTCTTTACAGCCAACTTCTCTGGTCCATGGGGATTGCTAAACCAACCAATCATACCCACTATCCAAGAAAATACTCCCCCTAGAAAAACAAGTCCTGCACGTAGTGGAGCTAATGATGGATCCACAGGCATTCCCGTACCCATTAAAAAAGCTAAAACAAAGAAGATTGCCGCCGGTCCTGTAATTCGTAAAGCCCCAAACAAGAATGTACCAATAGCTCCGATTAATGCAACTACAAACGCTGATACAAAAGGATAAGGTGCGACCAATGTACCCAATCCCATTACAATCGACAATCCAATTAATGCAAAAAATAATTTTTTAGCTCGAAATGCATAGGGAATATTAAATACATAAAGATACGTCAAGCCACCGAGACCTGCAATAAGTCCGTACTCTAAACTTCCCAACAAATAACCGACTAGCACCGGTAAACCTGCACAAACACCTGCGCTAAAAGCCTTCATCCAAGGAAGAGGATTCTTGTTTACTGCAAAAGCTTGTTTAATGGTCAATAAAAGTGTAGAAAAGATGGATTCGGTAGTTAGATTTCTCAAGTGATCCCTTCTTTTTAATTAGTCATGAACTAATTATACCGCTGAAGATGTATATGATACCAAGCAAATGATATATTCTCCAACCATGTTATTTCCCTAGCTTTCTGTTCTGATATTCCAACAAGATAAAAACGGGTAGCAATGATTGCCACCCGCTTGAATTTATTTTAATATACGATCAAGAAAATCAAATACTTCTTGAAGGTTTTCCTTAGAATTGAAAGGTTCTCCTCCATGGACAGCGCCTTCCAAAAGTGTGAGCTCTACTTTTTCATCCCCTAAAACATCTGTAAGCTTTTCGGAGAAATCAATAGACTGTTGCGTTGGCACGTTCGGATCAGCTGTTCCATGTTGGATAAGAAAGGCTGGATCATTTTTTGTAATGTAAGTTGCCGGATTCGCTTTTTCTACTTGTTCTATATTCTCTGTGATGTTTCCACCGATGTACTTGCTTTCCGGAGAATCAGCTGAGCTTCGTTCTCCCATTTTCGGTGTAATACCGGAGTCCTTAAACTGCTCATCCAGTTTCAAAAAGTCAATTTGTCCATACCAATCAACAACAGCTTGTACTTCAGACGTATATTCCATGTTTTCGGTATTTTCACCGTTTAAAGAATCAGCATCTCCACTGGTCCCTACTAATGCGGCTAAGTTTCCACCAGCACTGCCTCCCCATGCCACGACTTTCTCAGAATCCAAGTTGAATTCTTTTGCATTGGCTTTCACATAACGAATTGCCGCTTTTACATCACTAATTGCTGCAGGAAATACGGCTTCTCCTGAAAGTCTATAGTTGACCGCTACAACTGCATAACCATGATTGACACCTTCCATCATAGCTGTTAGATCCGTACCTGTTTTATCTCCTTGCATGAATCCGCCTCCGTGGATTGCAATGATAACTGGAAATGGTCCTTCGCCTTCATTCGGCCAATAAATGTCCAGCTTTTGGGCTTCCGATTGGCTTCCGTATTTTACATCTAATTGTTTGTTCTTAATGAAAGAAGTATCTACTTCTTCTGCTTTAGCAACCTCTGGCTTTGTTTCCGCTTGTTGAGTTGTTTCTGTTTCAACTTTAGTTTTTGGAGCTGTCTCTTCTGAATCGTTTGTTGAACATCCAGCTAATAATCCCGCTGCAATAGACATTGATAAAATAGTTGATATAGATTTTTTCATTGTACATCACTCCTAATTATATTGTTTGTTCTTTCTATAAATTGATCATAACAAAACATTGTGGCACAAAAATGGCAGAAAAACGGGGTAAAACGAACGTTTTTCTGCCAAAAATATTATGCTTTTTTTAAGGTGATAGTAAATGTGGTTCCTGCATTAGCTTGGCTTTTCACACTAATTCTCTCTCCTAGCTGCTCCATTATTTCAAGCGCAATCGAAAGCCCTAGGCCACTTCCAGTACTTGTATGCGATACATCTTCCTTGTTAAACCGCCCAAAAATATGCGGAAGAACTTCTTTAGAAATCCCAGGTCCATTATCCATTATCATGATCTCCGCTTTACGTGCAGTTGTTTTGGCATCAATCGTCACTTTGCCATATTCCGGTGTGAACTTAAACGCATTATCTAGCAAGATAGTAAGCACTTGTGTGATGCGATCTTCATTGGAATAAGTCGCTGGCAAGTTTTTGGCACGCTCTGTGATTTGAAACTGAAGATCCATGTCATCCGCCAAAATAGTAAAAGGCTCTGAAACCTTGGCAATAATCTCTTTGGTGTTCATTACTGATTTCGTATAAGTCGTTTTTTTGTATTGCAGCCTCGATAATTCCAGTAAATCAGAAATGAGTTTTTCCAAACGAACGCTTTCTCTCAAGATGATGCTGTAGTACTGATCAATTTTTTTCTGGTCGGTGACAATGTGATCCGCCAACGTCTCTGTCAATGCTTTGATGGATGCTAGCGGTGTTTTCAATTCATGGCTTATATTGGCGACATAGTCTTTGCGCATTTGCTCCAGGTGATTTTTCTCCTTGATAAACATCGCAAGAAAAATTAGGATAATGACAGTTCCAATGGCCAATGTCACGAAGAATACAAGGTAGAAACCATTAAGCGCCGCTTGATAAGCGCGTGCCTCTTTTAACAAGTAGATAGCACCTGTCACTTTATTGCCTTTGACCAGTGGTTGTCCGATCATTATTGCTTTTGTTGAATACCCCGGTACTTCCTGGATTTCCACCACGGTTTTGCCACTGATGATTTTCGGCAAGTAGGAGGTTAACTTCTCATTTACTTTCGTATCAGAAGATAATTTTGAGGTAGAATCCTCTTTGTAAACCTCGATTTCCTTTCCATGGACATCGTATGCTTTTATTAAATAATCATCGGTTATGCTAATAATTTCACCATCCGCAACCTCTTCTCCAATCAATGTAAGCGACGGCTGAAGCTCTTCGATTTTTGATTGGATAAAGTAATGTTTGATTGCAAAAGCTCCCAATAGCTGACCTAAAATAAAGATTGCTAAGATGATAAATGCAATCCACAGCTTACTTGAAAATAACCGTTTCATACACTTACCTCAAATTTATACCCGACACCGTAGACTGACTTGATAGAGAAATCTGTAGAGGTTTTAGGAAGTTTTTGTCGGATTCGTTTGATCAATGTATCAACGGCGCGTGTGTCTCCGATATAATCATATCCCCAAACTTTGTACAATAGTTCCTCGCGACTGACCACTTTTCCTTTGTTTTTAACTAGAAATGCCAATAACTCCACCTCTTTTGCAGTAAATTCAATTTCTTGATTATTAATCAGAACTTCATATCCGTCAATATCAATGGACAAATTTCCTGCTTTCAAATAATGGAGATTTTCTTTTTTCGGTTGCACCCTTTTTAGTATCGTTTTAATCCTTACTACTATCTCGCGAGGAGAAAAGGGCTTGGTGATATAATCATCCGCACCGATTTCAAGCCCGACAATCCGGTCTATTTCTTCGCTTTTTGCACTTAGCATTAGGATAGGAATATCGCTTGTTTTGCGTATTTCCTTACACACTTCCGTCCCAAAAAGACCAGGCATCATAATATCTAGCACCACTAAATCGAAGCTGTTTTCTTTAAGGAGCTTGAGGGCCTTCTCCCCATCGTAAACAGAAACACTATTCATACCTTCAGCTTGTAAATAAGCATTGATACTTTCATGTACGGCGATATTATCATCACAGATTAATACGGTTATGTTATGTTCCATTGTGGCATATCCCTTCAATCTTTAAAGTTCATTTCTTTTTTGATATACAATAAGCTTTTTCGAACTCTATATTTTCATACATTAAGTCAAAAAGCAATTTAATAACTTTTTGACCAGATTGCAAGAGCGTTTGTAAAGCACATTAAAAATGCCTAATCCCCCAAAAATCAAGAGATTAAGCTTTAGTTTTTTTAGATATCAATTTTTTACGGACACTCCTCTGTCTGCAAAAACCTTCTTGGCAACTTCTATTGAATTGAGAACGCGAGAGAAGCCTGTATATGAGAGCAATTGGATAAAAGTTTCTATTATTTCTTGCGGCTTTAACCCTGCTGTTAACCTGTGTTTATGTGTAATTCTAATTGCGGTAGAGTTCCTTGGGTCACAAGAGATGCTAGCGTAACTAAAGTACGCTGTTTATTATCGGAGAAATGACAGTAAAGTTATTTAATATTAGAATCTCAAATGAATATGCCCCCGTCCTAATTAAGGAGGGGGTATATTTGCTTGATTTTCTTTTATAGAATAACCTAGTTATTATTATGCTTTAACTAGTATTCCGCCTTCTTTTAGATATTTTTGAATTCCTTCAGATGCACGATACGAAAGTGCACCAAGTGTGCCAGTTGGATTGAAACAACTATTATGTGGGAATGCAGATGCACCTACCACAAATACGTTTTCAGCTTCCCACATTTGCAGATATGTGTTTACTGCCGATGTTGCTGGGTCAGCTCCCATAATAACACCGCCTGTGTTATGTGTGTTGGAATCTTTATTTACATTGAATGGCGCTTGTTCTTCATTTGTATCAATAATATCTGCACCAATTTCTTCTGCAAATTTACGTGTAATCGTTGACATGTATTTACCCATTGCTCGGTCATTATCTGTGTATTCATATGTCATACGTAACAATGGATATCCAAATGCGTCTTTAAATTCTGGGTCAAGATCCAAGTAATTTTCTTTATGTGGTAAAGATGCACCTTGTGTTTTAACTGGGAAGTTTGAGTTAGCATATTTAATAGATTTTTCTTTAAACTCTGCGCCCCAGCTTGCTGTTCCAGCAGGTACACGATTTGTTGCAATTGGACGGTCACCGTATTGTGTTGTACGAATACCAGCTCCGTGTATAAACTCCACTTCGGAATGATCAAAATTGTCCCCCATGAATTCAGCAATCTCAATACCTAATGCACCAGCACCACCATATAGGTTAAACTCTCTGTCCTCAAAGAATAGCTGAGAGCCTCCAGCAGTTATTTGATAGCAGTAGTTTTTACCGATTGTCCCTTTACCTGTTTTGGGATCATAAGGAGTACCAATACCAGAGTTTAAAAGTAAACGAGAATTGTTGAATACATAACTTGCAACTACAACTACATCTGCAGGTTGTTCAAACTTTTCTCCAGTTAGCATATCAACATAAATAACCCCGGTTGCTTTTCCACCGTTTTTAGTGAGTTCTAAAACGTTAGAATGTGTACGAAGTTCTAATTTACCTGTTTGTTTTGCAACCGGAATTACGGTTACGGCTGGGTCACCTTTAGCTCCATATTCACATCCAAAGTTCTCGCAATATGCACAGTATTGGCATGCTGCACGGGAGATGCCATCTGGATTTGTATAGCTTTCAGAAAGGTTTGCTGCAGGTATAACGAAAGGTTTGTATCCTAAGGTTGTTGCTGCTTTTTCAAATTCTTTCATTATTGGTGTTTTCACTAAAGGAGGCGTTGGATATGGATTCGTACGTTTGCCCCATAGTTCTACTGTTTCGCCTGAAATACCAGCCATTTTTTCGAATGTATCGTAATATGGTTCCATTTCATCATAAGTTAGACCCCAGTCGTTAAGTCCTTCCATCCAAGCAGGAATTTTATCGATTCCGTAACGTTCAATTGTTTTCGTACGAATTTCAAAATCATAAGGTAAGAACCGATAAGTTTGTCCATTCCAGTGACTACCTGCTCCACCAACTCCGTCTCCAACTATAAACGTACCGTAGTGACGCATCGGCAAAGCTTTACCTGATACTGTATTACGATATGTAATCGTTTCTTTCGAAAGGTCTTGCATTAGCTCTGTTCGATGTTGATAACGAAGTTCATCATGTCCCATCGTATAATCGGCTGTTGTCCGGTCTTTTCCGCGTTCTAATCCAACAACATTAATTCCTGCTTTCGTTAGTTCAGCTGAGACAATCCCACCAGCCCATCCCATTCCTACTACTACGACAGGTACTTTAGGTAATTTTGTAACCATTTATATGTCAGTCCTTTCTATTATTAATGTCCCATATGAGAATTTAAACTTTGTGGTTCAAGTTCGATAAAGTTCTCATCTTGTATTTCATTCACATATTGCATACGAGAACCTGGATATTTACGCATACTCCAGCCAATCATTTGATTATTACCACCATACATTGGGTCTGCATATACACCCTCAATAGTTAATGTGCGCAGTAAACTGAAAAATTGAGTAGAAGAAACATTTCCGTATAATTCAACTTTTCCTTCACTAAAAGCTTGTAGAACTTCATCTTGTTGAGTTGCTTCTAAATCTTTAAAGTCAGCTTCAAATTGTTCGTTACTATATGTGTTTAAACTATCTAAACCAGCTAGGAATAGATCTTTTCGAAGCATTTTCGTTTGTGGCCCTTGGTTTTCTTCCGCTTTATAAAATGCACCTAAACGGTAATCCTTTCCGTTAGAGCCCCATGGACTAGCCAATTGGTGATCAATATAAATAGCAGCGTTCAGTTCTTTAGCTCCTGGACCATTTGCATCTTCAGGGAAAATACGCTCCACTGCTGCTTGAGTAACTTGGTATTGGTTTGGTGTGAAGAACATTAAAGCTACATTTGGATTAGCGGTAGGTGTTGCTGCGTGATTGTGATTTTCAGTAGTAGTCGTTGATTTATCATCTTTTACAAAAAGACTTCCTAAAGCTCCTCCTAAAACAACACCACCGACTGTCAAACCAGAATTTTTGATAAACGTACGTCTTGACGAACGTTTGTCTAGAACGGAATTTTTCTGTTCTTGCTCTGACATCATAAAACCCCCTATTAATTTATTAATTTACTATTTAACTAATTAAATAAAAAGTGGACAAAAATTACTCTTTTTTTAATGCACAATAGAGCTCCAATTATAAACAATCGTATGGATAGCTGAGAAAACAAGTAATGAAGCGATAAAAAGTGTATATTTTCTCCCTGCCCAACAAAAAACAATTATTGCTAAACCAATTCCAGAACCTAAAAGGGAAAACCACGGGAACGGACTATTATAAAAAAAGAGTAAAAGTGCAAAATCAGCTACCATAAAAAGGGCAAGTAGAACCTGATTAAGCAACCTCAATTCTTCTAAATTGTACTGAGTCATACTTAATCTCCTTTCTTATGCAAAAGCTAGAACTATTAAAAGAGACTTTTGCATACAAAACCATACTTTTTGCATACAAAACAACATCCTTCATTTTACTACATTCTTTTGCTATTTGTACACGTTAAAGATTAGTTATATGACTTTTTTACTATTGAGTCTCTCTCAACTTGGTTAAAAAAACGTTTTATAATATTTGTGGAAAAGTAACTATATATATCATCAAATATCATATTTTCTAAAATAAAACTTTTGAGGGAATGAGATGCTTTTATTAAAATTTTGAAGAGCTTGTGAAGGTTACTTAATAAAAACTTTCTTGCGGGGGAATATTGCTTTGAACCATAAAGATGTGACCAATGAATAGGAAAAAGAGGTTATACAGAAAATTATTGGAGGGATTTAACAGCTTTCCGACAGAATTTCCCATCCTCAAGGAATGGGAAGGACATAGCCCAATGAGCAGGTGGGAGATGAGTTTCAGTTGGCTTTAGCTAAAATGGCCAAAAAATACAAACTTTCTTTCTGTAATAGAAGTGACTTACGAGGAAGTGGGTTGATATGACTAAACAAAGCTTACCGATTCCGTCTACTAACAAACAAAGAACAGGTATTATTAATAGCCAAAACATTTGGTTGTGTTCGTTTTGTCTACAATAAAATGCTTTCGGAACGATAAGGAAAGCTAAAAAAGCTAAAGTTCCCTACACCGGCTAAATATAAAGAGAAATTTCCATTCCTAAAAGAATGGATTCTTAAGCTTTGGTAAATACACAGATGAACTTACAAAAAGCGTATAAAAATTCTTAGAAGGCAAAACGAAATTTCTCAAGTTCAAAAATCGTAAGCGACTGAAATTGGGCGATAGTTCACAGTTTAATACACTTAATACTGCCCTTTCCTGCCAAGAGTCTCCAGGGTAAAATTCATATCTTTATATAAATGGTTGGTCATGAGTTCACCAGCAAGTTCTTCATTCTTATCCTTGATAGCTTTGTAAATTTCTTCATGCTCATCTATTAAATGTGGTCGATTATATATATCCAGCCTTAAGCTAAATAAATAGAAAATTGTTTGAGCTTTTTCTAATCTTTCAACCATTAATGGATTTTGGCATTCGCTTATTATTAAATCATGAAAGCGTTGGTTTGCATTGTATATTTTTTTGGAATGTCCTTCCTTAAGCAAACTACGAGCTTCCTTTATTGTATTCTCAAGCTCTATTATCTTTTCAGCTGACATATTCTTCGCTGCTCTTTTTGCAGCAAAACTTTCTAGAACTATGCGCATCTCATATATGTATATTAAATCTTGTGCAGTGGGACTATAGATTTTCTTATTTTTAATTAAACCTTCTTGCTCCAGTCTTTTAATTGCTTCACGAATTGGTGTACGACTAACGCCGATCTCATCTGCAAGACGTTCTTCTACGAGCTTCATTCCACCTTTATAAGTTCCATCCAGCATACGTTCTTGAATGTAGTCATAAGCCAATTGTTGCGCATTCATTTTGTTTGAAACCATATCTAAACCCCTTGAAATTATTTTCATAATACACACCTATTATACTTTATTAAGTATTTTATTTGAAGAATACTACTTCCTTCGTTAAATGTTAGTTTTTCCTGAGACTAATGGTTAGTTTTTCTGATGTTGTGAAATATAGTTCGATTAAAAATACCTCTAAACAAAAAGACCCTGTTTTGAAAAAGGATTGATCAAAACGGGGTCTTTCTATTTTTTTTCGCTTAAATGGACAATTCAAATGATAAAAATTCTGACAATTGTTGTTCACGCTTGTCGAGCGTAATCTGTTCCGGTTTGATGCCTTGCTCACGCAGTACTTCAATGTTCTGCTTGAGGAATTCGTCACTACCAACAATATAGAAGAGTCCATCCTTGTCTGTGGCTAGATTTTTCACTTCTTCATAATAGTCTTTACGATTATCGACAAACTGGGATGTGAATTTCTTATCAGGTGCAGATGTGAAAATATTAGTGAATAAGAATTCTTTTGATGAATCGACATTCAAGGAGTGAATTTGATTGACGTTGTCAGCACGGTCGAAGTATTCAAGTACAAGCGGTCTGAAAGTTGCCAAACCGACGCCTGATGACAGCAGGTAAATGTTTTTATCTTCTCTTTTAAGCAGTACATTCGAATGTGGCTTAAATATTGCCACTTCATCGCCGACTTCAAGTGTTCTTAAAATCGCTTTAAACTCCGAACACTGCTCTCTAATGCGTGTTGTGATACCGATTGCCTTTTCGCTCGGTACAGTGGAGATGGACATATGGCGAACCAAGTTCCGGTTTGGTTTATCTCCAGCATTAAAACCTTCCAGTCCAAGATGAATGAAAGCCCCTTCTTCCCATGTAAATCCTTCTGGACAGTCAAGCAAGTATGTTTTAACCTCAGGTGTTTCTTCTATAATCTTATTTATTTTAGTCCAGTATATTTGCATTATCTATTCTCCTCATCCAATTATTTGTATTGTTACTATCTAGTATATATTAAATGATAACTATTCTCAATTAAATAGATTAGATATATGGCATTTATATTTTTTTAGGTTCTATAAACTCAATTTTGGCCATAATTTTTTGAATGAATCGAGGGAAAAAGTAAGCAGCAAAAAAAGCACAAATAAAAGCACGTGCCCATGTTTTTAACCATGTTGCCAAAAAGTCCGCATGATAACCTATATTTATTGAAACTAAAACAAATGAAATAAACATACTAATACTAAAAGCCATGAAAAAAGCAAAAATTAATGGTTTATAGCGTATATCAACTTTCAATAATAATCTCCTCTCCTATTATCTTACCTAGTAAGATATTTTTTCATTAAAAAATATAACATTAATAAATTTAAAATGCTAGTATAATTGAGCAATTCCTTTAAAACTTCCTCTGTAACTTTTGAAATACTTGAATCATTTGATCCAGTTCTTCATCACTTATGTCTGACAAAAGTTGTACGAAGTTATTAACTCGATCTTTAATAATTTCATTTACTATTTTTTCTCCCTCTAAAGTTAAAGTCAATTCAGTGATTCGCTTGTCTTTAGCAGATTTACTTTTTTTAATTAACTGATGTTCCAATAAATTATCCGTTAGAACTGTACACCCACCAGAAGTTATTCCTAAATATTTGGTTATATCGCTCGCTCTACATTTATTTACATGATATAGGTGCGTAAGAATCATAATATGGCCACTGCTTAATTTATAGGAAGTTTTGGGAAAGAACTGTTGTTGGGATTTCATTTTACTAAAAACGTTTTGAAACAATTCTTGAAATTCTTCTAATTTTAAAATGCGATTGTTATTCTCCATATAAAGCTCCATTCGTTAGTTTTAATTTCTCTACCTTATTATATATTAACGAAAATTAATCTGTTCCCTGCGTTATAAATATTCACAATAACTTAAACAAACTGCTAGACTTGTCTCTACTAGTTCTTCTAAGTAATTGGTGGGTTGAATTGCTGACATTGTATTTTTGTGGACGTTTCAAACATTTTACTCCTTTTTCAATTAGACTGCCCAGAATATTTTATTGCAATCCAAAACGTTTTAGCTCATTGAAAATGGGAAAACAAAGGGTAAAAGGAGGCTGCCTTATGCCATGGAATCACAATGATTACCCAGATTCAATGAAAAATTTAAATCCAGATGTACGAGAGAAAGCCATCGAAATCGCTAATGCCTTATTACAGGATAACTATGATGAAGGACGAGCTATTGCCATTGCAACCTCTCAGGCAAGAAAGGCTGTAAATGGGGATGAGGAGGATCGCATCACATATGAAGTGATTTCTCGTGATACAGACTGGATCCTAACGAAAGAGGATGGGAAAAGGGCTATCTTTGCCGAGGAAACAAAAGCGGATTTACTTAGTAAGGCCAAGCCTTATGTAAATGAACATAATGGAATTCTAAAAATTTACGAGGAAGACGGTTCTGTTGAGGATACTTTGTATGAGTAAAATCGGTGCCAGGGACCTAAACTATTCAAAATAGTTTAGGTACCTGACACCGAACACTATCTCATACAACGTGCTATCTCGCAAAAATACAATTCCACCCTAAAACCTTTTGTTACTTAGTGCTAATGTTATAACCTTACTATAAATAAATTTATTATTTTTTGCTTATCCGTAATTTAATCGTATGGAAGATTATCAAAATAACGCTGGTTACTATAGCAATGGCAAAGCCAATAAAAACAAGAATGCGAATCTATCCTGTAGTAAATATCATGAAAATAAAGAAGTATAAATTCCCAGCAATTATCAGAGCAGTTTCCAGTTACATTATAGTCGGTAACCCAATGTCTTTCATAATATTATTGTTTTAATAATACCTTAAACAGTAACTCTAGGGCTGTTAATCCAAAAGTAGGAATTTAAATAAGCACCCGTTAGTGTATCCAATATTAACTGTAGTATAACTAAGATAAATCAAAAGTTTCTTTCCTTTTTATATATAGAAGGGTGCCTATTCAAAAAAAATTCTCCCGATTTTTACCTTCATCAATTTTATTGATATACTAAACTTTTTATGGCTATTAAAATGGGATACTTCATAACGGATGAAATGAGGACTGATAATATGATTGGGAAATACATTAAAAAACTTTTTTCAAGAGATTACGGGACATTTGCAACAGAGTTTGCATCATCGTTGGGCTATAACACATGGAAGGAAGTTCAGAAAAATTCCTATGCCATATTCTTTACTGTAAATGATGACTTTTGGTTTGCAACGGAACTTTCTGACGGTCAATGGGCAGTTTGGGAGGAAAAGGAAAAAGCACCGGATCATTTTACTGTGTTTTCTACTTGGGATGAGGCTATAACGTATCTTCGGGGCTTGTTTGATGAAAGTGCGTTACCAGAACGTCACTGGATAAAAAATGCACCAAAAAAGAAGGTGAGGGATTATGTTGATAAAGAAACTCAAATACAAATTCTGCTTTATGGGAATGCCTTGGACTTTGCTTGTGAAACTTTGGGTGTAAAAGATATGAGAACTAGTAAATACTCCGAAGTATTTACGGTAAGTTATGAGGAGGTATATGAATATATTTCTATTCATGGTCTTCCCCAAAACAAGTCAACGACCAAAGATGCGCAGGGCGAAGGTTTCCATTATTATACGGAAGATGGTAAATGGTACACCTTTTTTAGGGAGAGGGGCCAGATATTTGACGAAAAGAATTTTGTTGACGAGGAGCTTGGCAAAAGGTATATCGTTAAGACTTTGCTGCAATTAAGTGGTACAGGACTGTATTAGCAGTTACAAGTGCAAGGGGTAAATAGGTGCTAATTTCTTAAGCTTTGTAGTTAAAGTTTTTAATGTTTACATATCCTGGGACTATCAGAAGCTATTTAGATACTAAGGGAAATAAGATGCTGAAAACAGTACATCTTTTCAACCTTTTTACTTTAAAAGCGTACTTTTAGAAACTGTTTATAAAGAAATAAAGATTACTTTTTATTTAGAATTGAAATTTCTCAACCAATTAATCAGGATGATGCTCATATTGTATATTTTCCAAACCAGTCTTTGGCACACCTATGCCAGTATCAATGGAATAGAAAGAAATGATAATATCTGTTGTCATCATCAGAATCCGGAAGCTCTATAATTACTCAGTATTTAGTAGTTTTAGAATGGGGATGGGTCCCAGATTATATTAAAGTGACTTAGTTACCTCCAAGTGTAGTCTTCTCAAAAGTGATTTCTACATACTAAACTGACGATTTGCACAAAAATAGAAAAGCGCATTAGCAAAATCACTAATACACTTTTAGATACCAAAACTCTTTTTATTAAATCTTTTTAGAAGTATTCAAGTGAATAAAGAACTGATGTCTCTTGTCATGATTATTTTTGCAAATTCCTCATGTAATGTAGCAAGTGTAGTTTGATATATCACTTCTGATGAATAGCTATTTCCCTGATGGTCTTGTAAAGCAAAACTCGCAGTTGCGTCCTCTACAACAAATGTTGAAAAACCTAAATTACTACTCATTCGAGGAAATAAAGATACATTCTTTCATAATTAGAGAACGTATGATGAATTCGCTTGGTTTTCCAACCTAAATGGGGGGTCAGCCATCCTTTGAAGCAATTTTATTATCATGTGCTTGAATAAATGGTTTATAATCTTTGCCTGTTCCTTGACCCCTACCACTGTTTAATTGATTCTCCTGTAATTTTTTTATCTTTGAACCCCTTGACACTTTGAATCCACTTCATCTGAATATTTCAAAAAATTGAAAATAAAAAAACGCCAATTAACATAAACTTAAAAAAGGTAATTAAATAAACATTAGCTGAAATACTAATTTCACAACGTTTATGTAATTTAACACCCTTTCTCAAAGCTTTTGTTAATTGGCGCTAATAGTCTATTTATGGCCTAATTTAAAGACCTTGTTTTACCCGGAAATATAAAACAATATTATATACAAAAATTGGTATTTAATACTTGAATATATATATTTACTAACAATAATGTGTAGTTACTAACATTAATGTCAGCGGATAAAAGTGTTCTCAAATAACTCAGTCGTGACATAAAAAGTCATAAAACATTGATTCCTACGTTGGTAAAAATTCAATTAATATAACTCAATCGTGACGTAAATTTTTATGTGACTAATTTAATAAGATAACTACTCGTGACGTAAAGTTATCCATTATAAGTTTCTCTTTAAAAGGTTACAAAAGCAAGCCATTACTAATTCCAGCATATGCTAAAATATAAATGAGTTATTGTGATATAAACGGATAATAAATATGCTAAATTATTTAGAGTCAGAAACATTATTAACGAAAGTTGGTTTGAAAAATGAAGTTATTGAATATGAGATTGCTTGACTATAAAAGCATTGAGGACTCTGGAGTAATAGATCTAAGTAATGGAATAAATATCTTTTCCGGTAAAAATAACTCTGGAAAAACCGCGTTAATTGAGTCACTATTTTATGCATTAAATATGAATGCGGAAGATTTGTTACCAAACTTTTCAAATAAAACAAACTTGGAATTAGAAATATCCGTTGATGATGTAGATATACACCTTCTTAATAGAGGAATGGCAGCAGAGTACTTTATTAGTGATGCAAAAAAGTTTAAAATTAGTATTTCTTTTAATAGAGATACTGTAAGAAGCTCTTGTATAAATACAGTAGATGTTTTTTATGAAGATCGTTATTTACCCCTTTATAAAAATCAAAGTCAAAAAGATAATAGAGTTAGTTATATTGTTAATAATAAAACAGGTGGGGGAACAACATTTGGCGGTAGACCCGAAGGTATTAATAATTTTGTAAATCTCTTAAAAGATAGTGTAGTTTTTATCAACGGAGCAAGACATGTTCCAGAAAAAGATCCAGCTAATGTTCATAGCAGTTTAAATATTGATGGAACTAATCTAAATGCATTTTTATTTACTTTACATAATAATGATGAAAAAGCTTTTGATAAAATAATAGATATGTTTAAAGTTATATTTAATGATGTTACCTCTATTAGTACTCCTATAGAGGGAGGAAGTACATATATCAGTTTGTATTTTGAAGGAAATCCGCAACCTATTCCTTTATCTAATTGTGGGAGTGGGTTTACTCACGTCCTAATAATTTTATGTGTGCTTTTTACAAAAGAGAGTAGAGTAATTTTATATGATGAGCCTCATGTTTTTTTGCATCCTTCAGCAGAAAAAGCGATATATGATCTTATAGCTTCCAAGAAAAATAATCAATATTTATTAACAACACATTCGCCATTGCTAATCAATTATCCATTTTCTAAAAATATTTACCTTGTACAAAAGAAAACGGGGAAAAGTATTTATACAAAATTAGATAATATACAGGAAATATTATCAGATATTGGTCTAAATAATAGTGATTTTGCTTTGGCAGATAGAGTTGTATTTGTTGAAGGAGAAACAGAAGAAGCAGTAATCCCATTAATTTTAGAACACTTTGGATTTAAGCAGATCGGATATAATTATAGAATATTAAAAATGAATGGCACAGGAAATGAATTTAGCAAAAAGTCTGCCATGACAAGAAATAAAGAAAAATTAGATTTAGTTTTAGGGGGTATAAATAAGAGTCCTATACCCTACAGGATTTTAATTGATTCTGATGAGAAACCTGAAGGTAAGATTCTTGAAATCAAAGAGAAATATGGGGATAATGTTGTAATTCTTGAGAGAAGAGAAATCGAAAATTATTTTCTCGATTGTCCAAAAGAATTATCCATGATAATAAATAATGAAGCTAGCAATAATACTAATTATGAGGATATTGAGCACTTCATAAATCAAACCTTCTTAGATACAGATAATAAAAAAATTTTCCCTAGAGAAAAAATTAATCCCTTTAAAAATTCAGTGGGAAGTGAAATCTTAGAACAATTGTTTTCTAACTATGGTTTAACATATCACAAAATAATACATGGAACTCAACTAACCAAGATGATATTGGCAGACCAGCCGGAAAAGCTAGAATTTTTGATTGATGAATTAGGAGATTTTATATAATATTTTTACCCCGTCCTAAGAACAGAACGGGGTTTTATTTGTAAAAAAGCCTCTAATGTTATTTATATTCCTCCAAGTACGGCAAACTATCTACATAATCTGATTGAGCTCAGATATATCCTCCCAATATTTCAGGGTCCCACTGAAAAATAGGATGATTTTCTCTAGAGTAGCTTTCTGAGAGAATCTTCTCCATATATTTGTATGTCGTATCAATGCGCTTATGCCCTAATAAACGTTGGATTTCGCGCATATCCATTTTATTCATCCAAGAAACAATAGCAAAAGTATGGCGAAACGTTTGTGGTCCAAGAACCACATTTCCTTGTGATAGCATTGGTAAATCTAATTTTTTAATTTCTTTTGATAAAAACTGTGCTAAATAAGACGGAGTATATCCTGTTCCTTTAGCTGTTGTAAACAAAAGAGATTCTGGATCCGCTACGTCTAATTCTTTTAAGCCGCGTTCTTTCCTGAATATGAGGAGACTGTTAAATGCCTTTTCTTTTAAGGGTATCAGCCTTTTTCTATTTCCCAATACAATGAAGTAGTACTTTTCTTCTGTAAAATTGTACTTCAAATCCTTAACCTTTAATCTACAGAATTCTCTACTTTGTAATCCTGTCGCTATTAAAACATGAATGATACTAAAAGCTATATAATTGTTTGTTTTTCCGAAATAATCCATTAGCTGAACCACTTCATCTGCTCCAAATTCTCGGTTTACTTTATTCTTCTGTCGCACATTTACAACATGAAAACCATTGTGAATTGGACTATTTATATAATGATTGTCATACAGGAAGGATAAAAAGCTCTTAATAATACTGATTTTTCGTGCTAGCGTTGCGGTTGAGTATTTCCCTTTTCTTTTAACATAAGGGCTGTTTGTAGCTAACCACTCTTGATATTTTCTTAAGTGGATAGGGGTTAGTGTCTTAATATGAGCCCCATCTACTACTATATCTATATCAAATTCAAAAGCTTGTCCATAGCAAATCAAATGCTCAACAAAGAGAACTAACTCGTCTCCGTATATTTTAATAGTTCGTTCGGATCTTTGTACTTTTGATTCTCGCTGTTTATATAAATACACTTGTATCATTTCTATGTCATCGAGGTCTTGAGTTATTTTAATATTATTTTCTACTGCTAAATTCAACTTCTTATTAAGTAAAGAGAGATCAGTTATATTCATCACTTTATTGTTCCACTCATTTAAAAGAATTTGCCTTTTCTTATGCGATTCTAAATTCATGAAATACACCTCACATAATTTAACTTCCAATACTTTTAAAAATTTGGGCATACTATTCTATTAATATTTCTATAGAATTTCACAAAAGTAATTCAACCAAAAGAGAGCTCGCTATTTCTCTCTTTGGTGTCCTGTTATTATATAAAAGCATTCCGGATAGGGAGTCGAAAAAAAAATTAATTAAAACTAAAGTTTCTACCGGTGTCATACTATTACTAAAAAACAACGGTCTTTCTTTAATCTCTATAAATAATGCTTTACTAAATCCTGATAACTCCAGAAACTCTTTCCCAAAGAATTCAACGATTTCTTTTTCAAGTTTTTTTACATCTATTTCCGAACCTGTCATTAAGCCCTTTTCAACAAACAAATGATAAAAATTTTGAGATTGAATACTATTATAAAGATTTAATTTTACTCTATTCAGAAGAACACTTTGTTTGGCAAACTTCTTCACATAAAACATTGTTTTTTTAGTAAACGTTTCCTGGAAAAAAACATTTAGTTCATTCTTAGGGATTGTTTTAAGACCAACTTCATGATTAGGCGTGTCTACTCGCTTTAAAGATATCTCATGTTCTAAACAAATAAATAGGGTAGGTAACTGATGTGATAATCTCCAAAATGATTCTCCCAGGGTCTTAAAATCTCTTTGATTGCAAACTGGACAATATTTCAGATATTTTTTTTTAGAAAAGAATTTGTCACTTACATGTGGTTCAACTTTACCAGTACCATCGGTCATATATAGATACAGACCACGGTTATCATCTGGAGATATAAAGTTTGAGATATAATTGTACATAGAATGAAAAGTTAAGAAGTAATCTTTGTCAGGGACGTCAAAATACTTTAGTTCTTTAATAAGATATTGAATATTCTTAGGAAGAAAAGGGTTAATTTTAGTTAGGTGAAGTTCTTCCATTGTTTTATTCTCATTTTTATTTAAGCTCCGTTCATGATATCTTGCATAAATACTAAATAATAGCTCATCAGGTTGAATAACTGGAAAGAATGTATACATATAATCACCTCTAATGATTAAAATGAGTTTTCTTTTTCCATTCATTAAGTCTTTCTCGGTATTGAAATTTATTTTCAACTATCGATAGGATAAATTCTTTTGTTAGAGGTAGTTTGTCTATCTTTTTCTCAATCAAGGACAACTTACCGATTGCTACCGCGACGTGCCGTTTCGTTAATCGAATAGGTTTTTCCTCTATATTTAGAGTTAATATATAATTTTTTATTTGTTCCAAAATCTCTATGTCTCTCTCATTCCAGTTAACTCTTTGGTTATTTAAATGTGTTTTTTTCAATTGAGCAGGGGAGTTATCATCTAACCATGCTTTGTCATTTCTATATAACCACGAGTATACTTTGTTATTTAAATTTCTAAGTTCTGTTTTGGAACAAGTAGGATTTGCTTCTCTATTTGATATCCAACTAGAACGGTAATCAACAATCAAAGAGGGTTTTGGGACATGTATTACAGGACTAATTTCATTTTTTTGCATTTTGTAATATTTAATAGCAGTGCCCACGTCTACATTTAGAGATAAAGCTGCTTTTCGAAAACTAACTTTTTCTGTCTCAATATACTCAATTAATTTTTTCTTCCATACTTCACCGAAATCTCTAACATATCGGTATCTAAACTTATCTTCCGGACCATAATCAGGACCTAGTCGTGTATACTGAAATTCACATGAACAAGTAAAAGTCCCGAGTGGTTTCCCTGTATCAGTACATCTCTTTATTTGAAGATCTGTGACAATTATATTTTTATAATGTTCAGCAGCAGGATTAAGACAAGGGTAGGGTCCCTTACCAAATGGTCCCGAATAACTTTCCTGCCTCAATGATTCAAGCTCTATCCCTAAAAAATTTAACAATAGCAAATGTCTTACCGGATGAAATGAAATTCTGTGTTTGCGGGTAATAGTTCTCAACCAACATGATTCTTTACTTTGAGGAACCGATTGGAATAAACTTAAAAATTCAATACCATAAAAAGAGACAAACTGCTCATATAAATCTGCTTGTCTCACTCTTCCTTTGATTGTGATCAAACCTTTTTTTCTTAATAAATTTTTGTACACTGATATTAATTGCTTAATATCAAAGCTTAAATCATCATTCAATAGGATTTTACTTTCAATTGCAATCTTATTTAGTTTAATAACTTTGTCATTAGATATAGAACCCTTAATACACCGATTTAAAAGGGTAGGGATGCAATTTTCCTTACTTGGTGAAGCTAGTTTTGAATTTTTATTTCGATATAAAACGGAACTAAAATGTAGTAAACATTTGTGATCTACACAAAGTAAAACACTTGGAAGTTGATGAGAAACTCTCCAGTATGATTCACCATGTTTATTAAAATCGGATTCTAAACAATAAGGACAGTATTTAAAGAACTCGGATTCCTTTACAGTACTTGCAACCTGCCCCAACGACATGTGGATATTCCTCGTTTTCAGCTTACTAATTTCTTTTTTTACTTCTTCTTTCTGAGAAGTGATTAGAAAATTAGTGTAGTAATAAAAAGGGGTATGTTCATAAATTAAAGATTCTATACCCTTATATTCGTAAACTTGGAGTTGTTCAATTAATACTTCAAGATTTGAAGGGAAATCAGGTGTTAATTTGGATCTTTGACCTTTGAAACAATTTTCAAGAACTCTTCTAATACTTAGATCTGTACTTCTATTAGAATATCTAGCGCACACACTATAAATCAATTCATCATCGTATAGATTCGGAAACCAACCAAGCAATGTAATCCCATCCTAAAATAGTTTGTTATCCGAGAGGGGAGCTATCAGTAATCCTTTTCGTACCAAGGAATCATGAGCCGATTTTCTCTCTTTCCTACCATTATCAACTATTTTAAAGATTGTATTCATCGACCTTTTATTTTTGGAATTATTAGCAGTTACTTTTTTAGTTTCCATACGTTCATTAATAATCATTAAAGTTAATTGAACTGCTTCTTGTGGTGAGATCTCTTTGTTTTCCTTGATAACTTTTTTTGCTGTCGTTTCTGCTAACTTTTCATTAATATCTAAATCGATTAATGTAAGTATGACTTTTTCAAGTATTGATATTTCCTTTTGTTGTCTTTTTTCAGCTATTTTCTCTTTCTCTCTGGTTATCTTATCTCTCATATTTATTGGATTTTTTCTTTGTAAAAGGAAGTCTTCAATATCAAATGGTGTAATATCGTCATACCTCGCTATATCCTCTAACCTTCCTTCTCTTAGGGCTCTAAGCATAGGTTGTAAGGTTTTTAAATATTTTTCGCTAACTTTTCTAATTATATTTGGAGTAATTTTTTCATATCCATGCTCAATTGCATAAGATTGTGCAAACATAAATAATCTAACTGCAATATCCACTATTCCTTGGCTCTCATAATGCATTAATTCCAGCCATTCTTTTGTTATATCAACGTTCTCTTTTGTCCATTGATATGTCCACATTCTTGTGATTAAGACTTCCCAATTGTCATCCATCTTCATTTGTTCCCAAATTAACTCTCCATGACCACCAGCTCTTCTTGCTTGTCGAAAATTTAATTGAAGTAATTGCCTTGCTTTTGTCGTTCCAATAAACACCAATGGAATTCCAATTTCATTTACTAGGGTGACTAAAAAATTCATCATACTATTAGAAACTTCTGCTTTTGCTGTTAACATATGCTGAATCTCATCAATAATTAAAACACCTAAACAATGTGCTCTTGCTAATTGTCCGATATAGATAATTAAGTAACTTAGGGACTCTCGTTTTAGACCTGGTTTAAAATAATTTGTTCCTAAAATCTCATCAATCTTTGTAATAAAGTCTAAACATAACGTCTTCGGTGATCCATCGTTTGGGCAGTTTATTTTTAGCCATGGAAGCTGAGTTATATTTAAAGGATATTTATGAATTATTACCTTCGGGTATAAGGATAGTATCCTTTCAATTGCCGAAGATTTTCCCATTCCAGAAAATCCAATAATAGTTAAGCTAGATGCTGTTTTTCTTATATCTGGTGGAAGGCCCAAAGGTTCATTTTTTTCTAGTCTTCGGTGCATTTCTAATAATGTTTCTGCATGGGATTTGTTTTTAGGGTTTCTATGAATATAACCATTTCTCATTAATCTTGAAAAACTCACTTCTAACTCCAACGTTTGTTCCAGTGGTTGATAAAATCTTGTTAATCTAGTAAGTGCATGGTAACGAAGAAGAACCGAAAGACCTCGTTCTTTTTCGTTATATTCTGGTATATAACTTAGTTGCTCATACGCCTCATTTATAGAAAGCATAGGTGGAAGAGCTTCAATTAACGGGTTTCCTCGATATTCTTCATTATCCTGTTCAGTGTATTCAGCACTAAATGCATACTCTCCATTATCTAATTTAATTAGCTCTTTCATTTCTTTTGCCCTTCATTAGCAAATAATTGTTTGATCGAAATTCTCCCTGAATGGATTTCTTCCATTTCATCTTTTGGCAACGAAGTACTCGATAACTTCTCTTGATTATCAAATTCCAAATTAAATGCTTCTTCCTCTCTTCGATGAATCCGCTCTTCTCTTTTATGGTCTTTTATATTTTTTGTTCTTTTGGATTTACTAATGGTCTTATCCAACATATCCTCTTTATTCTTTTGGGCAACTTTCACTATATTCTGGATATCCGTGAAAAGGTTGACCTCATTTTCTAACTGAGTATGTTCAAAGCCTTTGAAATCATCACCTTCAAACTCTAATAGTTGGTCTATTTCTTCTATAGTCTTACCTTGATATCTTTCTTGATGATTTATAAGAGTGCAAGGAATATACAGTTCTTCATTATTGGTATGTAAATAAATTACATCCATATTTCTAGGATCATAAGAGAATTCTACCTTCCAACTTCCATCATTTCTTGCCTTTGAATACCACTGTTCATTTATTGCTCTATCTGTTGTATAAAACATCTTTTTATATCTAATTCCATTTTCGGTAATAGTCGCTTTATCTCTAGGTAACAAGTAAAATTTAATATCATTCATTTTAGGTTTCTTCAATTTTCCTGCAGCATTTTTTACTCCCCATTCCCATAATTTGATTGGTATTGGTTCAACTCCATCTATTATTTGTTGATCATTTCTAACGTAATCTTTCATATAAAAATTATGGTTATAAAAAAGAATAAATTTTATTAATATTGCGGTATATTCTTCAATATTTAGAATTGCTTCCAAACGGTAATCTTTAACTCCTCTTTCTCCATGATTCTCATGTACATATCCGGGTAAGAAGGGCTTTATTTTCTCTTGAGAAGTATCAAATAATTTTTCAACAATTCCTTTCCAGTCTGGTCGATAAGGAGGAGTATTGCTAATGTTTGGTCCTAATCCCTCAATCAAATGATTTACCCCATTACTAGCTAATTCACCCCTATCTCCTATAAAGTTGTTTGGTAAATGCATGGAAGGCCACTTATCTGTTGTTATATTAATTCCATATCTTTTACAGTATTCAGTTTTGTTCATACATGAGTTTGCTATTGCACTCATCATAGCTTTCCAAGAAGGATTTTCTAAACCAATATATAAACCTGTTATGAGATGTGTATACACATCTACTATGAAATAGGTGGTAGGTCGTCCAACTATCCAATTTGGGTTAAAACGATTTACTAAATATATGTTACTCTGTGTAGCATCAATCTGATAAATGTCGCCGGGACCATCGGTCTCTGCTGTTGAAGATCCTAATACCGCTCTATGATTCTGTTCGAACTTTTTTGATCCTTCTCGAGCTATGGTGACTTTGTCATCTTTATATTCATTATTAAACCAGTAAAAAAACTGGGTTTTAGTAGGTCTCTCTTCTTCAGGTTTTAGTACCAACCTTTCATTATTTGACTCATCATAGTATTTAAACTTTGTATAATAATCTCGGATCATCATTTTATAGGTGAATATTAAAGATGGTTTTTTTGAATTTAAATAATACCTTTTAATCGACTTAGAAAACTGTTCCTTTACCTCAGCGGTTATAATAATTCCTTTTGTTCCACCTTTATTAGGTCTTCCTGTTTTTTTCTTATAGATTCTATCAGTATTTTTCAAATTATAATCTGGAAAAACAGAGTCTTTTACCATTCCTCTTTGCCAATATTTTCTTAAATTTTTGTAGAATGTGTTTTTGGATTTAATATTATGCTTAATCATTGCTTCTTCAATTAGTTTATAACGTTGATTTTTCTTATAAATATCCGGTTCTATTCTTACTAAGTCTTTAATTATGGACCAAGTTTTATCTCTATGTTGGATATCTTTTTCTGTTGGGGATCTCTGTAGTGTTACATTCTCATCAACTTGTAATGTATATACCGCTGAATTGATTTGTTCATCTATCTCCTTTGTAGTCATGATAAAAGGATTCGCATTACTTGCGGTAATATCTATTACATATGCAATCACATGTCCACTATCAATCCATAAAACTCTATATGTTTTATCTGTATCAACGTCTACAATGAGTTCATTAACCGATAGAACTACCATAATTTTTGTTAACACTCCTTTCATTAAAAATAATATCTAGCAGACTAGTCTCATAGGGCTTAATTAGTTTTTCCATGTCACAAGCTTCAATATATCGACGAGCATACAAATGTCTCATATAATAAATACTTGAACCCTCCTCTAGATTGTATAAAGAATCGAATTCACTACAACATGTTATTAACTGCTTTGTTGGATTCAATTGCAGTTCTTTGGATAAATAATCTAAGAAATGTAGACTCATTTCTTCCTCTTGATGATTATTGAGATAGTAATAAACATGGATATATTTCATATTTTTTATAAACTGATTCGAAATAACCTTTTCATCAATAACAGCCCATTCTATATCTCTGTCTTCCCAATATTGTCTTTCTATCTCCAGTTTCTCCATGACACGAGGATCTTCTAGCTCACTGCTCGGTTTTATAGAACGCGCTACCTGAATAATTTTGTTATCAACGCGGCTTGTTATTAAAAAATCAGTTGTCATAACAATATATGTTTGAGTTTTTGCATCAATGGAATGCTCCATACCTTTTTCAGAAGCTATTTTTAAGGTATCCTCACGCTCAAGTGGAAATTGCTCACGTATATCTATCACTTTATTACTCCATTCCAAGTAATAAAAATAAGCTAACTCTAAATCAGATAGAAAATGATGGATTCTATTCGTTTTCCACCCCCTTGGTCGATGAGATCTTCCATCACTTGGCACCTCCTGAATTTTCAACCACGGAAGGTAATGATTCAATTCACCAGAACCTCTTCCTTCTTTTAAGAATTTTTCAATTTTTTCTTCTGTCCAATTATATTTACTTTTTGACAAAATCCCACCACCATTCGACTTCTTTTATCCATTAGTACCAAATATTCTGATAATTTTCAAGTGATAGCCAAGTAATGTTGTGGTTATAGGAAATATATTACCTAGGATAATTATAATTTTTCACAAAAAAGTGTGGAAATTTCATAAGGTAAATACTCTAATACAGTTATTATCATAGCAGTACCTATTCTGTTTATTACTTTATTAGGTCTATATATTTATTTGTCATTTTTCTACTAATGTGATCAATTGTTTAATGTAACTTAAAATAAACCAATAATTTTAATAAAGTTGAAGTCAAAGGAGATTGCTAATGATGTATCCAAAAACACTTTACTTTTGTTACAGGAACTCAAATAGAAGCTAAATGGCAGAGGTTGGGTTGATGGAAAAATATTGAGGTGATTAAGGGAAAATTCTAAGCTCGTATTTAAGCAATTGATTTAAACCTGAATGCTTTTAAAACAATGGACCAAGTTGGTATGATATTTCTAATCAGACTTTAGATATCATTTATATGAAAATATTCAATAATGCAGAGTATGTAGTTATTTCTTTCGGTTATGCTGCGGATAAGCTTTATTTAACACCTCTTCTCATCGGGGTTTAATGGCCCTGCAAAACCATATAGTAGCTAATAATTTAATTTATTCCTTTATCTTCCCTTTAACAGTACTATTTAATCATTGTGAATATTCTCGTGATATAATTAGAATAGGGAGGGATAAAATTGGTAAGATTAAAAAACTCTACAACTGGCGTCATAGATGTCTATTCCAAAATTGAAAGTATGCGTAAAAAGTATGGGAAAATAAAAAAAGCAGAAATACATTTTCATACACCCGCTTCACATGATTACAAGTTAATATCCGATGAGAAATTTTATTCCGAGTTAAGTGAACCTGAAATCATTGAGTTTGCATGTTCGATAGGGTATCTCACAGTCAATCAGAAAGATATTATTCTTAACAATTTTCATAATGGCGATTATTCAGGACCAGAGTATGAGTACATTCTAAGAGCTGAAGGTACTCCTTATCAACATTTTAAAGAGCGTTTATCCTATGAATTAATTGCCCATAAATTATATTCTGAAAACATTGAGATTGCTATTATCACGGATCATAATACGATTTCAGGCTATCCAAAATTAAAATATGCATTAGATCAATATTATAAAAAACATATTAAACGATCTAACCTACAAAAAAATGCATTAAAGCTATTATTGGGAGTCGAAATTAGCTGTTCTGACTGTAACCATGTCGTAGGAATATTTGATGATGAGAATTTTAATGCAGTTGAATCCTTATTAACAAGTCTCATCCATAGTGAGAAATCAGGAACTGTAGAAAACACCTATACAATATTAAATATAATCAATGAGAATAATGGTATTGGTTATATAGCTCATATAAATACATATGATGGACTTGGTACTAAATTATATAAAGATAAATTGTTTCATCCAAGTATTTGTAATATTTTAGGTATTACAAGTTTAAATGGCAATAGTTGGAAAAGAAAAACCTCTCAAGTATTAGACGACACAAATATATGCTATCTTTTCGAAAGTGATGCTCATCAAATTAGCGAAATGGGCTTGAAAAATACATGGATAAAAATGAACAAAGTATCCTTTAATGCTTTAAAGATTGCTTTAAAAAATTATTCATTTTGTATTTATCATGAAAAACCTACTTCCACCCCAATATTTATTAAAGGATTATGTATAAAGCCAACATCAAAAAGTTTCTTAATAGGACAAAATTCAGAGGAAGAATTCATCGTAGATTTTTCTAAGGACTTAAATTGTATTATTGGTGGTAGAGGAACTGGCAAAAGTACTATCTTTAATATCTTAGATACTATATTTACTCAAGAAACAGACTCTTTAGATAAACTTAAATTCATTTCATTGTATGAATTTATATATGTGGTATTTAGAGCTAATGGAAAGGACTATGTTATAAGATTTTTACCACAAGTAAGAGATCACCTGGATATATCTAGAAATGATTTCTTCTCAGATAGAGCCTTTAAAAGTCATACTCTACTCAATTCAACTATCAAGCTTACTAAAAACTGGTATGGTTTATTTGAAATAATCTCACCGGAAGAGGCAATCGAGGTTACAAACATCCTTGATTGTGAAGAAATATTATCTAGCGTTTATAAAAAGCACTTTTCAATAAACCACATTGTAAACCTTATACAGCAAAGAAATCTTGGAGATTTCATAAAAAAAGTTATTCACTCAGGAATAACCAATGATTATTTAGATAAAATGTTTCAACGTATAAAAAAATCTAGTTCTAAAGATTTTATAAAAAATTTAAAAATAACAATTATAGATTTAAAACCTCAAATAAGATTAATTGAAAGTGAAGCTAAAAAGAAAATTCAAGGATTTAACAGTTCTTATAAAGAATTAATACAGATTGAATTTGCTCCTAAAATATCTGATAAACCTATTTTTGTGCATGAAATTTTTAAAAACATTAAATTAGACGATTATATTTCGAATACGAAATTGAAGTGGATTGATGCACTTACTTATATAGAAGTGCTAATCGAAAAAGTAAGCTATATAGATTTCTTAGAAATGTTAATTAAGAGACAATTTTCAACTCTAAACTCAATTGAACCTATAAAAAAATATGCAACTGAAGAGATTACTGTTAGAGATCTTGAAAAAGGATTTCTTAATATTAAAGATGTACCCCTTGGAAAACTATATGGTCCTATTTTAGATGTCTTTAAAATCCAACAATATAGCGTGATATCTTCTCTTGAGGCTTTTATTAAATCTGTAGATGATTACTCAATAAGTTTTAACGTCAATTCCAAAGAATCTATTCAGACATTAAAAACTGAGTTTAAAAAGATTGAAAATCTTTCTTTAGGTCAACAAGTAGTAGCAATCCTTACATTTATAATGGAATACGGAAAACACACAGGCGATTTTACACCATTTGTTATTGACCAACCAGAGGATAATTTAGACAACCAATATATATATAACACTTTAGTCTCTAGCCTTAGAAAGATTAAAAATCACAGACAAGTTATCATTGTCACCCACAACTCGACAATTGTTACAAATGCTGATGCCGAGCAAGTCATAGTTCTAGAATCGGATGGCACAACAGGCTTTATAAAAAAAGCTGGCTATTTAAGTGACAGCCGTATAATGAAATTAATATTAGTCCATTTAGAAGGTGGAGAAAAAGCATTTGCTGATAAACGAGCAACATATTCAGCTATTCTTAATAGTTAAAAAATAGACTAGGTTAAACGGTACTCTGGTGCACCTACCTTACATCTAATAAGTTTTGTGGAATGTACTAAAACTAATGCTGCAGTTTAGTAGAAGAAGAAATGATGTAAAATTCGGATACCAGTTTTGATTTTGCCGGACATGTTGAAGAAACTTACTTAAAGTAATTTGGCACTTATATTCATTAAGGGGGACGCCCATGAATTCATATTCGATTGAAAGAAGTAAACCAGTTTCTGCAATAATAGTGAATATCCCACACAGTTCATCTCAACTTACTACCGAAATGCTAAATAACAAAAATCCAGATGTAATTTTACCCAATATGGACTGGTTTTTGAATGAGTTGTATGACTTTTTAGATGACTTAAATATTACGAGGGTGTCAGCTAACTATAGTCGTTACGTGATTGATCTAAACAGGGATATAACCCTTAAACAAGGTAAGGATGATTACACAAAATCTTTGGTTTACCGTAAAACCACATTTGGAAAAAACATCTATAATGTTTCATTATCTGAAGAGGTTATCACAAAAAGAATTCAAAGTATTTATTTGCCGTACCACCAGGCTTTATCCAATGAAATTGAAGCTTCCTTGAAAGCGAATAATAGAGCATTCTTAATAGATTTACATAGTTTCTACATCCAGTCCGATGCAGATATTGTATTAGGTACATGTCATGGGAAAAGCTGTTCTAACGAGTTTTTAGAGATTGTTCGTAGCTCGTTTCAAACAGAAGGTTTTTCAGTGAAAGTAAATGAGCTAGGGCTGTCGGGAGGAAACATTGTATCAAAGTATGGATCATGGAGTAACGTGGAAGCCATCCAAATTGAGTTGAGATACACTACATATATTGAGAATCGGGTATTTGGAGAAGAAGAAGTAACTACAAAAGATGAAATACTCTTTAATGAAACACGGAAGCGTTTATCTAAAGTATTTAAAAAGATTAAAGACAAGGTAAATTGAAGACGATCATTTTTGTTCTTCGGCTATCAGGGGTTAGTTCAACATGCTATTATCGATTTTAGGGCAAAACAAGTTTTAGTAATTCCATTAAAGGGCGCGATTGTTTAATAAAACTTAGATTTTTAAACAACTTTATTGTTATATTTGATGCTAGTATGGATGTGTGGACACAACTTAGTTAAGTCTCTATTCTATAAATAGAGAGGACGTGTCCGAAATGAAACAAAAACGTTATAACCAAGAATTTAAAGAAACAATTGTTGAACTTCATAGATCTGGTACATCTGTAAGTGATCTTA
>NZ_JBIVOJ010000022.1:0-31639 GCF_044754065.1 Psychrobacillus sp. NPDC093180 | reverse complement strand
TCACACCCGTTCCCATACCGAACACGGAAGTTAAGCTCTTTTGCGCCGATGGTAGTTGGGGGTTTCCCCCTGTGAGAGTAGGACGTCGCTGGGCACTAAAAAGTAAGTCGTTATCGAGTAATCGGTAACGGCTTTTTTGATGCTTAAAAAATTATAAAATCTATTAAATGTAGATAACTTCATATAAGAGCTTCTCTGTACATACTCCAGTGTCTTACATCTAATTTTTTTTGTGAACTTAATGTAAAATAGAAGTAATTTCGAGGGAGGTGTTTTCAAGTGAAGAAAGCATATAAATGTCGCATCTATCCAAATCAAACGCAACAACAGTTGTTGGCCAAAACCTTCGGTTGTGTGCGTTTTGCGTTTAATCAAATACTTGATGTGGTCCAAATTGCTTAACTGGAAAAATCCTTCGAAGGTGGATATGGTCAAGTCAAGTCTATCACCACATTAAAAGAGCTGTACCCCTTCTTAAAGGATTAAAGGAAGTAGACAGTATTGCGTTACAATCCGTTGGAGAACAGCTAGACGATGCCTACCAACGCTGGTTTCCCAAACAAAATGGAAAATCACGTTTCAAAA
Source organism: Psychrobacillus sp. NPDC093180 (assembly GCF_044754065.1). NCBI lineage: Bacteria > Bacillati > Bacillota > Bacilli > Caryophanales > Bacillaceae > Psychrobacillus > Psychrobacillus sp. NPDC093180. Next base: position 31,054 of record NZ_JBIVOJ010000022.1, on the reverse strand, counting down.
AGAAAACAACGTGCCAGCTATACCACTAAAAGGTGAAGGGCATTACTATGTCAGCCTGTTTGTGGAAGAGGACACCACTGGCGAAGATAGGGCAGTCGATTGGTATCGATGTAGGGCTGACGGAAATCGCTACCCTTAGCGACGGCATGTTCATCTCCTCCTTGAAAGCGATGAGGCATTACGAACACCAATTGGACAAGGCACAGCGCGTCCTATCGCGTAGAATTGAACGGGCCAAACGAGAAGCTCAAAATGTCGCCATAACAAAGGTAGCATTCTAGAAATTGTGTTCATCTATGCGAAGTTATCTATGTTTAACTTCTTTGGCATAAGAATGGATTGCACCCCAAGTATAATTGCTCTTAGCTTAAAACTTGATAAAACCCAAATAGATTGGCCTATTCCCCACCAAATTCTAACTCGCCTCCTGTGTGTAATGAGTTTTTGTGCAAAGAAAGCATCCGGACCTCAATTAGTTGCATTGAAAGCAGTTTACCATGATTTAGCTATTAATTGATTTTCTCTACCAAAGGGGATTAAATGCAAATAATACAATATGATATATTTTTAAAAAAATGTAGAATTATACTTGAAATATAATTAATTATTGTTATAATTATATTTGTACTTTAAATAGATGCATTGTTCCGAAGTAGCTCAGTGGTAGAGCAATCGGCTGTTAACCGATCGGTCGTAGGTTCGAGTCCTACCTTCGGAGCCATTTTTTTGTCTGTGCTTCCATAGCTCAGCAGGTAGAGTGCTTCCATGGTAAGGAAGAGGTCAGCGGTTCGAACCCGCTTGGAAGCTTACATTTTGAATAGTAAATGTAAAAAAGCCTAGATAACTACTTGCCTAATAGAAACAAATATGTTATTATAGTTCTTGTCCGATTCTAGTAGAAGTATAAGACGAGTCGTGATTTTATAACCCAGGAGGATTAGCTCAGCTGGGAGAGCATCTGCCTTACAAGCAGAGGGTCGGCGGTTCGAGCCCGTCATCCTCCACCATTTATTTTCATACTTAGCTTTGGAGGGGTAGCGAAGTGGCTAAACGCGGCGGACTGTAAATCCGCTCCTTAGGGTTCGGCGGTTCGAATCCGTCCCCCTCCACCAGTTTATTGGGGTATAGCCAAGCGGTAAGGCAACGGATTTTGATTCCGTCATGCCCTGGTTCGAATCCAGGTACCCCAGCCACAAACATTTAACTTTTATTTTAACGGGGCCTTAGCTCAGCTGGGAGAGCGCCTGCCTTGCACGCAGGAGGTCAGCGGTTCGATCCCGCTAGGCTCCATATTTATATATGACAAATTAAACCTTCCGTCTTTAGGAAGGTTTTTTTATTTTGCTAAAAAAACAAAGCATAACGTAATCAACACTCCAAAACCTCTGCCTCCCCTATATACAAACTTAACTTATTATTTTCATAGTTTCTGAGATAAAATCCTTTTCAATGCACCCATCTTTCCATTATGATGATATAAAAAAGTGAGGTGTTTAGCTTGGCTGAAACAATCGTATATGGAGACGTGACATTACGACCATTGAAAGAAAGTGACATTCCGTTTTTATGGGAGTTGTATGATCCCAAAATATTTGAATTTATGTTGAATAAAATAGAAGATAGGGAACAACTCAGTAATTGGTTGCAAGTAGGAATTGATCAAATGAATATTGAACAAACTGCACTTTCATTTGTAGTAGAAAATACCGATACCCATAAAATGATGGGGACGACCCGTATATATGGAATGGATCATACGAATCATGCTTGTGAGATAGGATCGACTTTTTATGGAAAACAGTTTCAGCGAACGCATGTGAATACAACAACTAAATACTTGCTTTTAAAACATTGCTTTGAACAGTTAGGTATGATTCGTGTCCAATTTAAAACGGATGAGTTGAATGTAACTTCCCAGCGCGCGATTGAACGAATAGGTGGTATAAAAGAAGGTGTTCTTCGCAATGAACGAATTCGTTCAAATGGCACGGTGAGAAATGCCGTTGTTTACTCAATCATTGAAAGTGAATGGACGGAAGTTAAAAATCATCTAGTTCAGTTAATGAATAAATATTCATAAAAATGCTGAGTTGAGCCATTTCCCCTTTAAGATTTACAATAGGTGTAGGAATAGAAGGGGGTATTAAATCATGAACAAGTTAGATATCTCAATAATTGGTGTACCAATGGATCTTGGTCAAAATAGACGGGGAGTCGATATGGGACCAAGTGCTATCCGCTATGCCGGCGTGGTAGAACGCCTACAAGCACTTGGCCACACAGTTAAAGATGAGGGAGATATTGCGATTAGCCATACTCGTAAAGAACAATCTCCAAATACACATTTGCGTAATCTGGAAGATGTGATGGAGGGAAATACAAAGCTAGCAAACAAAGTACATGAAGTGCTATTGGAAGGAAGATATCCTTTAGTGCTTGGTGGTGACCATAGTATAGCAATCGGAACACTAGCAGGGCTTGCAGATCGCTATGAAAACTTAGGCGTTATTTGGTACGATGCGCATGCTGACTTAAATACAGCTGAAACTTCTCCTTCTGGGAATATACATGGAATGCCACTTGCAGTGAGTATTGGCTTAGGTCATGAAGACTTAGTGAATATCCGCTCGTTTGCTCCAAAGATTAAACCAGAAAACGTTGTTATTATCGGCGCTCGCTCTGTAGACCCAGGCGAACGTGAATTAATAAAAGAAAAGGGCATTAAAGTCTTTTCCATGCATGAAATCGATAAGCATGGGATGACAGAAGTAATGAATCAAACAATAGCCTATTTCCATGAGCGTAATGTAGATGGTGTCCATTTATCGCTCGATTTAGATGGTTTAGACCCACTTTATACACCAGGAGTGGGTACACCTGTTCCAGGCGGTATTAGTTATCGTGAAAGCCATTTAGCAATGGAGATGCTCTATTCTTCCAATTTGATCACGTCAGCTGAATTTGTGGAAGTAAATCCTATACTGGATGAAAAAAATAAGACAGCAGATGTTGCAGTTGGATTAATGGGGTCACTATTTGGGGAAAGTCTCATATAATAAAAAAGGAAAGCGGGCAAATAGTCTGCTTTTCTTTTTTTATTATCAACACAATGCATGGAATATTTGGTAAAATAAATAATATAGAAAAAAATGAAACCTGTTGCTACCTTAATACGTATAGGTAAGACAGCCGCATGAGGCGGAGGGGAAAATCACGATGGATGCGTTAATAAATAAACGAATAAAACAAGTGTTAAAAGGCGATAAAGACGCATTCGCGGAGATTGTCGACCTGTATCAGCATAGGCTATTTCAAGTATGTTTTCGGATGTTAGGAAACCGTCATGAAGCCGAGGATATTGCACAAGAAGCATTTGTGCGAGCCTTTATCAACATACACACGTATGATCAAAAAAGAAAGTTCTCTACTTGGCTATACCGTATTGCGACGAATTTATGTATCGATCGTATACGAAAAAAGAAGCCTGATTTTTATTTAGATGCAGAAGTAAAGGGTACCGAAGGGCTCGATATGTATTCTCAAATCGCAGCAGCAGATGAACTGCCGGAAGAAGAGATAATGAAGCTTGAGCTGCAAGACCGGATACAATATGAAATTAGTCGTCTTCCGGATAAATATCGATCGGCCATTGTTTTAAAGTATATGGAAGAATTATCTTTACAAGAGATTAGTGAGATATTAGAATTACCACTTGGAACAGTAAAAACGAGAATTCATAGAGGCAGAGAGTTTCTTAGAAAACAGTTAAGCAGGCAACCCAATTTTTTATAGGAGGGAATCACGATGAATGCATGTCCAGAGCGAATTGTTCACTTAATGCATGAGTACCTAGATGGTGAAATAAGCCGTGAACATGAGCTTGAACTTAAATCTCATTTGCAGTCATGCGTGGATTGTCAGGCTCATATGCACGAGTTAAGCGATGTGGTCGCTTTTGTAAAAGGAGCAGCTCATGTAGAGGCCCCAACTAATTTTAGTCAAAATGTAATGGCAAGACTTCCAAAAGAAAAATCACATGCTGGTGTTAGTAGATGGTTGCGGCGTCATCCAATTCTCACTGCAGCAGCATTATTCTTTTTATTTATGAGTAGTGCATTATTTAGTAATTTCCATGAAGAGCAGCAATTCTCCTTTACCAAACAAGAAAATGTCGTAGTAGAAGGAGAAACGGTTATAATCCCTGAAGGACAAGTTGTAAAAGGCAATCTAGTCGTTCGAAATGGGGATGTTCGAATTGATGGTGAATTGGACGGGAATCTAACCGTCATAAACGGTTCGAAGTACATGGCTTCTACTGCAGTAATAACGGGTAAGACAGAAGAGATTAATGAGGTATTTGACTGGCTTTGGTTTCACATAAAAGATGGGGCGAAAGAAGTCGTATCGTTTTTTGAAAAAGAAGAAACAAAATAATAGGAAGTCTATCCAGTGAAATGGATAGACTTTTTTCGCCCTAAAATGTAGAGAACTGGGCAACTATGTTATACTTACATGGTATGGATTTGTGATGAAAAGTGGGGGATGCCACATGTCGTTTATGGAGCAGTTTACCAGTTTTATGCCAGTAAACGTAATTGTAAACATTTTAGATGTTTTAGTTGTATGGTTTGTTATATACAAATTAATAACCTTGATAAAAGGAACGAAGGCTGTTCAATTATTAAAAGGAATATTTGTTATTATCGCAGCTCGAGTAGTAACGGATTTTTTAGGTATGGATACACTAGGCTGGTTGCTTGAAAATGTAATTAGTATTGGTTTTTTTGCAATTATCGTGATTTTCCAACCTGAAATAAGAAGAGCTCTTGAACAAATAGGTAGAGGAAAGCTCTTCGCGAGAAGCTCATCCATGCAAGAAGAAGAAGAGAAAAATCGTTTAATAGAAGCGATGACCAAATCGGTAAGCTATATGGCAAAACGTCGAATTGGCGCATTAATATCTATTGAAAGAGAAACAGGTTTAAATGAATACATTGAAACGGGAATTCAGTTAAATGCACATCTTACTTCGGAGCTTATGATTAATATCTTTATACCAAATACACCTTTACATGATGGTGCGGTTATTGTGCAAAAGAATAGTATTGTCTCTGCCGCTTGTTATTTGCCATTATCTGAAAGTCCTTTCATCTCCAAAGAGCTTGGAACACGGCACCGTGCGGCAATTGGTTTAAGTGAAGTGACGGATGCGATAACCATTGTTGTCTCAGAAGAAACAGGTGCGGTAAGTTTAACATCTAATGGAGATCTCCATAGAAATTTATCCATGGAAGAGTTTGAAACTCACTTGAAACGCCTTTGGTTTGGACCAACAGAGGAACAAGTAGCTTCTTCTAAATGGTTGTGGAGGGGGAAACAGAATGGATAAAATGATGGGCAATCCATGGTTTTTAAGAATAATTGCATTGGTACTGGCCATTCTATTATTCGTTTCTGTGAAATCGGATATGGAAAAGAATAATATGAATACAACTAGCACGTCAGTGGAGGTTCTTCGAGATGTGCCTGTAGAGGTATATTATGACGATGAAAATTCAGTTGTAACAGGAGTACCAGAAACTGTTACGGTGAATATAGAAGGTCCATCGCAACAGGTTTTTTCCACCAAAGTGATGAAGGACTATAAAGTATTTATTGATTTACGAAATGTAACGTTTGGGGAACATAGAGTAGAATTTTCAACCGAAAACTTTTCGGATAAATTGAAAGTTCGTATCGACCCTGTAAATGTGAATGTGGTGATTGAGGAACGTGTTTCTCAAGAATTTAATGTGGATTTAGATATGAATGAAAGCTTGTTAGCTGAAAACTATATCGTCAAATCCTATGATATGGAACCGAAAAAAGTAGTTGTGACAGGAGCAAAAAGTATTATCGATAGCATAGGCTATGTAAAAGCTACGGTCGTTAGAGACCAAGGAATAAATAAATCGTTTGAACAAGAAGCGAGCATACGAGTACTAGACGCTGATTTAAATAAATTGGATGTAACAGTCGAACCGAAAACAACACAAGTAAAAGTAAATGTCGAAGAATACAGTAAAGAAGTCCCGGTGGTTTTAGTCCCTAAAGGCGTGCCTAAAGAAGGGGTAAAGATTAATAAATTGTCAACTGATGTAAAAAATATTAGACTATACGGCCCGCGAACAGTATTAGATAAAATGGGGCAGTTACAAGTTGATGTAGACGTGAGTAAACTAGAGGATACGAGTAGCTTTGATTTGAAGCTAGCAATTCCAGACGGTGTGACTAGATTGTCGCTCGACAAGCTTAAAATAACAGCAGATGTCACACCGGCTCCACCAGTTGAGGAAGAAGAAAAGCAAGAGGAAACCGTTTCAACGGTGGAAGAGAAAGCATTTGAAAAAGTTACGATTGCAGTGAAGGGACTACCGGAGCAGCTAGTTAGTAATTTTGAAACACCTACGGATGGAATCGTTTCTGTCGTAGCAAAAGGAACACCCGAGGCTTTGAAAAATATTCAACTAAACAATGTTTCCGTTTACGTAAATGCCGAGAATGCTGAGGTTGGGGAAGTAACCCTTCCAATTCAAATAGAAGGCCCCTCTAATATAGAATGGGGAACGTCAGAATCTGAGGCAAAAATAACAATAAAAGAAGCTTAATGCGTAGGACAACAGGTTTTTAAGGAGAGAAGAAGAAATGGGAAAATATTTTGGTACAGATGGTGTTCGAGGAGTAGCGAATTCAGAATTAACACCAGAGCTAGCTTTTAAACTAGGTCGTGTTGGAGGATATATATTAACAAAGGAAGCGAAGGAACGAGCGAAGGTCTTAATCGGTCGTGATACTAGGATCTCTGGTCATATGCTTGAAGGAGCACTAGTGGCTGGACTTCTCTCGGTTGGTGTCGAAGTAATGCGTTTAGGAGTCATCAGCACACCTGGTGTAGCTTTTTTAACGAGAGTGATGAGTGCTAATGCAGGAGTAATGATTTCTGCTTCACATAATCCCGTGGCAGACAACGGGATCAAGTTCTTTGGGCCGGATGGTTTCAAGCTTTCAGATGAACAAGAAGAGGAGATTGAGCAACTACTCGATGCAGAAGTGGATGAAATTCCTCGCCCAACTGGAGCAGGAGTTGGTTCTGTATCAGATTATTTTGAAGGCGGACAAAAATATATTCAATACTTGAAACAAACAATAGATGAAGAGTTTGTAGGTGTCCATGTAGCATTAGACTGTGCAAACGGAGCAACTTCTTCCCTTGGAACCCATGTTTTTGCAGATTTAGATGCAGATTTATCGACGATGGGTGTATCTCCAAATGGATTGAATATTAATGAAGGTGTAGGCTCTACGCATCCAGAAGAATTAGCCAAGTTTGTATTAGAAAAAGGAGCAGACGTTGGTCTTGCTTTTGATGGAGACGGAGACCGTTTAATCGCTGTGGATGAAAAAGGACAAATCGTAGATGGCGACCAAATCATGTATATATGTGCTAAATATTTAAATGCACAGGGACGTCTAAACAAAAGTACGGTTGTTTCCACAGTGATGAGTAATATGGGCTTCTATAAAGCATTAGAAACGCATGATATGACAAGTGTGAAAACAGCAGTTGGAGATCGCTATGTAGTAGAAGAAATGAAAAAGAATGGCTACAACCTTGGCGGGGAGCAGTCAGGACATATTGTCTTTCTCGATTACAATACAACAGGTGACGGATTATTAACTGGACTGCAACTAGTCAATATTATGAAAGTGACTGGGAAAAAACTTTCAGAGCTTGCATCTGAAATGACAATCTTTCCTCAGAAGCTTGTGAATGTACGCGTAACAGACAAGCACGCAGTAACCGAAAATGCGAAAGTAGCAGCTATCATTCAAACAGTAGAAGCAGAGATGGCTGGCAATGGTCGTGTATTAGTACGACCATCAGGCACAGAACCGCTTGTACGTGTTATGGTAGAAGCAGAAACAGAAGCAGACTGCGAAAACTATGTAAACCGAATCGTGGCTGTCGTTAAAGAAGAGATGGGCTTAGCCGAATAAAAATGAATGATACAAAAATCCAGCCCTGTGCTGGATTTTTTTGTTCTAAAAATAAGTGAAAAGGGCTTGGTGTTTCTCCCTTCATACTAAGGGGTCAACCATTTTACGTCTTTTATAAAGCATAAAAGTCATTTTAACAAAACTATTGATTACATGTTTACTATGATTTATTAGTGGAATAATAAGAGAGAACAAGCAGATAAGGAGTGAGGAAATGGCTAAAGTAGCAACATTAATCACAAATATGTTTGAAGACGTCGAGTACACCAGCCCAGCGCAAGCTTTGAACGATGCAGGACACGAGGTATTTACAATTGAGAAAGAAGCAGGAAATGAAGTAACAGGTAAACAAGGTGAAGCCAATCTTAAGGTAGACTATGGAATAGATGACGTAAAACCGGAAGATTTTGATGCATTATTTATTCCGGGTGGCTTTTCACCAGATATTTTACGAGCGGACGATCGTTTTGTAGCTTTTGCAAAAGCTTTTATGGATGCTAAGAAACCAGTATTTGCAATATGCCACGGACCGCAGCTTCTAATTACTGCAAAAACATTAGAAGGACGAGACGCTACTGGATACAAGTCGATTAAAGTCGACCTAGAAAACGCCGGAGCAACTTATCACGATGAGGAAGTATTCGTTTGTGGCAATCAACTTGTCACAAGTAGAACCCCAGATGATCTGCCAGCGTTTAATAGAGAAATTGTCAAATTGCTGGAGAAATAAATGATTAATGAAAAATGGAGCACCTTCAATCGAAGGTGTTCTTTTTTATTTTGTAAAGTTAATAGAAAATTTTTAAAATTTTCTGTTATTCTATAACAGAGACGAAATAAATACATAGAGGGGAAATGATTGTGGACTATTTATATCACCCTTTTTCTGCTAAACGACATACTGTTTTTGCAAAAAAGGGAATGATTGCAACATCTCAACCATTGGCAGCACAAGCAGGTTTAGACATATTAAAGCAAGGAGGAAATGCGATTGACGCTGCAATTGCAACAGCTGCAGCACTTACCGTTGTAGAACCCACTTCTAATGGTATTGGAGGAGATGCGTTCGCTTTAGTTTGGACAAAAGACAAGCTACATGGTTTGAATGCTTCAGGTCCCGCACCACAGTCTATTTCTATACAAAAACTCAAAGAACAGGGATATGAGAAAATGCCTATGTATGGCGTCATACCGATTACAGTACCTGGTGTTCCTGCTGCGTGGGCTCAACTATCAAAACGCTTTGGCAAACTCTCGCTTAAAGAAGTACTTCTACCAGCGATTCGATATGCAGAAGAAGGCTATCCGTTAACACCAATTCTAGGGAAGTATTGGAAATTGGCATATAATAGATTTAAAGATTCCCTTACTACGGAAGAATTTACTGCATGGTTTGAAACGTTTGCACCGAATGGTAGCGTACCTGAAATAGGGGAAATGTGGTCTTCACCAGGTCATGCCAAAACACTTCTAGCCATTGGAGAAACGAACGCTCGCGACTTTTATGAAGGGAAAATAGCAGATCAAATAGATGCTTATATGAAAAAGCACGGCGGATATTTATCAAAAGCTGATTTATCTTCATATAATGTAGAATGGGTAGATCCTATCTCTGTAAATTATCGTGGTTATGACGTTTGGGAAATTCCACCAAATGGTCAAGGGATGATAGCCTTAATGGCGCTTAATATATACAAAAGCTTAAATATGCCGATTTGGCAAAATGCAGATACATTCCACTATCAAATGGAAGCGATGAAATTAGCATTTACAGATGGCAAAGCATTCATCACAGAGCAAAATGACATGCCTATAAGCGTAGAACATTTATTATCAGATGAATATGCTAAATCTCGGGGTGTAACTATTCGAGCAGAAGCAAGTAACCCAGAACCATATGAATTGCCAAAAGGTGGAACGGTTTATTTAGCGACAGCTGATGAAGAAGGAAATATGGTTTCTTACATTCAAAGTAATTACATGGGGTTTGGTTCCGGTATTGTCATTCCGAATACAGGAATCGCCTTGCAAAATAGGGGACGTGATTTCTCATTGGATGAAGCACACCCAAATGCTTTGCAACCTGGTAAAAGAACATTCCATACGATTATTCCAGGATTTTTAACGAAGAATGGTAAAGCAGTCGGTCCATTTGGTGTGATGGGTGGATATATGCAGCCACAAGGACATTTCCAAGTGGTGACGAATACGATTGATTACTTATTGAGCCCACAAGCAACGTTAGACATGCCACGTTGGCAATGGGTGAAAGGAAAAACAATTCATGTAGAGCCTGAGTTTCCAAATTATCTTGTGCAAAGCTTAATAAGAAAAGGTCATGATATTCAAATGACAACGGATGGAGGTAGCTTTGGTCGTGGTCAGATTATTTGGAGAAACCCGGAGACAGGCGTTCTACAAGGCGGCACAGAATCTAGGACAGATGGAGCAATAGCAGTTTGGTAAGAGCCTCATTGGAGGCTTTTTTTCAATTATTCTATTAACCTTTGTTCCATAAAATTGACGTGCATATAATGAGCGTATATAATGAAAAAGTTACTTTTAATGTAAATTCAAAAGTGACCGCGTAGAAATGGAGGAAAGGTAAACGCGTTAAAATGAGGAAAACAATTATAGCGCCAGAGCTGAAGAAATTGATCGATATATCTTCAGCAGACGAGGTGGAGGTTATCGAAAATTCGGCGGATGCCTCCCGACCGTATTTGCCCGGTTGTTATTCTTTTTCAGAAACCATACGAGTGATTGTATGACAGAGGGGAAAAGAAGGCATTCTTAGCATAATGAGCATCTCAGGTAAAAAGAGAGGCTTGTTTTGACATGAATGTAAACGGAGGAATATGAATATGTGTGGAATTGTAGGATATATTGGAGAAGCAGATGTAAAGGAAATATTATTAAAAGGGTTAGAGAAATTGGAGTACCGTGGTTACGATTCAGCGGGAATTGCTGTACTTAATGACGAAGGCGTAGTTGTCTTTAAAGAAAAGGGACGAATTGCAGACTTACGTGATGTAGTAGATGAAGAAGTGGATGCAAAACTTGGAATTGGGCATACTCGTTGGGCAACGCATGGTGTCCCAAACCAACTAAACGCACACCCTCATCAAAGCACAACACAGCGATTTACACTTGTGCACAACGGTGTTATTGAAAATTATCACCTTATGAAAAAAGCTTATTTATCTAATGTAGAAATGGCTTCTGATACAGACACAGAAGTAATTGTACAGTTAATTGAAAAGTTTTCACAAGATGGATTATCCACCATTGATGCACTAAGAAAAACATTGCATCTTATCCATGGATCATATGCACTTGCACTACTTGATAAAGAAGATCCAAATACTATTTATGTTGCGAAAAACAAATCACCGCTTCTTGTAGGTCTTGGTGAAGGCTTTAATGTAGTAGCGTCTGATGCAATGGCTATGCTACAAGTGACGGAGCAGTATGTAGAGCTTCACGATCAAGAAATTGTGATCGTGCATAAGGATTCAGTTGAAATTCAAAAATTGGATGGCTCTATTGTAGAACGTCCAGCATATAAAGCAGAGCTAGATATGAGCGATATCGAAAAAGGAACATATCCTCACTATATGTTAAAGGAAATGGACGAACAGCCTGCGGTTATTCGTAAGATCATTCAAGCTTATCAAAATGAGCAAGATGAGCTAACAATTGACGCAAATATCTTGGATGCACTGCACAATGCAGATCGTCTCTATATTATTGCTGCGGGAACTAGTTATCATGCAGGTCTTATCGGCAAGCAATACTTTGAGAAAATTGCAGGCATACCTGTAGAAGTGCATATTTCTAGTGAATTTGGCTACAATATGCCACTACTTTCTGCCAAACCGCTATTTTTATTTATCACGCAATCAGGTGAAACAGCAGATAGCAGACAAGTGCTAGTGAAGATAAAAGAGCAAGGGTACCCAACGATTACGATGACAAACGTGCCAGGGTCCACACTTTCTCGCGAAGCAGATCATACGCTTTTACTTCACGCTGGTCCTGAAATTGCAGTGGCATCTACGAAAGCATACGTTGCGCAAGTAGCAGTATTAATGGTAACAGCTTCCGCATATGCGCAAGCTCAAGGCAAATCACTCGACTTTGATGTTGTCAAAGAACTTGGTATTGCAGCAAATGCTGTGCAAACAATTGTTGATTCCAAAGAAGAAATGGAAGAAATAGCGACAGAGTTTTTAGCAACAACTAGAAATGCATTCTTTATCGGACGAAACGTTGACTTCTATGTAAGTTTAGAAGGTGCGCTAAAACTAAAAGAAATCTCCTATATTCAAGCAGAAGGCTTTGCAGGCGGGGAACTAAAACACGGTACAATCGCACTTATCGAAGACGGTACCCCAATATTCGCCCTTGCAACGCAACAAGCTGTAAGCCTCAATATTCGTGGTAATGTAAAAGAAGTAGTGGCACGAGGAGCAAACCCATGCATTATTGCAATGGAGGGCTTGGAGGAAGAAGGAGATCGTTTCGTGCTTCCAAAAGTACATGAGCTATTCTCTCCACTAGTGGCAGTTGTGCCATTACAGCTGATTAGTTATTATGCAGCATTGCATAGAGACTGTGATGTGGATAAACCACGGAACTTGGCTAAGTCGGTTACAGTGGAATAGTAATGAATTGAACATTGTACGCTTTTTGTTTTCAAACAACTCAGTTGTGGCGTAAATAACTCAGTCGTGACGTAAATAACTTAATCGTGACGTGTATAACTTAATCGTGACGTAAAAAACTGGTTAGATATACTAACCAGTTTTTTTGATGTTGATATTAAAAAAAATGTAAACATCGCGCTAGTACCATTCACGGATTGGTCCGTTTTAACAGGATATATGGTGTGATTTGAAAATAAAGTTGTACCAAAAAAATAAAGTTGTACAAAAAGTATTATATATAAAAAATAAAGTTGTACAAAATATCTTAGTTTGAAAATAAAGTACTACAAAAAGTATTAAACGTTAAGTGTTGTATTTAAAGAATAAAGTTGTACAAAAATAATATAAAGTTATGTATATAAAAAAATAAAATTGTCTTTTATATATTTAATTTGAATCTGTTCGCTTAATGCGGACAGATATTTTTTATTTTAAAATCATTCCCCTTCCCCACTACAATAAAATAAAGGAGAGTTTAAAGGATAAAGGTAAAGGTTGATTTAAAATACACATAAAAAATGAGCTAGGATATTTTCTCCAAGCTCATTTTAATTTGATTTCTTTTTTTTACTAAAGCACCCGTTAGCTTAATAAGGATGCTCTTTACATCCATCACAATCAACTTTTTGATAGATATATATTCCTCTTATACAACTTCTTGATTTTCCTTTTCTTGAATACATTCATTAACCAATACCAATAAAAGTTTATTTCTATCAATAGCACTACTAATAAAGTCTATTACTCTCATTAAGCCCACAAAAAAAATTAACAATATAAAATAACTAATAATAAACTTCCAAACACTCCAATTTGTAAAATTCAAAGAAGTAATAAGAGATGAGGTAATAACAGCAATTAATATGGTTTGCATTGAACCTAAGAGCGATGTTAGTCGAGGACTAGATGTCTCAAGTTCAAGAAAAGTTCTATATCCTTTCAGGTCACTTTGCTCAGGCAAATCCCGTAACATTTTTTCTTTAATACGATTGCAATTTTCTACAAACTTATTATGCTCAAAATTTTTAATACTTGAAAATTCCTCATAAAACATTATTGGTGTTTGAGGATTACCCATCCATTGGTAAAAGTTATATTTTTCTGCCGTATGTTTATCATACCAACTAAAAATCTTATTAAAAGATAAGTTAATAATGAATATTAAAAGATTAACTATTAAAAAAAAAGTAACACAGATCAAAATCAATTCCTTAATATTTTCAGCTTTTAAGTACAAATCTAGCACATTAAATACCATATAAAATAATAAAAGAATATTTAAGATTAGATATTGGTATCTTTTTTTTATCAAAATCTTTCCCCTCTTCCCGCTTAATGCAAAAAACTAACTTTTCTTAATGGAAATTTTCTTCGTATCTCTTATAAGGCAACTAAAAAGCATGAATAATTTAGTTTTTATTAGAAACACGCTTTCATAAGATAATTCTATTTTCTTCAACTAACCTAATGCTTTACTTTAATACGTTCATAAGAAAAAAGGGTTCCAACTTTATATAAATTTTCTATTTTGCTTATTGAACTAAACTGTTCCTTTAGTTTAAGTGTAACATTTCACAATGCAGATCTGAGATAACTTAATGTTTTGGACATAAAAATAGACCATCGAAATGATGGCCATGTTTTGCTAAAGCACCCATATAAGTACATATTAGACGTTAAAATTCACCTTTTTCTACGAAGCCTCTTTGTAAATATGTTTTTGCTTATTAGAAATAATCTTACTTAAGATAAAAAATGATTAATGCACGTTCGGAAACGGTAGATCAAAAGCCAAGTTATCATAATGCTTTTATTAAAAGACGATGTTTAATACCAATGGATTCCTTATACGAATGGAAATAGCATGGCTCTAATAAGATTCCTATGCGAATAAATGAAATCAGATGAAGTTTTTGCTATTGCGGGTTTATGGGAGTCATGGAATGCACCAGATGGGAAAACCATTCATTCCTGTACGATACTGACAACGGAAGCAAACTCCTTAGTTTCTGATATACATGATCTTATCAAGACCTAAATTGAAAAAAGTAGATAATTTAAAGGACATAACATATTTTATATGACTAATATGTTATGTCCTTTCTTATTAAACTAAAGCACCCGTTCGTATTCTAAGGTTAGCCAGATATTTCTGGTTGACCTTTTTTTATATCGATATATGATTGCGGTATCCGGGGTTGAACGTAAGCACCCGTGGGGCTAGTGTTCCCGTCAACTAAACAGATCGCCCCCTACTTGTAGAAACATGATTGAGGCTGGTTGGGACATCGATCTCGTTATATCAATACTTGAATTCCGATAAACCATCGAAACCTTTCACTTTTAATTTCATTTTACCTTTGTTATCTACTTCGACTATTTCTATCAAAACTACTACTTTATTAGGTTTAGGGACATCAAGGTAGAGGAGACTCTGTTCTACTTTTTCACCGTTTACAAGAGAATGCATATATAGACTTAAATCTTTATCTATTTTATTAATTTTAAAATTTTTTCTAGCTAAAATAGATGTTTTTCCTGACTCTACTTTTTTAATTGTACCTATCTCTTGAAAGTCACTATTTTCAGAGTGACCATATGTAAATTCTAGGTCATAGATATTTTTCCCAGTAGAGTTAATAACCTCAATAGTAACCCCATTATCATATTTCCAGTACTTACCTTGTTGAATGACTACTAGCAAGGAAAGGCATACATATCCCCCTATTACTAACAAAACTACTCCGCTCAAAATTTTTAATAAGAATCTAGATTTAGTCATATATTAATAGCATCTCCTTTAAACTAGTATATTAGGTAAAGATATCTATTGTCAAAACTACTAATTAGTCACAGTTAGTGTACAAAATAATAGTTGTTATTATCTAGTCTAAATACTTCAATTTAAATACCCTATTATATCTAAAAGAATTATCATAATCACAAAAACGACCACTTACTATTAATAGTAAATGGTCGATTAACTTTTGACTATTTATTCTTATCTTCCTATTAATTCGTGTTCACTTTTACTATTTTCTTCCTGTACCATCTGTATTCCGTAGTTGTTCACCAACTTTTCTGAGAAGGTTACCGTTTGAAATTCTTTTCAGTAATTCAGTCTCAGCTTGTTTCGCAGTTAGATTTTTATTTTCACTTACCATACGCAAAAATAAATTGCGTCCATATTCATTATTGTATAGGTCCATCTCTTTAGCTAAACCTGATGCATTCGCTTCATGTGCATCTGCAAACATTTTCGTAAACCTTTGGGTTAAATGGAAACTCATTTCTACATTCCAATATGCATGTTTAAATGCATTGGCATTACCATGATCAGCAAGAGGAGCTGTGAAAAGTGCAGCAACTCTTTGTTTTGCAACATCTGAAGAACTATAAGCAGCTGCAGCTTCATATGGGTAATTTGCTGCTAGAAGCACTTCAGTCTCGTTTAATGGTATTCCAAAGATGAATGGAGTAATTTTATTTTGTTTGCTTTGATAAATGTCGTTAATAATTATCACTGTTTTTCTTTCTAGTTCTTCATTTGTTAATGCTGAAATATCGTTATTTAAAGTCAAAATTTCAAAGGCATTTGCAAAATCTTCTTGTGTTAAAGAATTTACAACTTCTATTGTTAATGTTAACTCGTCAGGAGTTTGTGCATACCCTTTATCCACTTGTAATACAAAAAGAGACAAAATACCCAATATTAAAATGCTAAATCTTTTCATAATAATCATTCTCCTTTTCCTATTCCTTTTTACTGTAAATGCTAATACAGAAATGCAGCTAAGCTAAAAAAATCTATGTTTTATTAAATTAAATAATATCTCACAACTGGCCAATATTGTAAGACATTAACAAAATAAGCATAACATAGTTTAAATATTTATCATAGTAAATTTTTAGAATATATCACATTTTCAGATATAACGTGTATTATTGTATAATAAAGCCATATTTTATGTTAAAGGAATAGTTTAGAGATAGTATCTAAAAAAATCGAACAAGGACTAACGCAAATATCTGGATTTGAAGAAGCAAGCATCTTAATAGGTCGCTCCCAACAGGCTTGTGCATTTAGATGGAATAAATACCTTCGCCAAAACCTTCTTCAGCGAGTAAACAGACTATTTTATTATTAATTTCTATTTCTAAGGGGATTGGAAATAAAAAGGCCCGTATTTGAAAAAATAATAGGATACCGACTCTTTTAAAAATATTCGGAAAGAAAAAACACTCAGAGAAATTTCTCTGAGTGTTTTTTCATGTTATTTACAACTATTGTCTGTAAGTTTTTCCTCTTACATCAGTAACCCACTTTAATGGAAAGTTACTAACTATAATGTCGCTGGACAAATTCTTGACGCTCACTTTTTATCAGAAACAATCTTTTTTTATAAGTAACGATCTTTTTTAAAAGTAACAATCTTTTTTTCGATACAACAACTATGTTGTAAAGTTACTAACTATGTTGTAACTGGACATGGACATATGTTTGTTAAGTTACATTATAGTTGGTAACTCCAAAAATCAATAAAAGCAACGAAATACGGATGTTTCAAAATATTTTAATTTACATTATAATTGGTAACCCATCCAATCGTACTTTAAGGTTTTTACATTATAGTTTGTAACCCAATGTTATGGTTTTAACTTCAAATACGGAGTAATAATGTTAAGTATTTCGGAAAGCGAGTCTTTAACTAAAGCACCCGTTAGTGCGGGCAAAAGGAAATCAACTAACATGAAAAAAGGAAACAAATACTTGAAATCAGCTTTAATAGAAGCTGCTCATTCTGTCAGAGGATCCAAAACCTACCTGGGTGCAATGTATAGACGTACTGCTTCGCGAAAAGGTAAAAAGCGAGCAGGAATATCCGTTGCCCATGCAATTTTAAGGATCGCCTACTATCTCCTAACACGCAGAGAAATGTACGTAGACTTAGGTGAAGATTACTTTGACAAGCAAAAAGAACAATCGATTGTACGATATTCAGTTCGAAGACTTGAAAACCTTGGATACAACGTGACGATTACTGAACCAAATGCCTCCTAATTCATCCAATAACTTGAACCTCATTTAGGCGCCGCACTTTTTTAAAAAATAAGTGAACTGCGTCTGATTTCGTATTGCCTTTTTCTCTAAATCGAAGATTTTAATTTTCATGGGAGTTTAAGTGCAATCCTTAACATTATTCGTATAACAAATTCGAAATCTTGAAAGATTTAGGATATTAAAACAACACTAGTTAATTTAATTCAATCGTAATAGGATCGAAATCAATTCGTTTATGATCTATTTGACTGTTACTCACATTAGCAAATGGATAAAAAGTAATGGTTGTTGCTTCCGGGTTTAGACCATGAATTGTTGCATTCCAAGTGATATCTTCACTCGAATCACCACCCTTAGTACCAGTTCCCCCATTATAAGGCACTTTATATTTATTGCCCAAATTATCAATTGCACTTAACTCAGCTTCTACTGCCAACCACTTTTCATGAATGGAAGGATCGACATCTTGTAAATAATTTATCGTTAGATTAACATCTGTTTTCACTGCGTCAATCAACTCGACTGATACGCCATCTTGGCTTAAATGTTCATGAATAGCGATATGCTTTCCTTCTAATTTGTTTAAAGAAAATCCAAAATGCCAGTCGCCTTCAATTATATGTCCTTCTGATAAAATTGCTTGAGGATTCCAATCTATATTTACTTTGTCTTGTGAGTTATTACGCATAGATAAAGTCATCATGCCAACATAGCCGATACCATCCACATACTCTCCTTCATAGCCACCACCACTTATATTAGTTGGAAGATTCTCAAATGTTGGAAATGAACCTAAATCTTTTTCTGTTCTTAAAACATATGAAAGAGTAACTGTATTCCCATCGTAAAATGCTTTCTGAATATTAATCTCTATTCCATTGCTTTTTTCAGCTAAACCTATATCTGTACTGATTTCCTCGTACGCTTGATAGTAGTCTTCTTGTAAGATGAAATAGTCGAATGCCTGGCCAATAATTGGAATTTGCGTAACAAAGTTAGCAAATGCTGGTGATACGTAAGCAGATGAAACAGTACAAATGGATATTAGCCCTGCGGTTGCAATATATTTAGCCATTTTTTTGTAGGAGAATTTTACATGCTTCTTCTCCTTTTTAAAAGCGTCTGACAATATAGCATCTAATTCTTTAGAAGGAACAGGAATTTCATTAAGTGCCTCTTTAAATCTGTTTTGTTCGTTCATCTATATACACTCCCTTTAATATTTTTTTTATTTTTGTTAACGCTCTCTTACCGTTAGATTTGACAGTACCAATCGGTTCACCAAGTATCTCTGCTATTTGCTCAAAAGTTAAATCCTCATAATATTTTAAAAGAAGAACTGTTTTATATTTTTCATCTAATTGATAAATCGCATTGAGTAAGTCCATCTTTTCATCAGATGTCGCTATTTCTGTGGAGAGGGATTGAAATTTTAGGTCATCCATTGAAATCACTCTCTTTTGTTTTTCAAGTACACCAAGTGATACATTTATACAAATTTTCATCAGCCATGTCGTGAAATACTTAGGCTCTCGTAACCGATGAATAGACTCTATTGCCAGCAACACTGTTTGCTGGAAAACGTCTAAAGCATCTGCCTCATTACGAACATAACTATAAGCAGTCCTATAAAGTTTCTCTTTTTCTTGTTTAAGTAAAAACAGCAGTGCTTCTTGATCCCCTCCAATAGATAGTTTTACTTTCTTTTCCTTATTCGTCATCTTTTTTTCACCATCCTATCTATTAGAGAGCGTACCTTCAAAAAAAGATGCACTATTTTAAAATAAAAAAGAACAATTCAAATGAATATGTCCTTTTTAATAACTTTCTATTAAACACTTTCCTAATTCAACTAAACTGCCCCGTTAGCCATCCATGCAGCAAAAAACGCTGCACCACAGAGGATGAAAATTGTATCAGAACGGGTATAGATAAGTATGGCTGGCGAAGAAGGTCGATGAACTATGGTGCCATAGAGCCCATCCGTTAGTCTGACTCCAACGACCACGGTGCATCACAGACTGTCGCACTCTATACGAGTAGCACTCATGGGAGATTAATCCTACTCTGGTTATTGCACCAGCCTGCCTTTATTCTAACAAGAATGGAGTTGGTTCCTGATTTACCTATCAACTCAATATAAGCATATCTGAAGGCTCAGCCTTTTTTAAAAAAAGCTTGTTCTGAGTTTCTTTTGTTATGCAATTTTATAGATTTTGAGCATTTTTTAATTTTCATGGGAGTTTAAGTGTAACATTTCACAATGGGTTTCTGTGATCTACTTAGTGTGTTGGATAAATAAATAGACCATCGAAATGATGCTCTGTTTTACTAAAGCACACGTTACTTGAACAAGCACCTATATATTATTAACAATCAATTTTCCATCTGATTTAACGGTCAGGAGAGTTTTCTTTAGTTAAAATAACTTAAACATAGGCTATTTTAGCTTATCAATTATTAATAAATTATGTACTTCCTTAAATACTTGGCAGTCTATCTAAAGAATCAATCTCATTATATTTTTCACAAATTTCTCTGTAGTGAAAATAAAACCCTTTAACAATAAACAATAATATTTATAATTCTGTTAATTATTACAAAAAAGTTTTTTCTTTAGTATAATTAGTGATAGCTATATATATCTAATTATTGCAATTAAGGGGGGAATTTCGGTGGATTGGTTAAAAGATAATACAAGGCATGCATTAGAGACTCTCAAAGATCAAGTGAGCATCACTCTTGATTCGACGAATGGGCATGAGATAATTACTATTAATAATATTGAGAATCCAACCACAAGAGAAACATTAGCCAATTGCTTATTGTCTGTAGCATCTCAAGTAATTCAGCATGATTTTGAACTTTCCGTTTTGTTATTGGGTAACTCCGAAGATTCGTTGGAAAATCTCATTAATGAAACAACGGCGTTGATTGATAGTACACATGCAAATGCTTGGATAGCAGAAGCAATATTTTTTATTTTAGTTGTAGTTGCAGAGGATATGCATCCGCCTGGGAAGATGTTAGTTCACACGCTTCCTCATACTAGTGCTACTAGGCAAGGATTAGACGGTACTGGCATTTACTATGATTCCCACATGAATTGTCTGGGGACCGCAATAACAGAAGCGAAAAATTATGATGATTTAAATAATGGTATATCCGTATCAATAAATTCATTTGATAAAATTGAAAAAGACCAACTTGGAGCTGAGTTACGCACTGTTTTATATCCCTTAACCCGATATCTTTCTACTGAATTCCAAGAAAAACTTGTTTCAGAAATGTGGAAACAAGCTCGTACTTATATTCCGGTTGTCTTTTTTGGAAGCGACCCAAGCTACCAAAAGCTTATTGAACGGAAAGCCTTTTCAAAATATTCGATCCCTAATACGCATAAGCTGTTAGTATTGAACGAATTTAATGATAGGGATACTTTTTATAACGAGATAAAATTGGAAATGAAATTACAAATGAAGGAATGGGCTAAAAATGTTTGATACATATTTGAAGGATTTAATAGACAAAGTTCCCGTAATTGAGGATTATGATTCTGATGATTTCCGGTCTATACTTTCTGATGCCTACTTAGAATTAATAAGGTTTAGAACTCATTATGATTATAGGGCAAACAGAGATACTGATGATATAATTTTGTCATTGAGAAAGTTAGCCGACACCTTTGAATACTTTGGTATTCTCAAAGAAGATATAACCACAGATATCAAAACAGCTTCATGTTATGTTGCAGCTGAAGCCTTAGATCTTCTTACTAATATATTAAGCCCCACTGTAAGTGAAAAGTTGGATGATGTACTCAATAATTACGAAATAACTTTGCTTGAGTCAGGGATGTTATATCTTATTGCGGGCTATGATGCAAATTCAAAGAAAATCATGCAGTCATTAAAAGACAGTATTAACTCAAGAGAGTTGAGTATCGAAATTAAATGGGCTATTAATCAAGTGATTTCCATTATTGAGGGTTCAAATAGATCTATTGAAACTATAGAACCGACTAACAGTGCTAGTTTGGCATTTAAAAACTACTTTAAGATTTACTCTGAAATTGGAATTGTTGCCAACAAATATCACGCTTGGTTAACAGGAGACGGTGAAGAGTTACCAACCAATTTAATATCAAAGTTAGAAGAATTAATTAACACTCTTACTTACGATTATAGCTCCTTTTATTCTACACCAATACATATCGCAAGACTTCTTAAGGAATTTATAAAGAACTCATATGCTAGGTCTGTATTTCATAGCGTACCAAAACCTCAAACTGAGCATAATAACTATGAATCTTTTTTAAAGAACATTACTATAGGTGATAACTCTTTTAATGGGCAACTCTTTTTATGGCCATCAGCAATTGGATTTGTGGAGAAATGCTTACCAGGACCTGAAACACATAGTATAATTGCTACCCCTACAGGCAGTGGAAAAAGTACAATTGCTAAATTAGCTGCTTCTCAGGCATTAACCGAGGGTTGGGTATTATATTTGGCACCAACTAATGCACTTGTTCATCAGATACAAAGAGATCTAAAAAAAGTGAAGTGGCCATGGAAAACAGTAAAAGTAAAAAGTTTCATTGGTTATGATGAATATACCGCTCTTACAGAAGATCAATTGTTACCAAGTGAAACTGAAAACCATATATATGTTATGACACCGGAAAAATGTGCTCTTGCAATGAGACTTTCACCTGATTTTTTTAAAACGTGTAGATTGTGCATCTTTGATGAATTTCATGAAATAGGGAGTAATTCCAGAGGGGTTACAATTGATGTTATTTTTGGTACTTTACTGACTCTTTCTCCATTTGTTAGATTACAATTGATTTCTGCTATGATTGAAAATAGTGAAGATATAAAAGAATGGCTTAAGGAAGTATCAAATTTCGATGTTAATATTATAGATTTGAAGTGGCGACCAACAAGAACAATGAAGGGAGTAGTAGGTCTTGAACAGAATGAATTCCGTACGGCTGTAAAAAATGCACCCTTAAAACCAAAAGCAAGGAAAAGAAGGGCATCAAATACTCCTTATTTTGGACTCTTCGGATTGCAAGGAGCTTGGCAAAGTAATGATAAAAAGGAGTATAGATTTGGTTATCTTGGTGCTACTTACGATTTTGAATTTACAGAGAAAACATCTCCCTTTGAGTCATGGGTTAATAAAACGATGGGATTATTAGCATTCCATTTTGGATCTAATAATATGAAAACAATTGGGTTTTTCCCAAAAAATAAAAATTATCCTTTTACAGTTGCTCGTAACATGCAATCTGTACAAATAGATAGAGAACTTTGGAATGATGAAATTAGTCGGTTAATAACTATAGCGAATGCTGAATTAGGGCTTCCAACTAAGCTAGTGGAACTTATTGAAAAAGGAGTAACAGTTCATACAAGTTTAATGACCCAAACTGAAAAAGACTTAGCAGAACTTGCTTTTATAACGGGATTAGCTAAAATTATGCTTGCAACAAGTACTTTATCTCAGGGCTTGAATTTACCAGCTGAAGTAGTTTTACTGGGAGGTACAGAATTAGGGAATGAATACAATATTTTAGATCGGGAAGCTTTACTATCTCGTAAAAATACACAATTCCTAAACAGTATTGGTAGAGCAGGAAGGGCAGAATATTCTAGTCAAGGTTTAGCCTTAGTTATACCGTCGAACCCTATCATTTTTAAAGATGAAAATTATAATTTACGTGTTGCTAAAAGGGAAGCCTGGTTCTTAGAATATCAAGATGCATCTCAGGAGATAGAGAGCCCTCTTTCTTCATTCTTAAATCGTTTAATTACTGAGAGTATTGATACTGAACTTATTAGTGAAGAAGAATTAGCACTCCTACCTTTTTTTACTGAAAACTCTCCTATTCCGATTACCGTTTTAAATAAAACCTTAGGTGCATACAATATTCAAAAAAAGGTGACTGATACCGTTTCTTCAATAACAGGTCCCATAATAAAGAAAATTCATGAAAATTTTATGAAAGAAACTGGAGCACCTGATTGGGTATTTTCCTCAGCTAGAAAATCCGGGGTAACAGTGTTCGTTGTGCAAGAAATGTTGAAGACTTTGAAAAACGCTAAAATACCTAGTTATCAAGTTTCTAAGTCATGGGATATAAATTCATGGAGTAATTATTTAATTGATATTCTAGCAAGAATGAACCCAAATTTAATAAAATCATTAATAAACTCTTTCAATGTATTTAAAAATGAAGCAATTCCTTTTTTTAATGAAAATCTAGATTATACGGCTTGGAAACCTACAAAGGAATGGATACAAAGTTGGGAAGAGATACGAGTAAATTTAAATATCTATTACGGTAGCAAAAATATAAAGGAAATAGGTATTAATACTTTTCCTTCAATAATAGTTAGTAATGAAAGAACCCAGGGAGCATTCATACCAACAGTGTTAAAATTATTAGAATATAAAGGGCCTTTTGAAAATTTATCGCGCTTCGCAAGTGTATTAATTAGTATCCTTGAAGAAATGTGGATGGATAGAGTAGAACAAGATGAAGTTGTAACAGTTCCCTTTCAACTTTCAATGTTGCCAATTGCCATTAAAATGGGATTAAAAGATGTAAATTCAGTAGCGTGGTATAGATTCGGTTATCGCAATAGATTTGTAGCACAAGCTTTAGGCTCAATAATAGAAACAAATATCGCATCCGATAGTAGCGAAATAGAAGTTATAAAAATAATTCGTGATAAAAAAATGGAACTATTAATTAAAAATCCAGAGGAAATAGGTGCAAAGCTCACTAATATTCATTATACAGAAAATGAA
The DNA here is from genome assembly GCF_044754065.1 of Psychrobacillus sp. NPDC093180. Lineage (NCBI taxonomy): Bacteria > Bacillati > Bacillota > Bacilli > Caryophanales > Bacillaceae > Psychrobacillus > Psychrobacillus sp. NPDC093180. The sequence continues at coordinate 6,424 of NZ_JBIVOJ010000022.1, read as the reverse complement.
ATTAGTGCATTTTTCTTGATAGTAAACGAAACTTAACTATTAAGAATCGAGAGTTTTTAAGGAATTTTAGTATATACATTATTCAGTTGTGGGTTTAGTTTAAAAGGTGACATAAGGTCACTCAACATCTTATTAAAAAGAAGAGCCCTAATTTATAGAATTTCGTTAATTTCCTAGGGAAATCTAATCCTTTATAAACGTAATTTTTTGTACAACTTTATTTTTAGAGAAAATATATATCATTTTGTGTAATTTTTGTACAACTTTATTTTTCGAAAAAGGTACTTCAATTAAATCTTGTTGTTTTTTGTACAACTTTATTTCTCGATAAATAATCTATGGTATTGTGAAATCAAGCTTTTCAAAATGAAAATTATACAACTTTATTTTCTCGTTACATATGGAGAGTAGCCCAATACAAAACTCGTTATTCATAGTAATCTATGCACTTTGCACATCGATTTTGCCCTATTTATTTTTAACGTTAAGCTTAGCGAAAACAGACTCTACGACCGGGGTGACAATTGTATCGGGTGCAGAACCAACCAATCGCAGCTTTATTGTTTGGGTTACTGTTATTCGCAGAGATGCCGACAATTCTTTCGTTAATTGGTGTTGGCGTGACCATTCTTGCTCTTACCGTATATTGTAAAATAGAAAATTAATAAAAAACATTACCTTGTTAACAACAAGGTGATGTTTTATTATTTAAATGAAGAACTTAATTATCAATCCGGTCATCATCAATATCATTCAGTTTAAGATTAAATGCATTAGAATCTAAATTATTCCTTTTAACTTTCTCATAGAAAATTGATTTTACCTCTTCTTGACTGTTCAGTGGCATCTACTTTCTTCCTTTAAGAATCTAAGTTTATTCCATAATAATGCCCTTTATTTGAATAACAATCATTCAAATATATTTTACATTTTTAAAACCCTTCTCACAAAAAAATATGGATATCCTACAATGATAAATGGTGCTGCTAAAGCAAAGTATCTTGCATGTGCTCTTAAATCATTGCCTTTAATCACCGAGAGGAAAAAAAACAAACCGATAAGCAAGTAAAAAAGAACTCCGGGTAGCAAAATCATAAAATGACTTCCTTTCTTTTTTATAAATCAAAAACTGCTTGCTGTACTTTTAAAAGTGACGCTGATCCTTACTAGAAATCAGCGTCATGAACAGCTATGATAATATAGACTTCCTAGACTTCTTTGGTGAGATTTGCTCTTCCTTCATAATTGAATGTCCTTCAATATCGATATTAGGCAGAAACTTATCTAACCACTTCGGTAAATACCATGAAGCTTTCCCCATTAAAGTCATTACAGCTGGGACAACGGTCATTCTTACAACAAAAGCATCAAACAATACGCCGAATGACAAGGCTAATCCCATTTGTTTTATTATTGGATCACTGGCTAATATGAAACCTGAGAAAACAACTGCCATAATCAATCCAGCTGCAGTTACAACAGCCCCATTTTCTTTCATACCACTAAGAACCGCTTGCTTTGCATTACCAGTACGAGCATATTCTTCTCGCATTTTGCTCACAAGAAATACTTCATAATCCATTGCTAAACCGAATAATATACCAATGCTTAATATTGGTAATAAGAACAAGATAGCGGTAGGCCCCGGAAGTCCAAATAAATCCTGTAAGTGGCCATCTTGAACAACATATACCGTAAATCCAAATGTGGCTCCCACTGATAGAATAAACCCAAGCACTGCCTTTAATGGGATTAACAGAGATCTAAACACGACCATGAGTAAGAGATAAGCGAACACTATAATGAATGTTGCAAATAGCGGTAAGGCATCCATTATTTTTTCAGAAATATCAATGTTAATGGCTGTTGAACCCGTCACCATTAAATTAACTTCCTCAGATTTCGAAAGATTTCTTATATCATGTACCAATTCTTTTGTTTCAGAATCATTTGGTCCGGTTTCTGGTGTCACACTTACCAAGAATAAGTCACCCGATGAATTGGGTACTGCCGGAGATACACTCTTTATATTCTTTAAAACGCTGATATCTTCTATAACTTCATTTAACTTTTCCGGAGAGTTTTGTGCATTTCCTTTAGGTTCAGCCACAATGATTAATGAAGCATGAAAACCTTCGCCATATCCTTCAGCTAGAAGCTCATAGCCTTTTCTTTCTGTTTTATCAAACGGCTTACTGCCTTTGTCTGGCAGTCCAAGTTCCATATGGAAAAATGGAATTGCCATTATTACTAGCATTGCTATGGCAATAATTGAAACAGTCCATGGCTTGCTTGTAACAAATCTGCCCCATTTATTTTTAGAAGCATCATTTTTCTTGTCTGTCCGCGTGATTAGATTCAAAAGCCTATTCTTTCTTGATGGACCCATCTTATGTCCTAACAAACCTAAAATCGCCGGAACAACAACAATCGAAACAATTACAGAACATAATACAACCATAGCTGCGGCTACACCCATTGAACCAATGAATGGGATATCTAACACGACAAGACCAATCAATCCAATTATAACTGTTACACCTGCAAACACTACTGCACTTCCTGCTGTTCCATTTGCAATACCAATTGATTCCTTTACGGAATTGCCTTTACTCATTTCGCTTCTAAAGCGTGAAATTATAAAAAGAGCATAATCAATTCCTACAGCAAGTCCTAGCATCGCAGACAATGTAAGTGAGATTGAAGGTAGAGCAAAGTAATTTGTCCCAATAAGAACTAATACAACTCCGATTCCTAAACCCAAAATAGCTGTAAGAATTGGCATTCCAGCTATCAATAAGGAAGTAAAGGTAATAGCTAATACTACATATGCAGCTATGATACCCATCGTTTCGGAGCCGCCGCCTTTTGTTACATCAAATTCAACGGAACCACCTAGCTCAGTCTGGATTCCTGCATCTCGAGTAATATGCAAGCTTTTTTCTACATGTTCTTTTGACTTATCGGATACCTTTCCTGCAGGACTATTATAGGTGATAACTGCATAGCCTATTTGTTTGTCAGGATTAATATTTTTCAGTTCTGCAGGTGTTGCCACTGCCGTAACTGCTTTATCTTTCTTGATTTTTTCAAGAGCTTTATTTATTACTTGATTGTTTTCTTCTGAATCTAACGTTTCATTTTTCGGAGCTTTCATGACGAGATACACTTGACCAGCGTTATCTCCACTTTGAAACTCCTTTTCTAACACTTTCATCGCTTTTTCTGATTCTGTTCCCGGTATGGCTAAGTCATCCTTGAAGGAAATTCCTAGACCTCCAGCAGCGCCACCTAAAGCGGCTAACAGCAAAACAGTCATAAGGAATACTTTTATACTATTTGATCCTGCCCACTTTCCTAATTTATATAAAAATTTGGCCATCGTCTTGTTTCCTCTCTCTTTTCATAGTATCTGAGTGTTGTTTATTTATTACCATTATTAATAGGAATGGCATGAGCAAGATTCCTAATTTCAGTAATTTCTCCATTTTGTCTCTCCTCTCAATTTTGTAAGCTAGTTAATTAATCTCCCTTACTTTTAACATTATCGTCGGAGTATGTTTGTAAAATGTCAGAGAAATGTTTACGAAATGTTAATAACAATAAAAACTAAGCAAACATTAATTGTTCCAATAAAAAAAACAGAATCAAATCTAGATATCCCCATCTAGATTTGATTCTGCTCGGCGTTACAATTATTAATTTTTGAATCTTTCTAACTCAACCTTAAAAGTTGTTCCAATCCCCAGTTCACTTTTTACAGATATTTTGCCGCCTACTAATTCAATTACTTTTAAAGAGAGGGCAAGTCCAAGTCCGTTTCCTTCCTGTGAATGTGAAGTATCTCCCTGGTAAAATTTATCAAAAATATGCTTCACTGTTTCTTCATTCATTCCACACCCACTGTCCTCAATTATTACTGTCATCACTTCTGAATCTGATGTCTGAGTCAGCTTAACAGTTCCCCCTGGTTCTGTAAATTTGATTGCATTTGAAAGCAGGTTATTCCAAACAATTTCTAACATCTCCTCGTTCATAATAATCATTGCCCGTTCTTCAATATCAGCAACAAATGTAATATCTTTTTGCTCCCATAGCTCTTCAAAAGACAGAGCGCATTCACTTAGCTGCCTACATAGATCATAAGGTTCCACTGATGGCTGAATTTCCTGGTTTTCTAGTTTATTAAGTTTGAGAATATTTGTTACCAATGTAGTAAGCTTTTTAGATGCAGTTATAATTGTATCTGTATATTCTTTTTTCTTTTCAGTAGTTAAACCTTCTTTTTGTAATACTGTGGCATAGCTTTGAATAATAGAAAGAGGAGTTTTTATTTCATGAGAAACATTGGCTATAAAATCATTTTTCAAAATTTCTGTGCTTTCCAATTCTTCTACCATTTTGTTAAAGTCATCAATCATGACTTCTACATAATCTTTTTTTCCATCTTTTCGAAGCGGTGGAATCGAGATAGAATAATCACCTTCAGCTACTTTTTTTGCTGCCCTACTGAGTATCATCATAGGCTTGTCATAGGTGATATAATGTCGTCTTGCATTTAGCAGACAGAAAATAAGGGAAACTATGGCCCAGTATCCCATCAAACCTAAAATATATCCAATTGGTAGAATAACCGTTTGTTTATGCAGAAAAGCGCCTAATATCATAGCCTGTCCATAAGTCAAAATACATAATATAATAAAGGTCCAAAGAAAAAACTTTACAGAAAAATGTTTTGTATTTACACGTATATCAATTTCTTTCTTTTTTTGTCTATTTTTACTCATGTAAGCACCGCTTTATAACCAAGCCCATGAACTGTCAAAATTTTAAAGTCATTGCATACAGAAAATTTATCACGAAGTTTTGTGATATAAACGTCCACAGCTCTAAGACTGGTGTTACTATCAATGCCCCAGAACTCATCCATCAATTGTGCCCGTGAAAAGGTACGTTTGGGATAAGACAACATTTTATAAAGTATATTAAATTCCCTTATTGTTACAGGAATTTCCTCTTCATTAACTGTTGCAGTCATTTCATCTGCATTCATTACCAAACTACCTACAACAAGTTTTCTCTCATTAGCTATATTTGCCCGACGGAGTAAAGCTCCCACACGCATTAAAAGTTCATCCATATTTATAGGTTTCACCATATAATCATCAATTCCTGCTCTAAACCCTTTTTGTTTAGACGTAATATCATCACGAGCAGTGGTAAACAAAATTGGTATAGTCTGATTTATATTTCTGACCGTCTCTGCAAACTCAAAACCATCGATTTCCGGCATCATAATATCCGAAATTATTAATTCAAATAAACTGTTATACATTAAATCATAGGCTTCACGAGGATTTAAACATCCAGTTGCATGATAGCCACTATCATTTAAATATGTGCACATAATCTCGTTTAGTTTCAAATCATCTTCTACCACTAGTATATTTATCAAAAAATATTCACACCTTTCTATTTTCACAAAAATAGCAACAATGATTAAAAAGCATTCTAAACTAAACTAGCTTTTATCCAGTGCAGTATATCAGACTTTTGTTAAAAAATTGTTAAAAGATACTCTTATTCTGTAGAAAAAAAGTGTACATTACTTTCCAGACTTTAAACATTAATTATAACTTTTCCTTGAGTTCTACAAAAGTTTGTCCAATATATTTAAATTCCTATAAGCAAAACGAACTTTATTCTAAAGACACCCTGAAGGCGTTTCTCAACAATCGGCTCTTTAATAAAAATACACTTCCCTTATTTAAGGATAGCCCACAATTGTAGAAAAAGTTACTTGAATTGTCAATAGGATAAACATAAGCAAAAAGTGACTGACAACTCCCATGTCACGTAGATTTTAACAAAGAACTTAAAAATGCATAATTTAATTTTACTCATATATAAAATGGTAGAATTATATACTAAATTTTTTTTTTATGTTAAGTAGATGTTCTATTTTAAAAGTAGGCTGAGGACTTATCTGTGATTTTTAATAGAACCTTTTTGAATCAATCAGCTTACAAATTTTAGTTTTGAAATGATAAGGAAAAACTGCTGAAAGGAATGATAAGAATGAATGAATACAGTATAGTTAATACCACAAAGGCAGAAAGAGAAAAATTTGTCGCTAATGCTGAAGCAATTAATTCATTGGGAGTGAACCATTAACGAAAGAAAATCGGGCTTTATTAAGAATGTACGTTGATGGCGAAATCGAACTCGATGATTTGCGAAAAATAATAATTAACCCCGTTCTAAATTTAGGACGGGGTTAAAAAAATTGTTTAATTTTCGATGTCAGATACTTTACTACACTATAAAATATGGATTTACGTCAATATCTTGGACACAAAAAAGTTAAGTCCGTTTCAGAACGGCATCCATTTCTGGAGTGTCCTGCATCCAGCGAAACCAGTCA
>NZ_JBIVOJ010000021.1:0-53922 GCF_044754065.1 Psychrobacillus sp. NPDC093180 | reverse complement strand
CCAGGATCAAACTCTCCATAATAGAGAACTTAAAAAGCTCATTTTGTTTTGCTGGCATCATCATTAAATGATGTCATAATTGTTTTGCTATCAGATTAACAAGTTAATCTTTCAAGCTATATTTCTTAACGTTTTGCATGTTCAGTTTTCAATGTTCATGTTGTCGTCTTGTTTCAGCGACATTTAATATCTTAACATTTCTGTTTTTCTTTGTCAACAACTTTTTTCAATTTGTTTTTCGTGTGAAATCAGTAGTGAAAATGACAACTTGATAACTATACCACCCTGGTTTTATTTTGACAAGTGCTTTTTTAAAAAAAGTTTCAAACCATTTTACATTCACTCTGTAACACTATATATAGAAGAATAAAAAAGAGACGCTACTATATAGCAGCATCTCTTTTTCATTATTATTAATTAATCTCTATGACGCATAGTTGGGAATAATAGTACATCACGAATAGAAGCGGAATTTGTTAATAACATTACTAAACGGTCAATTCCGATCCCTAGTCCACCTGTTGGTGGCATACCGTATTCTAATGCTTCTAAGAAATCCTCATCCATTTCATGCGCTTCATCATTGCCTGCTTCTTTTTCTACTAACTGTGCTTCAAAGCGTTGACGTTGATCAATTGGATCATTTAACTCGGTAAATGCATTCGCATGCTCACGACGAACGATAAATAACTCAAAACGATCCGTGAAACGACCATCTTCTGGATTTTTCTTTGCAAGTGGTGATACTTCAACTGGATGTCCATAAATAAATGTTGGTTGTACTAATGTTTCCTCTACTTTTTGTTCAAAGAATTCATTTAATACATGTCCCACCTCCATAGAAGGTTTCACTTCTACGCCATGTTCTTTCGCTAATGCATGTGCCTCTTCTTTCGTCATTTGCTTCCAGAAGTCTACACCTGTAGTTTCTTTTACTGCATCCGCCATATGCCAGCGTCTCCAGCCTGGAGCAAGATTAATCTCGTCTTCACCATACATAATAGTGGTAGAACCTAGTACTTCTTGGGCTACATGCGATACTAAATTCTCCGTTAAGTTCATGATATCTTGATAATCTGCATATGCTTCATATAACTCAATCATCGTGAATTCAGGATTATGTCGTGTCGAAACACCTTCGTTACGGAATACGCGTCCAATTTCATATACCTTTTCTAATCCGCCTACTATTAAGCGTTTTAAATGTAACTCAATCGCGATACGCATATATAGTTCCATATCTAAAGCATTATGATGTGTAATGAATGGACGCGCTGCTGCTCCACCTGCAATCGAATGCAATAATGGAGTTTCTACTTCTAAGTATCCTTGTCCGTCAAGGTAACGACGCATCGATTGAATGATACGGCTTCTCGTAATAAACGTTGTTTTGCTTTCGTCACTTGTCATTAAATCTAAGTAACGTTGACGATAACGTTGCTCTACGTCTTTTAGACCATGAAATTTCTCAGGCATTGGACGGAGTGATTTAGTTAGGAATGTGAATTCCATTGCTTTAACTGATAGCTCTCCCACTTGTGTGCGGAAGACGTTTCCTCGTACTCCAACAATATCACCTAAATCAGCTGAGTTGAATAATTCATATGCGTCATCACCAATTGCATCTTTACGCACATAAATTTGAATTTGACCGCCAAAATCTTGGATATGAGCAAAGCCCGCTTTTCCTTTTCCGCGCTTCGTCATAATACGTCCAGCTATGACTACTTCATGTGTTGTTTCTTCTAATTGTTCTTTTGTAAACTCTTCAAATTCTGCGATTACTTGGTTACTCAAATGTGTACGCTCGAATTTTCCGCCAAAAGGATCTAATCCTTTCTCTTGTATTGCAGTCATCTTTTGTCTTCTCACCAAAAGTTGATCATTTAATTCTTCTACATTAGACATGTCGGTCACTCCTCCACTACTTACTATTTCGCAAGTATCTTTTATAACATTGAACTTATTGTACACAATTTCTGTGTTCTATTCATCTTTTTCCTTCATCGTTCGATATTTTCCATTATTCAGATTACCTATCGAAACTTAAAAGAGCCATCACTAAATGTGACAGCCCTTCTTTTTGCTATTAAGCAAGAATAGAATCGACAACGCTATATTCCTCTTTGGAAGCTTCTTCTGCAAAACCACGTAAGTAATCCTTTAGCGCTTGAGCGGTTTCCGTTTGGTTAATCACATTTCTTGCTGTCCCATTACCACGTATACCTTTCAAGTACCAAGCAGCGTGTTTGCGCATTTCCCTAACCGCTATCTTTTCCCCTTTTAAGGCAGTTAAACGATCAAAGTGCAATAAACAAACATCTATTTTTTCTTGTGCAGTTGGTTCTGGCTTTAATACACCTGTTTCTAAATATTCAACTGTACGGTAAATCATCCAAGGGTCTCCTAGCGCTGCACGTCCTATCATTACAGCATCCACGCCCGTTTCATCTAGCATCCGCTTTGCATCCTGAGGTGTATTTACATCCCCGTTTCCAATTACAGGGATATTCACCGAATCTTTCACTTGGCGAATTAAATCCCAATTTGCCTGCCCTTCATACATTTGCACTCGAGTACGGCCATGCACTGCAACTGCCGCTCCACCGGCACGTTCTACGGCACGGGCATTTTCTACCGCATATAGATGTCCTTCATCCCAACCTGTACGCATTTTCACGCTTACTGGTTTTTTTACATTATCTACAACTGCTGAAACCATTTCGTAAATCTTTTCTGGATCGAGTAGCCATCTAGCTCCTGCCTCACACTTGATAATCTTGTTTACAGGGCATCCCATATTAATATCAATGATGTCAGCAGACGTATGTTGGTCTACATATTTCGCGGCGGCAACTAGCGTATCTTTCTCTCCTCCAAAAATTTGAAGGGATAATGGATTTTCACGTTCATCGATATAAAGCATACTTAAGGTTCTTTCGTTTTTCAAAACGATCCCTTTATCGCTAATCATTTCAGCGTAAACTAGTCCTGCACCGAATTCTTTTACCGTTAAACGGAAAGCTGAATTACATATACCCGCCATCGGGGCAAGTACAACACGATTATCCATCACAAAATCACCAATTTGAAATGGTTTTGTTGATGTATTAGTCACTGTTTTTCACCTACCTTTTACTTACCTATTCTTATATTAAAACGAATGCTTCTACTCCCTCGAAAGTTTTCCATACATGGACACCTTCTTGTTGAGTATTGGCAAACTCCATGAAAGAACGATTTGTCCTTGGGTCTCTTACATCTGCGTTTATCTCAACTAATGGTATAAGAACGAAGCCTCTTTCTGTCATCCTTGGATGCGGAATAATGAGATTCTCCGTTTTCATATCCTCCTCATTATACAACAAAATGTCAAGGTCTACGGTTCTTGGACCCCAATGTATCTCCCTCGTACGTCCCAGTTCCGCCTCTATTTCGTTACATTTTTTCAGTAACTCCTGTGGGGTCAATGAAGTCTCAAGCTCCACTACTATATTCAAAAATGCATCCTGGTCCACATAGCCGACTGGATCCGTTTCATACACGGAAGATACTTGGCACACTTTTATACCTTTCACATCTAGCAATGATCGTACGGCTTGCTGAAGGAAAAGTAGGCGATTCCCAATATTTGAGCCTAATGAAATATATGCTTTATTCATAGTGAACCTCTTGTAATATCCACTGCAACCGAAGCATAATGTCCCGCTATCGGTGGATTGGGCTTCACTAGTTGAATGCGACACCCACTAACTTTTGTTTTATAGTCTTCTAAGATACGTGATGCAATTTTCTCTGCAACTGCTTCTATTAATAAAAAAGGTTTGCCTTCTACAATTTCCTTACACAATTCAAAAACTTCCGCATAGTTAACCGTTTCAACTAAGTTATCGGTTTCGCCTGCTTTTTTTAAATCACACGCTAACGTAATCGTTACCCGAAAGATTTGACCAAGCTTTGTTTCTTCTGCTAGCGCGCCATGATATCCATAAAACTCTAAGTCATTTAAATGAATATAATCCATTATAATTAACCCTCGCTTTCCTCGTATTTCTGTTTTCCTGTCAGCACATCCATCATTTTCGTCATTCGCGCGATTTCCTTCACATCGTGCACACGTACCATATGGCAGCCAAGCTGCAAACCATAACAAACAGTTGCTCCTGTACCTTCCATTCGTTCATTAACAGGGAGATTCAACACATTACCGATTAAACGTTTACGAGACGTTGCTAATAACACTGGATATCCCATATCGACTAAATCAGCTAAATGCTGCATCATCCAAATGTTTTGCTCGGTTGTTTTTCCAAATCCAATGCCTGGGTCTAGCCAAATATGTTCGTCTGGAACCCCTGCCGATTTTGCAATTTGGATGCATTCTTCTAAGTCTTGCTTAGCTTCAGACCAGAAATCGTTATATACTTCGTTATCTCGGTTATGCATTAAAATAATCGGAACTCCTAGTTCAGCAGCTACTTCAGCTACTTTTGGATCTCTTTTCGCACCCCAAATATCATTAATAACATGCGCTCCTGCAAGGACTGCCGCCCTAGCAACAGCAGACTTATACGTATCAATGGATATGACTGCATCTACTTCTGCACGAATAGCTTGGATGACCGGAACAACCCTTGCGATTTCCTCTTCATCAGAAATAACCGTATGTCCGGGTCTAGTAGACTCTCCTCCTACGTCAATGATTTTTGCTCCATCCGCAACCATTTGCTTCGCGCGAGCAACTGCTGCCTCTACTTCATTAAACTTTCCACCATCCGAGAAAGAATCTGGAGTGACGTTTAATATACCCATCACAATGGTTTCTTTTTTAAAATCTAATGCAACTCCTCCACCTTCAAAGAGTCCGGTATGATATTGTAAATTCATCTTACTGTCCTTTCCTCCTGAATACACTTTACATATGCTTCATGTAGTGCCGTGTAAACAGGACCTTGATTTCCTAAAAAGGCTTTTCCCTCTATCTCTTTAATAGGGACAATTTCTTGTACCGCATTTGTAATAAAAACCTCATCTGCCGATTCTAATACATCTTTCGTAAACAAGCCTTCTTCCGCTTCAAAATTATGTAAAATCCATTCTCTTGTTATTCCAGCGAGTATTCCTGTTGCAAGTGATGGTGTGTAGATTTTCTTATCTTTGACCCAAAATATATTAGAAGTAACTCCCTCTGCGATATATCCCTCTGCTGTCAAAAAAACACCTTCATGTGTTGCTAATGACTCAACTTCAAATCTCGCTTGTATATTATTTGCGAAATGATGGGATTTATGACGATAAGCACTTTCCGGGGAATTCCGAGTCGTTTTCAACCATATTGCTTTTTTCTCTGTACCTCTTTTTGTAAGATGCAAAGCTTTTCGAAATAAAATCACAGTAGGCTTTTCATAATGCGACGGCTGAAGCCCAATATCATGAACACCTGCCGAGATATTCAATCGAAAGTAGCCATCTTCTCCATTATTTTCTTTTGTTAAAGCACGGGTAGCAGCTAAAACAGTTTCTTTGTCGTATGGCATTGTCATACGATAGTCAGCCAAAGCACGACAAAGGCGCTTCCAATGTTCATCGAATAAAAACACGTGACCATCGTATGTGCGAAATGTTTCAAAGAAGCCTAACCCATATAAAAAACCATGATCATATGCAGAAATAGTTAGTTCATCTCTGGCATATAACTTACCATTCTTCCAAGCATCCATTTATACATGCTCCTTTGTAAGGAAGCAATGCTTTTCGATAAAGTTTCTGATCAGTTTTTTCCCATCTTGTGTCATGATGGACTCCGGATGATATTGCACACCTTCAATCGGAAACTCTTTATGGCGTAAGCCCATAATTTCTCCTTCTTCCGTCCAAGATGTTACTTCCAAACAATTTGGCAATGACTCTTTTTCCACGAGAAGAGAATGGTATCTTGTTGCATGAAAAGGATTAGGCATGTGTTCATTAACCCCTTTGCCATCATGAAAAACAAGAGAGGTTTTCCCATGCATCAATCTATTAGCGCGAATCACTTTCCCCCCAAATGCTTGTCCGATCGATTGATGTCCTAAACAAACGCCAAAGATGGGGATTTTGCCTGCAAAATGGGGAATGACCTTCAAGCTTATGCCCGCTTCGTTCGGCGTACAAGGTCCTGGTGAGACAACAATGACTTGGGGTGCTAATTGTTCGATATCATTAATCGTTAATTCATCATTCCGAACAACCTTTACTTCCACCCCTATTTCCCCAATATATTGAACGAGATTGTATGTAAAGGAATCGTAGTTATCAATCATTAAAATCATTTGCCTTCTCCCTCCGCCATCGCCTTCGCTTGCCAAACTGCTTTTGCTTTATTTAATGACTCTACATATTCAGCACTCGGTATCGAATCAATAACAACACCAGCCCCAGCTTGAATATATGCCATCCCACCTTGAATAAATGCAGTGCGAATCACAATATTGAACTCTAAATCACCTGAAAATCCTAACCAACCAATAGATCCTGTATAGATCCCTCTTCGAACTGGTTCCAACTCTTCGATAATTTCCATTGTACGAATTTTAGGAGCACCTGTAATTGTTCCACCAGGAAACATTGCGCGCACAATTTCTGTATTTGAAACACCTTCACGTAATGTCCCTTTTACATTGGAAACAATATGCATCACATGAGAATATCGTTCAATTACCATGAACTCATCTACTTCGACCGTTCCATATGTAGATACTTTTCCTAAATCATTTCGCTCTAAGTCTACGAGCATTACATGTTCTGCACGCTCTTTTTCATGGTCAATTAGTTCATTAGCTAAAGCAATATCTTCCGCATCATTTTTACCACGTGGTCTCGTCCCTGCAATTGGACGAGTGGATAATTCTGTACCTTTTTTCTTCACTAATAACTCTGGGGATCCTGATACAACAGCAAATTCAGGCGAATGAATAAATGCCATATAAGGAGATGGATTAAAAGCTCGCAATGCTTCGTACATAGCAATTGGTTCTGCCTTCAGCTCTTTTGATTGGCGAACGGATAAATTCACTTGAAAAACGTCACCTTGCGCTATATATTTCTGTACTTTTCGGACGGCACTTTCAAATCCAGAAGCAACTAAAGATACATGTAACTTTGAATGATCTTCCGCTACTTCATCCGCTGCTCCCGAGCGAAAAATTCTCAATGCAAGACCCATTTCGGCAGCCGCTCTATATTGTTCTTCTAATTTCACCAAATCTACCACACTCGTAGATAGCTTCATCAGTGTAACAACTTCCCTTTCAACGTCTAATACCGCCCAAACGTCAAATAAATAAAAGTAAATATCTGGAACATACAAATCATCGGAAGCTATTGTAGGCAGCACTTCTATTTTTCTCGCATAATCATAGCTAATAAAACCAGCAGCTCCACCTTGAAAATCCGGCAAATTTTCTTGAAAAGGCAATTTGTAAGAAGAAACTAGCTTTTCTAACTCCGCAAGCGCTTCTCCATCGCGTTCTTCTACCTTTCCATCTCTCCACTCAATATGTAATCCAGTTTCCGTAGACCTAGTCACAGCTAGCGGATTCCAAGCCGCGACGGATAAATGACCTCCACGTCCACTTTCAAAAAATAAATGATGGGACTCATCTTTTGTGATTTCTTTATATCCATAAAAAAACGCAGTCTTTGATAGTTGAAATGCATGCGTTTGAAGTTGTAATTCCACTTTTCAAATCCCCCTATAAACGGTTTGCCTTCATCTTAACTTGAAACTACTCCTTTTCGCCACAAAAAAAGAGAGAAAGCAATAATTGCCTCCTCTCCACTTTCATTTATTAATCTTCGAATTGGTATAACGGAGTACTTAAATAACGTTCACCGTTATCAGGAATAATTGCGACTACTTTTTTCCCTTTACCAAGTTCTTTTGCAAGTTGAAGCGCCGCGTAAATAGCAGCTCCTGCAGAAACTCCACCTAAAATACCTTCTGACTTTGCAACTTCGCGAGATGTTTCGTATGCATCCTCATTGGATACTTGCGTAATGGAATCGTATAACTCTGTATCCAATACTTTTGGAACAAAGCCAGCTCCAATTCCTTGGATTTTATGTGGACCCGGTTTACCACCAGATAATACGTTTGAATCTTTTGGTTCTACTGCAACGACTTGAATATCAGGGAATTTTTCTTTTAATACTCCACCAGCACCAGTGATCGTTCCACCAGTTCCTATTCCTGAAACAAATCCGTGTAATTCGTCAAATGCTTCTGCAATTTCAGGTCCAGTAGTTAAACGGTGAATTTCTGGATTTGCCTCATTATTGAATTGTTGTGGCATAAACCAACCATTTTCATTTGCCAACTCTTCCGATTTAGCAATTGCACCTTTCATACCATCTGCTCCAGGTGTTAATACTAGTTCTGCACCATATGCACGAAGTAGATTTCTACGCTCTAAGCTCATTGTGTCTGGCATTACTAATACTGCTTTATATCCTTTTGCAGCAGCGATCATCGCTAGTCCTATTCCTGTGTTACCACTAGTTGGTTCAATAATTGTGCTACCCTCTTTTAATTTCCCAGCTTTTTCTGCCGCTTCAATCATGGCAAACGCAATACGGTCTTTTACACTACTGCCGGGATTGAAGTATTCTAGTTTTACATAAACTTCTGCATCTTCCGGATTTGTAACTCTGTTTAGTTTTACGATCGGTGTTTTTCCAATTAAATCTAATACGGATTGTGCTAACTTCGTCATAGTTCCACTCCTAATCCCTACTTAGTTAATAGGTTTTATTTTCTTAATCATACCAATGTTAGAGATGCATTGTCAATAATGGTAGAGAAATAAAAAAGCACACTCCTTAGAGTATGCTTTTTTATTTCTCGCTATAAAACCAATCAGCATCAAATTCTTCCCAAAATGCTTCTTGTGTGACTGATTGTGGCAATTGATCTAGTGCAAGTTCTCTACGTATATGATTTTTTACATCAGAAAATGAAAAAGACTGTCCCTTGAATACACTATTTACTTGCACAACTGCAAAACGACCATCTTTTAACGGAATAACATCGCTCCATTTACCCACATCTATTTTCGGTAGAGCTTTCCCCAATGCTTCGTCTATTGTTTCGGCGCCTTCCACAACGTAGCCGATATCCCCACCTAAACTAGCAGAGCTTACATCAGAAGAGCGTTCTCTTGCTAATCCTTCAAAGGAAGAACCATTTTTAAGTTCCTTCCATACTTCTTTCGCTTCAGCTTCTGTTGAACTATAAATAACACTTGTACGATAAGAAGTTGGTATATTATATAAGTTTTTATTGTTCTCATAAAATGCTTTAATGTCAGCATCCTTAATAACAATATCTTTCGCTAGTACTTTTTCTAATATTAACCTCGCACGAACCTTTTTACGCATCACCTCTTCATCGAATGATTGAAATGATGTGTCGCCCCCTTCTTGAGTTGAACGAATAAGTGCAAGCTCTAAGTCTATTTCTGCATCGCTTACTTTAATATTGTTTTTTTCAGCTGCCGCTTCCATGACTTCTGTATTTACCATATCTAATAAAACTTCTTTTCCATACATCGATTCCATTTCAGCCATCCACTGATTTTTCGTAATAGCTTTCCCATTCACGGAAGCGACTTCTTCTTCTGTCTCACTAGTAGTCTTGTCATTCGGTATTAACCAGGCGATGAACCACATTAGATTACCGAGTAGTAAGATGCCGAGCACAAGAAGTACTGGTTTCGTTTTTAAACGTCGTTTCGGTTGGAAATCTTCGTTATTACGCGTTGATTTCATCGATAAACGACTCCAATTCGTCTACTGAGTAATTATATTTTTCCATACAGAAATGACAATGTGCTTCTGCGCCTCCGTCTTCAGCAATCATTTCCCGAATTTCGCTTTCACCTAAGCTAATAATTGCACTTCCAAATCTTTCTTTAGAGCAATTACACTCAAATGAAACTGGCATAGTACTTAAAATTTGTACATTTTCTTTCCCTAAAATCTCAAATAGTAATTCCTCAGGAGTTAATCCTTTTTCAATTAGCTTGGATACTGGCTCCATTTTGTTTAAATGCTCTTCAATAATAGTAATTGTTTCATCGTCCGTACCTGGCATTAATTGAATAATAAATCCACCTGCAGCTAAAATCGTGTTATCTGGGTTAACTAAAACGCCCAGTCCAACAGAAGAAGGCACTTGTTCTGATACAGCAAAATAATAAGTAAAATCTTCTGCGACTTCACCAGAAGTAATGGGTACTTGCCCTGTAAAGAAATCTCTCATACCTAAATCTTTAACTGTTGTGAGTGTACCTTCCGTTCCTACTGCACGACGAACATCTAATTTTCCTTTTTCATTCAAGTCAAAATGTGTTTGTGGGTTCGTAACATATCCTCGTACTTCCCCTTTTGCATTACTATCAATAATCATAGGACCAATTGGACCATTTCCCTCTACTTTGACGGTAAGCTTGTCTTCTCCTTTTAACATTGCACCCATCATTACAGTAGCGGTCATCGATCTTCCAAGAGCTGCTGAAGCTGTTGGCCATGTTTCATGACGACGTTGAGCTTCTCCCACTGTGTCTGTTGTCCGAACAGCAAATGCACGAACACTTCCTTCAAAAGCTAATGCTCTTACTAAATAATCATTCATTTATCTCATACCTCTTTCGTCTATATTTCGTTGATATATTAAATACAATCCTTTTAACGTTAGGAAAGGATCGATAACGTCCATTACGGTTGTTTCCTCACCGATCAAGGAAGCCATGCCACCTGTCGCGATAACTTTAGGGGCTTTTTTCGATACTTTTTTCATGCGATTCACTACACCCTCGACTTGTCCTACGTAACCATACACAATACCTGCTTGCATAGCTGATACAGTATTTTTCCCAATAATGTGTTCCGGTCTTGTTAGTTCAATTCGTGGAAGCTTACTCGCTTTTGTAAACAACGCTTCTGTTGATATACCGATACCTGGCGCAATTGCCCCACCCATATAGTCTCCTTTTTCGTTGACATAACAATAGGTTGTTGCAGTTCCAAAGTCTACAATAATAAGTGGGACGCCATATTCATGTATGGCTGCAACCGCATTTACAATTCGATCTGCTCCCACTTCTCGAGGATTTTCATATTTAATATTTAAGCCCGTTTTAACACCGGGACCTACTATCAATGGTTTTATACCAAAGTACTTTTTGCACATCGCCTCTAAGGAAAACATAATCGGTGGGACTACAGAAGAAATGATAATTCCTTCTATTTGCTCAAAAGCAATATTTGCATGTGAAAATAGCGCCTTCACCTGCATCCCATATTCGTCTTCAGTTTTCAAACGATCCGTTTCCATTCGCCAATGATGGATTAATGCATCATTTTCATATACCCCTAAAACAATGTTTGTATTTCCTGTATCTAACACAAGTATCATCTGACTTGTCCCAACTCTCTAGTAAGTTTTCCAAAATATCATACCATATATGGCAGCTAGAACAAAAGCACAGGAGCCTGGCCAATCCCGACAAATAAAGGAGATGTGGGATGGTATACTGCGCATTATAGGGAAACTGCGCGGTAAAGCTTTATTAGGTGTCCGCCGTGATTTTCACTCCAGTCGGGCGCTTTCGGTGGGGGGAGCGATGAGCTATCCCCTCCGCTATGGGCGTCGTTGGGATGTCTCATTAGCCCACTAGAGGAACAAAGGCTAAGAACGCCACATCGTGTGGCAACGCCTTTGAAACCAACATCCTGTTGGCCTCGCCGCCTGTAGCGAAAATCAATAATACCTGCTTGTTTATTCAGTATCGGCTTGCTAAAAACCAACTATTAAACAATTTCTCAACTGGGTAAATCCAATAAATGGTAGATTTCGACAATATACACTTTGTCTGCGATAAACTAGCCCCTGAACACGACAAAGCCAACAAAATCGATGCTTTTTGTAAAGTCCCCAATAATGCGCCATTATTATCGGCGTCTCACTCCAAGTTAACTTGTTTTATGAAAAATTGGTTGCTCTCAGGGATAATTTGGTTGCTGTAAGACTGCAACTAGTTGCTCTTAACATTCGTTTGGTTGCTCTCAGACTACAACTGGTTGCTTTCAACAGATTTTGATTGCCCTTAGCCATTTTTTGGATAAACGTATTCTGTAACTACATAATTGGAGGGATTTAGTGCGGCCGCGCGAGACTCCTGCGGGAAAGCGACTCGGCGCTCGCCCGCGGAAAGCGAAGCGCCGCCGTGCTAAATCCAAGTAGTCACTTTCTTCCACTCACTACTTCGCAGTTTCACTAATCAGTGACTTACATTCTGTTGTTGAAGTTTATAGAGCAAGAAAAAGCTGATTACCTCGCACATATGCGGCAGGCAATCAGCTTTTCCATTCTATTAATCTCTACGTTCTTCTTGAATTGCGTTATCTGGTATGCTCGCAGGACCTTCTTCTTTTGGCAAGTCGCCAGTAGATGGATCTGCAGGAGCTCCTACCGAATCAGTTGTTTCTTCTTTTTTAAGATTCACTTCAGCTTCCTTGTTCGCTTGTTCATAAGGTCTCTCAGGAAGCGTTCCATGCTCCTCTAAATGCTTGATCTGAGCAGCATCGAGTGTCTCTACTTCTAATAACGTATTGGCGATTAAATTTAATAATTCGCGTCTTTCCGTTAAGATCTGTTTTGTACGCTCATATTGCTCTTTAATCATTGTTTGCATTTCTTGGTCAATTTCGTAAGCAATTTTATCCGAGTAGTTTTGTTCAGAGTTAAAGTCACGTCCAAGGAAGACGTTTCCTCCTTGTGCTTGACCGAATTGCATTGGACCAAGTTTGTCACTCATCCCGTATTCGGTAACCATACTTCTTACAATGCCTGTTGCACGTTGGAAGTCATTATGTGCACCGGTAGATACTTCACCAAAAGTAATATCTTCGGCTACTCGACCACCTAATAATCCCGCTACTTTATCAAGTAACTCTGGCTTTGTCATGAAGTAACGATCTTCTTTCGGCAACATTACTGCATACCCACCAGCTTGACCACGAGGAACGATAGTTACTTTATGAACGATTTCCGCATCATCTAGTGTTAATCCGATTACTACGTGTCCCGCTTCATGGAATGCAACAATATTGCGTTCTTTTTTAGAAATGACTTTACCTGACTTAGCAGGACCTGCAATGACGCGGTCTGTCGCTTCATCAATATCACTCATATCTACTTTTTTCTTATTGCGTCTAGCAGCTACAAGTGCCGCTTCGTTTAACAAGTTTTCTAAATCTGCACCAGAGAATCCTGGTGTACGTTGTGCAATTGCTTTTAAATCTACTGAATCATCCAATGGTTTATTACGAGCATGTACTTTAAGTACTGCTTCACGCCCTTTAACATCCGGACGACCTACAGTAATTTGACGGTCAAAACGACCTGGACGAAGAAGTGCTGGGTCTAAAATATCCGGTCTGTTCGTTGCAGCGATAATAATAATACCTTCGTTTGCACCGAAACCATCCATTTCAACTAGCAATTGGTTAAGTGTTTGTTCACGCTCATCGTGACCACCACCAAGACCAGCTCCACGTTGACGACCAACCGCATCAATTTCATCGATAAAAATAATACACGGTGCATTCTTCTTCGCATTTTCGAACAAGTCACGCACACGAGATGCACCGACACCGACAAACATCTCAACGAAGTCGGATCCACTAATAGAGAAGAATGGTACGCCAGCTTCTCCTGCAACGGCACGAGCAAGCAATGTTTTACCAGTACCCGGTGGACCTACTAACAAAATCCCTTTTGGAATACGTGCTCCAATTTCCACAAACTTACGTGGATCTTTTAAGAAATCTACTACTTCTACTAGTTCAGCTTTTTCTTCATCTGCACCAGCAACATCTGTAAACCTTACTTTTTTCTTTTCGTTATCATATAATTTCGCCTTGCTCTTACCGAAGTTCATCACACGGTTACCACCGCCTTGTGATTGACTAAGTAAGAAGAAGAATAAAATAATGATGATTAGAAACGGTAACAATCCAGTGAAAAATTGAACCCAGCCACTCGTTTTCGGAGCTTCTACGACTTCAACTTGAACTCCATTTGTTTCCGCTAACGTTAAAACTTTGCTTTGTGCTTGTTCAAAATTATATGGAAGCTTTGTTAAGAAAGTTTCCCCTTCTTCATAGCCCTTCATTTTACCTTCAACAAAATAAACTCCTTGTTCAGGCTGCATACTAAAGCTTGTTACTTCTCCATTTGCAAGAGAAGTCATAAATTCGTCATAACGAATATTTTTAGTTGGTTGATTGCCCGAATTAAAGGTCGCAAATATCCCAACAATTACAAAGAATATCAATAAGTATAATATAGCGTAGCGCAATGCTCGATTCATTCCCAGCCTCCTCACAAGGTAAACAGAAAAACTAAAGATAATCTTATCACACGATTTTTTTAACGTACAATGAAAAGCCTTTTAGTTTATCATTTGTTTTAAAAAGAATAAACTTCTTTCTTCAGTACGCCAACATATGGTAAATTACGGTATTTCTCTGCATAATCCAATCCATATCCAACAACAAATGCATCCGGTACTTCAAATCCTACATAATCCGCTTTAAGGTCTACTTTTCTTCCGCTAGGTTTATCTAGCAACGTAACCAATTTAATTGATTTTGCTTTACGATATTTAAATAGATCCACTAGATAGCTCAAAGTCATACCACTATCAATGATATCTTCAATAATTAAAATATCGCGCCCTTCCACACTAGTGTTTAAGTCTTTAATAATTTTAACTTCTCCTGAAGAAACGGTAGCGTTTCCATAGCTAGACACATCCATATAATCCATTTCAATATACGTGTCTACGCGCTTCATCAAATCCGACATAAAAGGCATTGCACCTTTTAAAATACCAATAGCTAGTGGGAACTTGTCTTCGTATTCTGTTGTTAATGTTGCACCTAGTTCACGTACTTTTTCTTCAATTTGTTCCTCTGTTAATAAAACTTTTAGTATGTCTTTTTCTAACATATTTAGTCCCCCCTAATGATTAGTCTCGCTTTATGTATATTACATAGTTTTGCGAGTAGTATTTCTTTGAAAATCTTTCTCCATAACGAAGTCCAATTACTGCTGTAATTTCATTTTTCGATGTTACAAGTAGTGGCCACTCCATTCTTTCCTGTGCTGAGACTTTTTCATCTATAAATACCCGAGATACTTTTTTGGGAGAATTCATCCCTTTTATCAGGATTCGATCCCCTTCTTCTCTTTGACGTATCATCAATGGAAGGCAATCATTTTCTAGTTGAACAAACCATTTTTCTCCGGAAGTAGCATCGGTTAAGTTTCTCGTTAAATAGATGGAATAACCAGCACCAATATTAATCCAACTGTCCTCTTCTACTACATTCCTAGCGATAATAGGTTGTTGTTTACCAGAGGAAAACTGAACTTTATTGTAATGACGTACGAGGAAATAATCTTGAGGCAAATGAATGGTAATATTGCCATCATGCTTATTACAAGCAGCCAAAATGGAATCGATTAAGTGATCATTAAGAAGTATTTCGGAGTTTTTGTATAGATACTTTAATAGTAGTAGAATCACTCTTCTTTGTAAAGCGATGGGTACTTCTATAAAGCACTTTGTATCTAGAAAAAAAACGCCATCCTGATCAATTGTCACAAGCTGTTCATACTTTCTTTTCGCCATGCTTTGAAGAAAGTCCTCATCCTGCTTTTGTTTCTCCACATATGTGCGAATACTGTCGCTTATATTGGGGTTTTCTTCTTTTAGAAGCGGGACAATTGTATGACGAATACGATTCCTAGTATATGTATGTTTATCATTGCTTGGATCATGTCTAAATGATAGCTGATGAAGATGAATATACTCGAAGATCTCATTTTTCGTTATACATAGAAATGGACGGATGATGTGACCTTCCGAAAAAGGTCTCGACCTCGGTATCCCTGTGATAGTGGACAAATTAGAGCCTCTCGTCAGCGACATAATGACAGATTCGATTTGATCATCTGCATGATGACCGAGCACTAGCTTTGTATATTGAAAGTTTTTCATTGTTTTTTCGAAAAAGGAATAGCGCTCTTCTCGACATATCGCTTGTACATTTCCACCTTCTGCAGCAACTCGTTTTGGTACTTCCAGAGTTGCTGCGTAGAATGGAATATTTAAATTGGCTGCAAATCGTTCGACAAATCTACTGTCTTCAGCTGATTCTTCTCCTCTTAACTGATGATCTGCATGCGCAATTCCGATTTCGACATGATATGTCTCTTTTAAAGTATTCAAAACATGAACTAATGCTAAGGAATCCGCTCCGCCAGAGCAAGCAATGAGGAGACGGTCCCCTTCTTTTATAAGCTGATGCTTATTTATATATTCTTTTATCTTCCGAATGAACGGCTGCATCTCTTCACCTTATTTCGTATTTGCTTGGCGCTTCCGCTTTTCTTATTAGTGTACCATGTTTTCTTGGTATTTTGCTGCTTGGCGCGGTGAAAAAATGGACCATTCTGGAACTGCGTGTTTCACTTGCATGAAGATGACGGTTCGGTCGTCCCCCGGTAAAGAGTAAGTTTCTTCTAGCGTCTTTACAAAACGTTCCGCATTCATTGTTGGATCTTGAAGAATTTTTTTGTAATACATTTCTTGTTTCTCGATAGATGTATTGGCAGAAAAGACCCCATCTGAAAGCATCACTAATACATCCCCATCCTTTACATCTACTTTTCTTGCCTCAATCGAAAAAGTTGGTAAAAATCCAAATGGCACATGCTGACTTTCAATTTTCCGCATTTCATTGCCTCTGATTAAATACGTTGACATACTTCCCGCCTTCCATGACCATAGTTCTCCGTTTTGTAAGTCAATTAACGCTAAATCCACGGTCGCATAACTATCCGTATCATCTTGTAAGCTCATCATGTAATGCAGCGTATGCATAGTCGTTTCCGGATCCATTTTTTTATTCAAACATTCGCGCATAAATTGCATCACTCTTCTGCTTTCTCGGTGAGCCTCTACATTATTGCCCATACCATCCGATAAAATAACCGCAAGTAAACCGGGATGAAGTTGGAAAACAGCATGTGCATCCCCTGAATAAATCGTATTTCTACTAGAAGATGTATAAATATCATGCGTTATTTCAAAGCGTACGGAGGATTTACAAGTCATTTGCACATGCTCGTACGGATGGTGCATTTCTTTCATCGATGTAATTTCGAAAGGCTCTTTCCACAAGTCATATAGAATTGGTAATACCAATCTTTCCCCAGTCATTTTCGCCTTTGACTCAATCGGCAAGCAACATACTACTTCCATTTGCCCGATTTCAATATTGAGCACATCAATTTGGAAGTACGGAATATTACATTGCTGAAACTTTTGTTTAATCTCCTCCTCATGTGAAGTATATAATGTTACATCATTTTCTAGATTACTCATAAGCTCTCCCATATGATTGCCCATATCACGAAGTTTTAGTGCGAACATTTTTTTACCATGCTGCATTTCATATGATAATTGTTTTTTCGCCTCCTTCTCTTTTAACTCTTTCATAATTTGGGCAGGCTTTATACATTTGTACTGCATTTTCTTTTCTATGTGGAACCTCGTCTTATTCGGTTGCTCCTCCCATTGTTTCATCAATGCCGGAATTCCGTTTGACTTTTCCCCCCAACAAGTTTCGTAACGAAAACAAGCCTGACAAATTGGTAGCGGGGCGGGTTGTCCTTTCTGAGCGGCTGCTTTTGGTTCGAACCGATCTGATATAAATCGTGTGATGAAGTCAACAAAATGCTGAAACTCCTGAAGTTGATGGTTTACTTTTTCCGTCATCCACTTTTGCCTTCTTAAAAGAACATTTGAAGTATCCGGAAATAATTGATCCTTTAAAGTTTTGATCCAGCTAGACGGAATGACAAAAAACAGTAAAGAAGCAGTAACGAGAGAACCAATATAAACAGCATCTAAAGGTAAAGTTCGATCGTAGAGTATAAAGAAAAATGTTGCTCCAAGCATACCAAACGCTTGCCACAACCTACCAAAAGGCTTATGAAGTCCTGCGAAAAAGCCAGTTAATGCATATACGGCTATCATTCCACTAAAACTGAGCTTGGAAATACTTAACACAGTCCCCGCGAGTACTGCGACTACTGTAGCGAGTTGAACACCACCTACTGCCGCTGATATCGCAATAACCAAGTGAGTAAATATTAATGGGATAGAAACATATCCGAAAATATACGAAGACATCCCTGTTAATACTAGTGCCCCTATTAGCAATGCCGCCCCCATTCTTTCGGCCGTCCATCTTTTATGAATGAAGTCTGGCATAGGAAGGAAAAGTTGAAACAAAAATATCGTCATGAATAAAGCCAGTACTCCTTCGTAAGCAATTGCTAACCAAATGGTACCTGGAACATTTCCACTGTACGAAACATATTGCCATATAGACTGGATAATAACCACGTCCAACAAAACAAAGATTGGCACAGGAATTTTCTTTAAAATTCTTTTCGAATAAAGAGGGAATAGAAGCGCTTGCAACGCATGGATCACTACTTGTCCAAGTCCTAATGTCACACTGCCCAGTAAAGCTCCCGCAATTGTCCACGGAAGAAAACGTGGAAAACGTAAACTAACAAGTGCCCAAATCGGAAGAAAAAAAGGTACAGAAGCTTCGAATAGTACAACTTGCGCTAAGAAAAATGAAAGAATAAAAAAGACAACCGTAAGTGAAATAGCTACTTTGCGTGCTTGAAGACCCTCTATTACCCTTCTAAAAGACAAACTCCTTTTCTGCTCTTGCTCATACATTGTTTTCAAATCTTATACCTCCCCGTATTCAACTATTGATGGAAGTATACCTACTGTATGCACAAAAAGTATGTCTCTTTCTGACGTCTCCCTATAAAAAGTTTTCGACGATTTCGGTCATGAAGTGAAACGGAGAAAAAGGATTGCGGGATGCATATAAGGAATATTTTTAACCAATAAAGGACTGACCAAAATGTACTGTTCATGCGGTTATACGGATAAATAAGGAGGATTTATTAAAGACCTTTTACTCTACTATAAGGGCTACATTTGTAAAATTATAACTAATTGTAATTTGTCGGAATAAACTTTCTTTTTATCTTTTTATAAATTTTTAAAAGAAGTATTGACACTTTAACAAAAGGATTGTAATATGTTAAATGTTCGTTAAAACGGCGGTGTAGCTCAGTTGGCTAGAGCACTCGGTTCATACCCGAAAGGTCGTGGGTTCGACTCCCTCTGCCGCCATACATTTTTAATTGATTATTCATTTATAGGCACTCAGATAATGTCGGATAACTTGAATTATTATCATATTAAAAATGACATATTTTAATATGGCCCCTTGGTCAAGCGGTTAAGACACCGCCCTTTCACGGCGGTAACACGGGTTCGAATCCCGTAGGGGTCATCATTTAATAAAGCAATTTCTAAAGCTTAACTTTAGAAATTGCTTTTTTCATATACATAAAAAAGGAGATTGCGATATGAATCCAAATAGACTTGAGCCTATTGAAGCTGCAAAGCAATTTATTTCTATCTATTTCCCGTATTGCCAGGGCGCTATTTTAGCAGGAAGTGTCGTTCGAGGAAAGGCGACAGAAAATTCTGATTTGGACATTGTCATATTTAGCGAAGATATTCATTCATCCTACAGAGAGTCCCTTATCTTCGGTGGTTGGCCCATAGAGGTATTTGTTCATAACTTAGCCTCTTACAAAAATTATTTTGAAAGCGATCGTAAAAGGGCAAGACCTTCTTTACCAAGAATGATTGCTGAAGGTGTTAGCTTCAAAAACGAGGGAATTTTGGAAGCTATTCAAGAGGAAGCAAAGCAAATATTAGCCACCGGCCCGGAATTATGGTCGGACGAAACGATAAAAATAAAGCGTTATTTTATAACAGATGCACTGGATGACTTTATCGGAAGTAATAATAGAGCCGAGGAATTATTTATCGCTAATACCTTGGCTGAACTGACTTGTGAATTTATATTACGTACGAATCGTAGGTGGATTGGTGCATCAAAATGGATTGTCCGATCACTAAAGGAATATGATGACGCGTTCGCAGACCAATTTGTCGAAGCTTTTGATCTTTATTATAAAACCGGTCAAAAAAGTAAAGTAATCGAAATAGTAGATAAAGCGTTACATCCTTATGGTGGTCGCTTATTTGAAGGATTTTCTTTAGGCAAGTGAGACTATTCTATGGCCGGTATAATATAAAAGAGACATCCTTGTAATTTGGATGTCTCTTTTTTCTACCTAGTGGAAATTTGTACTCGGTGATGATTGTCATGCTCCATAAAACTAGTGAAGTAACTCCGAATAGTTTCTTTATGTTCTCCAATATAGAAAACCTTATCCCATTCTACTTCAGCAATTGCTTGCAATTGCTCCATAATGCTTTGACGTTGTTGTTTTGCGTAAGAGAGGGTTTCTTTAAATGTTTGTTCATGAGCAAGGGCTGCGGCTTTTGCATTAAAGACTTCGAAGTCTGGAAACGCTTCAAGCTTTTCACCTTCTCTCATACTAGGTATACGTTGCACTAAAGTAAATCGATCCCACTCTGCTAAATGCATAATTATCTCGTTTGGTGACCACTTTCCTGCCGCGTACGGCGCATTGGCTTGTTCTTCATTTAACTTTGATAACGAGTCTATCCAATTCAAGTATTCTATGTGTGCTTGTCGTATTTCCTCTTTTGTCATGACTTCCCCCTCCTATTGCATACATTTAAAACTAATATTGTTTATACAAAAAAGGCGTCAGCAAAGCTGAACACCTTTTCATCTATTAAACATTTTTTCTACCGATAAAACAGACAGCATGTTATCCTCTTTTTGCGCCTCTACCGCCGCGCTTAGATTCTGTTGCACGCTTTAACGTAGACAAACGATCTTCACTATCCTTTAGGAATCGTGCCATTTTTTGCTCAAAATTCTCTTTATTCGGACGATCACGATCATTTGGGCGATTGTTGTTACGTGGACGCTGAGAACGTTCTGGTCTCTCTGGTCTTTCCGCTTGAGGCTTCGCTTTACGGATAGATAATCCGATTTTGCCGTCCGCTTCAACATTCATCACCTTAACTTCAACAACGTCTCCAACCTTCAAATGCTCATTAATATCTTTCACATAATTATCCGCAACTTCACTAATGTGAACTAGACCTGTTGAGCCTCCTGGCAGCTCGACGAATGCTCCGAAGTTAGTGATTCCTGTTACTTTACCTTGTACCTTGCTGCCTACTTCAATTGACATAAAAAAAATGCTCCTCCTTAAATTTTAAACGACTCTTTAGCGAGCTAGTATGATTTTTTTCATACCGTTCCCTACCTTTATTATAGCTAACAAAAAAAGAGTGTCAATAAGACTACTCTTTTATAACTTGTTTTTTTAATTTATTTCTCTTTAGGATCTGGAAGTGTGAAGATAATTTCCCCTTCTTCTGAAAGGAAATATTCTTTTCTTAATAATTTTCCAATGTACTCATCGTCATTTAATTTTGAAATTTGAAGCTTCAGCATTTCCTGTTCTTCTTGGACTTTTGCTAATTCTTCCGAGACTTTTTCTTTTTGTAATTGTTTTTCTTCTAATGCCTGATTACTGTTTATTAAGGTAGTTATTAAAAATCCTACAAGCGCTAAAGACATAATTCCAAATACAGCTAAACGCCTAAACAAACGAACCTTTTTTGCTTTTTTACGATTTTCTTGACGTTCGATAGAGCGAACATAATCTGTATTAATTGCTGCAACTTGTTTCAAAGCGGATACGTTTCTTTGCTTTTCTCCCATTTCGCTCTCTCCCGTCAAAGTACCTTAATTTTTCGTGTACTTTTTATTATAACGGAAGTTCGGTTTTTTCTTAAGAGCCAAATGCCGCATTTTTTTATAGATAAAGCGGAACGGTCGTACTATAGTTAAAAGAATAATCACTATTAATCTTAGAATTTTACGAATAATTGTTATAATTATGCGGATGATAAACCAAATCGGTAGTATGACCATCCGTAAAAAAACTCTTCCCATAAACCGAAAAATAGGTTGAAACAATTGCTCATACAATAGAATTCCTACTATTTGTGCTAATGGATCATAAATTCTCCAAATACCATCTCGCACTCGAAAAAGAATATAAAAAGTTCCTAATCCAAGTAAAATCCAAATGATTATTTCTAGAGCAGTGCTATATTTGAAAACAAAGGTACGCTTTGGAAAACTATTCATCACAAAGCGTGTCCCTTCAATTATCGCACCTATGACTACTCCACTCAACACCATTAATAATAAACTAAAAAATTGTAAAGAGAGTGTCATCCGAATAGTTTATGAAGTAACCCTCGAGCACCGTCTAAATTCTGCTCCTCATCATACTGGATGGCCTTTACAATTCCATCTAGGGTTAGCAGGCCTTTGTCTACATCTAAATGGACAATCTTCAGTTCTTCTCCCTTGATAAGAAGCAATCCTTGTGATGTTCTTACATAGAACTCTTGTTGGTCAAATCGTTCAATTGCTTTTACAGAAGTTAAATCCATTCTTTTTCGATTTCTTAACGATATTAAGTGGTCCCCCGATGGAATAGTAATTGTTTGGTTTTCTGCTTGAAATTGCATATGCTCTCTCCTCTCCTTGTCCTAATTCATTGTATGCACGTAAAAAAAAAGCATGACAAATGCGTCATGCTTTTTTTCTTAATCTTCGTCATCTATAAATGCTGGTTCGATTTTTTCTAGTCTTTCTTCTTTTATTATGGTAAACATAGAAGCGGCTTCTTCTTTTTTCGCCGAATCTTTAATCGCATCAACAGAAGCAGTTACTACTTTTTGCCCGAAACGAATAGATAACTCATCCCCTGCTTTCACATCGGAGCTTGCTTTCGCTACTTTTCCATTAATCGTAATTCGTCCTTGGTCTGCAACTTCTTTTGCAAGTGTTCTTCTTTTAATCAATCTAGAAACTTTTAAAAATTTATCTAATCTCATATTCACACTACCTCTCCAGTTTCTTTGCTTCATTCCAAAAACTATCGAGCTCTTCTAAATTATAGTCTGAAAAGTTTCCTTTTCCCTTTTTAACACTCGACTCGATAAATTGGAATCTTCTTTTAAATTTCTCATTCGCTTGTATCATTGCTTGCTCAGGAGATATTCCATAAAACCGTGCTAGATTAACAATTGTAAATAACACATCTCCTAGCTCATCCACTTGTGTATCTTTTGTCCCCGACTGTAATTCTTCTTTCCACTCTGCTAACTCTTCTGAGAATTTGTCCCAAGCACCAGAGACATCTGGCCAATCAAAACCAACCTTGGCAACTTTCTTTTGATAATTGAAAGATGTTAGAAGGGAAGAATCTGAACGCATTTCTCCGTCCAGTAATGACTCTTCATCGCTTTTTTTCTCTTCCGCTTTTATTTGCTGCCAATTGCGCATAACGTCCTCTGTGCTGTTTGCGGTGTCTTCTCCAAATACATGTGGATGTCTACGAATCATTTTATCGGAAATGGAGTTCAGTACATCCTCCATGTTGAAGTATCCACTATCCTCTCCAATTTGTGCGTGTAAAAACACTTGTAAGAGGACGTCCCCAAGTTCTTCGACAATATGATCATCATCTTCCTCATCAATCGCCTGTAAGAGCTCGTAAACTTCTTCTACTGCATATTTCTTTAGTGTTGCATGCGTTTGTTCTTTATCCCAAGGACATCCGTTAGGCCCTCTTAAATCGGCGACGATTTGGCGTAATGTTTGCCATTCCTTTAATCGTTTTTCCTGCTCTTGTATAGGGGGAATATACAATGTCGTTAAGTTATCAAGCTCCATTACATGGTCTAGCTCGTATAAAGGTACTTTCGTTAGTTTTTCTTGCGTAGAGCCTGCAGCTGTTACAATCGTCACTTCATAATCGTCCGGATACTTTTCCATAAGTGTTAGCTTTACTTCAGATGCACTAAACGCATCATACACCTGTCCGATTAGTACATGCGATCCCATTTGGACATCATCTCGTTTAAAACTAGTTCCATCTAACAGTTGAAACCCTTCAATTGGATCAATGCGTAAAGCTGCAAAAATTGGATCCAAAAAGCTTTGTCCACCTTCAATTCGGATATTTGCATTTCCCTTTCGCTCCGCCTCGATTAATAACTGAACAGTTTGTTCTGCTACAAGCGGATGCCCAGGCACTGCGTATGTAACAGAAGTTTCGTTTGCTAACTTTAGCAGTGTTTGTACTATTTCTTCGTAGACCGTTTCAAATTGATCATTTTCCTCGTATATCGCGTCAAAGCTCGTCCAGCTAAGACCTTCCGATTTTAGCTCCTGCAATACTGGGTGCTGCTCTGTACGTACATATAAATGCTCTGCTGCTTTTAGCTTTTTATATATACCTAAAGGAAGCTGATCTAAATCACTTGCTCCAAGTCCAATAATCGTTATTTCATTCATCTGTTCACACCCTTACTAATCTTTATTTAACCATAACTGGAAAGAGGCCATTCTTCTACCAAATGGCAATAAAAACCACTCTTTCTCCGCTATAACACGTCTTTTTGCTAAAATTATTAAAAAGATCGCTGCTCCGAGCATAACTGCACTTAATGATATTGCAAGTGCCTCTATACGACTAGGCAACCAATCAAAAAAGTAAGCATCTGCTACTAAACTATAAGCTATAACACCTACGACCATAGCTACAGAGGAACATGCAATTCCTTTGTAAAAGGCTAATGAAGCAAAACGTATCTTCCAACTTCTTTTAAAATAATAAAACATACATATAAATACAAGCACTAAACTAATATTTCCCGCTATAGCTGCCCCTAATATGCCGTACGCTGGTACAAGCATACCATTTACTAGCCATTTACTACATACACCAAGCATTAAAAACACTGTCGGAAGCTTTACTTTTCCGCTTCCTTGTAGCATTGCCATCAAGGTGAGAATTAAAGACATCCATACAATTTGAAAAGAGAACACCATTAAAGTGATCGACTCATCTCTCGTTTGAAACAGCATCTCATTCACAAACGGAAGTACTACAATCAGGCCTAAAGCTGCAGCAATGCTGAAAGTAAAAGCTACTCGAAACGTAAGTTGCATAAAAGGGATTGCAGTCCGCCCTTTTTCTTTATTCATCCGATGTGCGACGAGTGGAACGATCGCCAATGATAAAGTGGATGCAATAACAATCCCTAGTTGTACGAGCGGTTGACCACGGTCATAAACTCCTTTTGTCTCCATTGCCTCTTGCTTCTCCAAACCGTTTTCTAGAAGAATTTGAAAAACGGTAAATGAATCTACTAATTGTAGCAGCAAAAACAATAACGCACTTATACTTGCACTAATACTAATCATCGTTAAATCTTTTATAATTGGCCAAAGTAGTACGTAGTTTTGTTTATGACTCTTCTTCTCACGTCCAATTATCTTCCAATAAATAAATGCCAAAAATAATACACCAGCAAGTTCCCCTGCTACCGCACCGTACATTGCCATACTGCCAGCTTTATATAGATCAAAGCTTTTGGATATAACAATCCATGTACCAAGTAATATAACGGAAACTCGAATTGCCTGCTCCACTATTTGTGCATACGCTACTGGCTGCATATGGCCTTTAGATTGAAACTCTCCTTTTAACACTGCAAGCATCGGCATCAGTAAAATGACATATGAGCCTTCTTTTAATAAGTAAGCTAGATTTCCATCACCCATCGCCTCTGCGAAAAAATTTGCACCAACATACAACACGATAAAAGACAAAATGGAAAGTATCCCAATGTAGATAAATGCTATTTTACGGACTTGCGGTATGGCGTATTCTTTCCCGCTTGCTTTATAATCTGATAATACTTTTGATAGTGCAACTGCAAAACCATAGGAAGTCCAAGTTGTAATAATTCCAATAAACGGATATACCTGTTGGTAAATATAAAAACCTTCATCTCCTACTAGGTTCTGAAAAGGAACTCGGTACACTGCACTTAGTAGTTTTACAATAATTGCTGCAACAGTTAGCATTGCAGCCCCTTTCATGTAAGTCCTCATATTCCAATCATTACTCATAGTTGAATCCTTCTTCCATCCAGCAATGCATTTATTATACACAAGATAAGTTATCGCAGGACAATAAAAACATAAATGAGGATTGGGAGGATCTTGTTTTTCGAAGCCTTTAGTGTGGAGTATAGGGAAACTACGCGGTAGTGAGTGGAAGAAAGTGAGCACTTGGATTTAGTACGGCGGCGCTTCGCTTTCCCGCAGGAGTCTCGTGCGGTCGCACTAAATCCCTCCAACTATGTAGTGGTAGAATAAGTTTATCCAAAAAATGGCTAAGGGCAATCAAAAACTGTCGAAAGCAATCAGTTGTAGCCTGAGAGCAACCAAACGAATGTTAAAAGCAATTAGTTACAGTCTTACAGCAACCAAATGACCCATGAGAGCAACCAATTTTTCATAACCCAAGTTTACTTGGAATGAGATGCCGATATGGATGAATATTATTTGGGATTACTTTACAAAAAGATTCCGCTTGCTTGGCTTTGTCGCGTTCAGAGGCTAGTTTGTCGTTTTCGCAGCAATATTGGTGGTATTACATCGCACGCGCAAGCGGCGATGAAGGCTTCACGCTCACTCAGCGGACACATCACATTACTTCGCAGTTTCCCTAGAATGCGCACTAGTCGTCGACAAGAGACAGCCGATTAATCTAACTCGCTAGTTCCCATTAATAATAGTTGATAAAAAGTTATCTACATACTATAGCCTTTATTTTTTCCTAAAGCACAAAAAAGCCTTCCTCTTTTGTAAAAGAGGAAGGCTTTTTTAACTTTCCATTTGTTTTGCCAGGAAATTTGCAGCGGTTTCAATTGCTTTTAGTTCCGCTTCCCCGATAAAATGTACTTTTGATATTAAAAATACTGCCCCAATTGGATCTCCAGATGCAATTATAGGCGCGATACAATAGGACTTAACTGTTTCAAAAATTCCCGGTACCCACTCTACAGAGTTTTCATGTTTTTCCATCACAACGGATCTCTTACTCACTATTTCCTCTACATCTGGGCTTAACCGACGATTTAAATAATCTTTTTTCGATAATCCTGCTGCTGCAATCATTTCATCACGGTCACTTATCAGAACTGGAGTTCCTAAAGTTTCATACAAAGTTTCCGCGTACTCTTTTGCAAAACTTCCAAGCTCGCTTATAGGCGAATACTTCTTTAAAATTACTTCTCCATCTCTATCCGTAAAAATTTCCAACGGATCTCCTTCTCGGATGCGAAGTGTTCGTCGTATTTCTTTCGGGATTACTACTCGCCCTAAATCATCAATACGACGTACGATGCCAGTTGCTTTCATGTAATTTGCCTCACTTTCGACAGATTGGAAACTAAAATTCATTTCTGCCATAGTATGCATCACATTACCAAAAAATATGCAAAGTGGTATTTAGCTTATGCTATTTCTTTTTTTGCCTCTGGAAGAACTAACATCATTTCTTCTAATACATCAAACGGATCAAATTTTCCTGTTTTCCGTTCATCTATTGTAATGACCAGATTGCTATTATCCATCGTAAATCCTACCGCACGTCCATATTTCATAGACTTCTCTACAAGTAAGGCACCATTTATATTTTGTGTACCTTCCACACTAAATCGAATAGATACGATTTTATTTACTTCTTTAATAGATTCAACTCCCGCTGATTTACCATAAACCTTCATACGTGCAATACGTAATAATTTCTCTGCTTCAAGTGGTAAATCACCGAAACGGTCTTGTAATTCATCTACAAGATCCAAATACTCCTCTTCCTTCTCCATTGCTTTCACACGTTTATACATTTGAATTTTTTGATATCCATCTGGAATATACTCATCCGAAATATAAGCGTCCGTTGATAACACAATTTCTAAATCTGGGATTTCCTCTTTTTTAATCCCTGTTCTTTTTTCTTCTATTGCATCTTCAAGCATTTGTGTATATAGATCGAAACCAACCGAATCTATAAACCCATGTTGCTGAGATCCAAGTAAATTACCGGCTCCCCGAATAGAAAGATCTCGCATAGCGATTTTAAAGCCGGAACCGAGCTCCGTAAACTCTTTAATCGCCTGCAATCTTTTTTCTGCTACGTCTGTCAACACTTTATCTCTTTGGTGCATTAAGTAAGCATATGCAACTCGGTTGGAACGACCTACACGCCCACGTAATTGATAAAGCTGAGACAATCCCATTTTATCTGCATCATGAATAATTAGCGTATTAACATTTGGAATATCAATACCTGTTTCAATAATAGTCGTCGTGACTAAAACGTCGTATTCTCCTTCTAAAAAGCTAATAATAACCGATTCAAGCTCCGTTTCAGACATTTGCCCATGTGCAAATCCAACTCTAGCACTTGGTACAAGCATTTGAATTTCATCTACTTTTCGAGTGATATCTTCTACTCGGTTGTATAGGTAGAATGCCTGTCCTCCCCTTGCTAGTTCTCGTTCAATCGCTTCTCGGACAAGTGCACCGTTATATTCCATCACATACGTTTGAACAGGAAAGCGGTTTTTAGGTGGTGTTTCAATAACAGATAAATCCCGTACTCCAATCATCGACATATGCAATGTACGTGGAATCGGTGTGGCAGTTAGTGTTATAACGTCTACATTTGTTTTTAATTGTTTAATCTTTTCTTTATGCTTTACACCAAACCGTTGTTCTTCATCGACAACGAGAAGTCCTAAGTCGTGATAAACAACGTCTTTTGATAAGATCCGATGCGTTCCTACTACTACGTCTACCATTCCCTTTTTAAGTCCATTTATCGTTTCTGTTTGTTGTTTTTTAGAACGGAAACGACTAAGTAAGCCTACTTCAATGGGAAACTCTTGGAACCGTTCTAGCATCGTCTCATAATGCTGTTGCGCAAGAATGGTTGTTGGACAGAGAAATGCAACTTGTTTTCCTTCCATCACCGCTTTAAATGCAGCTCGAATAGCTACTTCCGTTTTTCCATATCCTACATCGCCACATACTAATCGATCCATTGGACGGGCTCTTTCCATATCCTGTTTCACTTCACGAATAGTACGAAGTTGATCTTCGGTTTCTTCATAAGGGAAGGCTGCCTCAAAAGATTGTTGCATTTCACTATCCGGCTCAAATGCATATCCTACTTCAGCTTCTCGTTTGGCATATAGTTTTATCAGCTCATCTGCAATATCTTGAACAGCTGCGGATACTTTTGTTTTTGTTTTCTTCCAGTCCGCTCCACCTAATTTATGAAGCTTTGGGTCCTTTTCTCCGGAAGCAACGTACTTTTGAATAAGATCTATTTGGTCGACCGGAACGAATAATTTATCTTCGCCGCGATATCGAATATGAAGATAGTCTTTATGAATACCGTTAACTAATAACGTTTCTATTCCAATATATTTTCCTATCCCGTGATGAATATGTACAACATTGTCTCCGGGTTTTATTTCGGAATAGCTTTTAATTCTTTCTGCATTTGATACTTTTTGTGTTCTTGTTTTTTTCTTATGCTTTTGTTTAAATAACTCAGCATCTGTAATAACAGCAATTCTTTGTAATGGTAATTCAAAGCCTGCATCTAGATCTCCTTCTACAACAAAAATACCAGGCTGCTGTAAATCATTTGTGGAGGCTCCTATCTTGGATACTATTTCATAATCTTCTAGAACAGTATGGATTTTGGAAACACGGTCTTTTCCATCTGCTAAAATAACAACGCGAAACTTCCCTTGTATAAACCGCTCCACTTCGTTTTTCAATAAGTGCATTTGTCCATGAAAGTTTTGCATTGGTTTGCAAGAGATAGTTACATTTTTCTTAATCGTTATGCCTGAGAATGTACGTGAAAATAAAGAAAAATAGACTTTTTCATTCGGAAGCATGTGAATAATATCTTTTAAATGAAACGATGGCTTTACATCATGAACTGTTTTTCCTTCTTCTAATAATGATAAGAACCAGTCATTCTCTTCTCTCTCTAACGTATCTGCTACTTCTTGAATTCTTCCAAGTTCATCAAATAAAACCATCCCATGTTGATTGAAATAGTTTCCTAAGAAGCTATTATCTTTATCCAATAATGAGACGTATTTCATAAACTCTTTCGGCTGTTCACCTTGTTTTAATAATTCGATATCATGTTGAATGTTTTGATAAAACTGATCTTTCATTTCCTGTATTTTAACTTTTTTTAAGCTTTCTGCAAGAGACTGTTCTAATTTATGTGCAAGTAGTTTCTTTTTATCCGCTGTTAAAACATACTCTGTAGCTGGTAATATTCGAATATCCTTCAACTTTTCTAAAGAACGCTGATCTTCCGCAGAGAATGTTCGAATAGAATCTACTTCTGTATCGAATAACTCTATACGTATGGGGTTTTCTAAATACAAAGGATAAATATCAATGATTCCGCCTCTTAAAGCAAACTCTCCAGGTGTAGTAACCATTGGTTGCCTTACATATCCCATATCGACTAAACTTTGTAGGAAAGATTCTAGATTAATCTCATCCCCTTCAGCAACGGAGATTGTACTTTCTTGCCAGTCTTTTACATTTGGCATATGCTTTTTTAATCCAGCGATTGGAACAATATAAATTCCATTTTTTTTCGTCAGCATATGGTCTAATGCTTCCAAACGCTGTGCACGAAGCTCTGGACTTGTAATGGATATATCTGCAGCTATAAGCTCATCTGCAGGATATAGGCGTACTAATTCCTCTCCAACAAGCTTTACTAAATCCTCTGTCAGTTTTTGAGCATGTAACAAATTGGGAGTAACAATTAAGATAGCTTTCCGACGTTCCTTATAGAGCATCTCTGTGAAGACCGCTCTTGCACTAGAAGTGAGACCAGTTATTAACTGTTGGTCATTTCCACTCTCTAATTCTTTTACTAGTTTTTGTATATGTGTATCTTCGATTAATAGATTGCTTAAAAGTTCCATTCAATCCTCCCCTATCCAACAAACAAAAGAACTTCTTTGAATGATAATAAAACAGAAAAGGCTTTGTGCACGAAATCGTGCCAAAGCGTCTTTACTGTATCCATTTTTTTAATGCATAATAGTTTGGAAACGTTTGAAGAGAATTTTGACATTCTTCACATATGCATTGCACGGTATACTCTCCCTCAGCTCCACTTACTATGTATTCATGTTGTTCTTCCGGTGTTATTTCATGTTTATTTAGAAACTGTTCATCTATACTATCAAATGGTAATTGACCAATTTCTGTTTCACAGTGGCGGCATTTATAACGAATCGGCATAACCATCAAACCTCCTTTTAGGAAGTATAGGTCTTTTCGTTAAAATTTATGCACCATTATATTTATTCATCACTTCTAAAAAACTTTTTGACAGCCAATCCTCACATGCATCCGCACTTTTTTTCACTGCTGTCTCCATTTCCATTCTTTCATCATCACTAAATTTGGATAGCACATAGTCTGGAACTTTCATCCCGTTTGCAGGTCGATCAATTCCAATTCGAATCCGGTTAAATTCTTGCGTCCCTAGGTGCTGTATAATAGACTTAATACCATTATGTCCTCCAGCACTTCCTTTTTGACGAAGTCGAAGCTTTCCTACTTGTAAATCTAGATCATCATAAATAACTACGAGGTCATCGTCGTCTACTTCAAAATAATCCATCATAGGCACGATACATTCACCCGATAAGTTCATATATGTTAACGGTTTCAAGAGCATAACTTTTTCTGTGCCTATATGAGAGATACCATACATCCCATTAAACTTTGATTGCGTGAGCGGTAACTTGAAGCGATTTGCAAGCTCGTCTATTACATGAAAACCAATATTATGTCTCGTTGCTTCGTATTGCTTCCCCGGATTTCCTAGACCAACAATAATTTTCATTCATTTCCATTCCTTTAATACGTATTTCCTTTATTTTATCATAAGAAAAGCGCAAGCGCCTATATTAGGGGGATACAGACTAAGTTCACTATGTTATATAGAACAGAAGGATACTTACTTATCTTCTTAATAAAACAAAAGAGATTGCCTTAAGACAATCTCTTTTGTTTTATTATTCTTCAGTTTTTGTCTCTTCAGTTGTTTCTTCTTCTGTATCCGTTTCTTCTGTATCTTCTACTCGCGGTGCTGACACAGTAGCTAATGTATACTCATCATCATTTACAATAGTGTACTCTATTTTGTCGCGAACATCCGCAACTGTTAATGTGTCACCAATTGCCATTCCCGAAACATCAACATCGATGCTTTCAGGGATACTAGATGGTTTTACAGTAATCGTTATTTCTCTATTTGGTTGTTGCAGCAATCCACCCTCAGATACACCAACTGAATTACCAACAACATTTACTAAAACGTTTACGTCTAATTCTTCTTGCATGTTAATCGCTAAAAAATCTGCATGAATCATTTGACCCTTTAGTATATTCATCTGATAATCACTCATCACCGCGTTAACTGTTTTACCGTT
This sequence comes from Psychrobacillus sp. NPDC093180, assembly GCF_044754065.1. Classification (NCBI taxonomy): domain Bacteria; kingdom Bacillati; phylum Bacillota; class Bacilli; order Caryophanales; family Bacillaceae; genus Psychrobacillus; species Psychrobacillus sp. NPDC093180. The sequence goes on along the minus strand of NZ_JBIVOJ010000021.1, from coordinate 21,313 downwards.
AACTTCTAGCTTAATGACTCCATTACGACCAACTTCACGAAGCGTTTTAGTTAAATCTTTTTCTTCTACCGCGATTGGTTGTGATTCTACTTCAAAACCATATACGACAGCAGGAATATATCCATTGTTTCTTAACTTGTTATTTTCTTTACGCCCTCTTGCTTGTGCTTTTACAGTTGTACTCATCTATTCTCATCCTCCCGATAGTTTTCTACCAATATGTATACCCACTATCAGGATTCTTCAAACATTATTCAGATAAATCTCAATCAAATAAAGTACTTACTGACTTTTCTTCGAATACACGTACGATTGCGTCCCCTAATAATTTTGCTACTGATAATTCTTTAATTTTTGGAGACGTTTTTTCTTCGGATAATTGAATTGAATTCGTGATCACTAATTCCTTTATTACTGAGTTATCGATACGTTCAATAGCTGGACCAGATAGTACTGCGTGCGTACAGCAAGCATAAACTTCTTTTGCACCGCTTTCCATTAACGCTTGCGCCGCAATAGAAATAGTACCAGCTGTATCAATGATGTCGTCGATTAAAATAGCAGTCTTACCTTCTACATTACCGACAATATTCATTACTTCTGCAACATTTGGACGTGGACGACGTTTATCGATGATAGCGATCGGTGCTTTTAAGCGATCAGCCATTTTACGAGCACGTGTTACACCACCATGGTCTGGAGATACAATAACTAATTCCGCAGGATCAATATCTTTTCCTAAGAAATAATCAGATAAAATCGGCGCTGCCACTAAATGGTCAATCGGAATATTAAAGAATCCTTGAATTTGTGGAGCATGTAAATCCAATACGATTGCACGAGTTGCCCCTGCTGTTGTTAAAAGGTCTGCTACAAGCTTAGCTGTAATCGGTTCACGAGCACGTGCCTTTCTATCTTGACGAGCATATCCGTAGTAAGGTAACACAACACTTATTGTACGTGCAGAAGCACGTTTTAAAGCATCTAGCATTATAAGTAATTCCATAATATGTTCGTTTACAGGAGCAGACGTTGATTGAACAATAAACACGTCACAACCGCGGATACTTTCTTCAATATTGATTTGAACTTCGCCATCACTGAATCTAGTAACTGTGCTTTTTCCTAGTGGAACTCCTACTGCGTTTGCGATTTCTTCAGCTAATTCTTTATTAGAATTTAAGGTAAATATTTTTAACTTCGAATTTGCATATTGTTCTGACATGATAATCCTCCTGAGGAATCAGTTATTTTAGTTTTAGTTTATTTACATAGCCTTCTTTATTTTCTTGTCGTGCACGACCTATTGCAAGTGCTTCACCAGGAACGTTTTTTGTGATTGTAGAGCCTGCAGCAACATACGCCTTAGTTCCAATTGTAACAGGTGCTATTAAATTAGAGTTACAGCCAACAAAAGCATCGTCTTCAATTGTTGTTACAAATTTATTTTTCCCATCGTAATTTACTGTAATCGTTCCACAGCCAATATTTACATTTGAGCCAATTGAAGCGTCACCCATATAACTTAAGTGAGAAATTTTACTACCATTTCCTACTGACGATTTTTTCACTTCAACAAAGTTACCAATCTTCACGTCATTTCCAAGTTCAGACTGTGGTCGAATATGTGCAAATGGACCAATTGTTGTATGATCGCCGACTTCACTCGATAACACAACGGATGAATGGATAGTTGTTCTGTTCCCAATAACACTTGAAACAAGATGACTGTTCGGACCAATTATACAATTTTCTCCAATGGTAGTTTGTCCTTCAATAATAACTCCAGGCTGGATAACTGTGTCTGCACCAATTACCGCATCGCTACTGATGTATGTACTTTGAGGATCAATAATTGTGACACCTTCCCGCATATGATGATGAGCAATACGAGATCGCATGATCTGTTCTGCTTGAGAAAGTGCGATTCGATCATTTATACCAAGAATCTCATCAAAATCCTTTGCGGCAAAAGCAGAAACTACTTCTCCTTCTTTTTGCAAAATTTCGATTACATCCGGTAAATAATACTCACCTTGTGCATTTTCGTTTTTCACTAATTTTAACGATTTAAATAATGCTTCATTATCGAAACAATAAGTACCTGAGTTAATCTCATTTACAAGCTGCTCTTCTGCAGATGCATCTTTTTGCTCCACAATGCTTTTTACATTTCCACCTTCAGCACGGATTATTCTTCCATACCCAGTTGGATCAGCAGCAATTGCAGTTAAAATCGTCGCTTTAGCTCTTGTTTGTTTATGATGATTTAATAACTCTCTCATTGTTTCTGCTGTAATTAGTGGTGTATCTCCACAAATTACAATAGTTGTTCCAGATAAATCGGCAAGTGTTGTTTCTGCTTGTAAAACTGCATGCGCTGTTCCTAGTTGCTCTGCTTGAAGTACATACTCACTTCTGTTTCCTAATTCACTTTGAACAACTTCTGCACCATGACCAACTACTGTCACGATTTTTTCAACACCTAGCTTTTCCATGTTATCGATAACATGTTCCACCATGGGCTTTCCACAGACAGGATGCAGTACTTTATATAGATTTGACTTCATACGAGTTCCTTTACCAGCTGCTAGTACAACCGCAAAAGTATTTGTCATATTCCGAATTCCCTCCAGTGGGCTAATTTCCTCTTTTGACTATAGCGGAAATGAACCGATATTTCAAGGAAATATCTCTTGACAAATACATGACAAAACAAGTATTATAGATAAATTTATTGCACAAAAAAACCATCTCTGGAATAGAAATGGTTTTGGTGTGCGTTTTTTAGTTGTCCAAACTTTTGTACACAGCTCCTCACGGAAGGATGTTACTCCTTGATATCATAGGAGAAAAAGCTGTGGTTATTAGATAAAGGCGCTTGTGCTTTTTGTATATTATACGCTGGCCTCTGTTAGTTTCTGTTCTTCCACATCACTACTTAAATGATACGCATACAATACTGCTTCTTGAATTTTGTTTCTCGTTCCAGGATTTATCGGATGGGCAATATCCCTAAATTCACCTTCTGGAGTTCTTTTACTAGGCATTGCAACAAACAACCCAGCATTTCCATCTATCACTCGAATATCATGCACAACAAATTCGTTGTCCAATGTAATGGAAGCGATAGCACGCATACGACCATCTGTTAGTACTTTGCGTAACCTCACGTCAGTTACTTCCATTTAATTACCACCCCTTTTTCATAGTTGCATCTCTTTCTATCCATTACTATTCCACAAGAATTTCATTTTTCCTTCTTTTATATGAGAATATTTTTAATATTATAAAATAAAAAACGCTTTATGTGGAGATAGATTCACAATTTAGGGATACTCCCCGGTAGTGGGTTAAATGAATTGTCCGCTACAATCCGTGAGAAATAATGCTAGTTAATTAGCGTCGCTGTTTAGTGGCATTTCACTCCAAGTAAACTTGGCTTATGAAAATTGGTTGCTTTCAAGAGTAATTTGGTTGCTTTAAGACTAGATTAGTTGCTCCCAACAGTCGTTTGGTTGCTCTCAGAATAGAACTGGTTTCTTTCGACAGCTGTTTGGTTGCCCTTATCCATTTACTGGATTTATATGATTGATAAACTTTTGATGATTTTATTTTTAGCAAGTCGATCATAAATAGAAAAGAATCCTACCGAGGACAACAGGGTGTCGGTTACGAAGGCGTTGCCACACGATATGGCACTCTGAGCCTTTGTAAGATGAGACTGCACAACATATGCGCAAGCGGTGGTGCTGACTCATCTACCCATCCGGTGGAAATCCGAGTGTCCGCCTTATTCAACTCACTACCGCACAGTTTCCCTATATTCCACTTTAAATAAAAAAAGCATGTTCTCCGAAGAAAACATACTTTATGTTTAAACTATAGCAATTACTTCAATTTCCACTTTTACGTCTTTGGGCAATCTTGCTACTTCTACAGCGGATCGAGCTGGTTTATGGCCTGCAAAATGTTTTTCATATGCATCATTGAATTCTGCAAAATCATTCATATCTTTTAAGAACACCAATGTTTTTACAACTTTGGATAAGGATGAGCCAGCTTCTGTTAAGACTGCCTCTAAATTTGCAAATACTTGTGCTGTTTGTTCTGTTATAGAACCTTCTACAACTTCTCCTGTTGGAGTTAATGGGATTTGGCCAGAGCTATAAAACATTCCATTTACGATAACTCCTTGTACATAAGGCCCGATTGCTGCTGGTGCATTAGTTGTTGCTACTGCTTTCATCTAAATTTCCACCCTTCACAAAATAATTTCCTTCTGTTAAAGCAATTGTACCACTTTTTTCATTTACTTCGTGTAGTTTCACTAGAGATAAATAATCTTCTACTAACTGCTCGCCTTCATGCTCCGCTTCTACCAGTACCGCAATGCCTGCAAGCTCACAATTGAATTCCTCTAGTAAGCTTTTCATTCCGTTAATCGTTCCACCGACCTTCATAAAGTCATCCGTGATTAACACACGTTGTCCTTTTTCCATACTTCTTTTAGAAAGAACCATTGTTTGAATACGTCTGGCAGATCCAGAAACATAATTAATACTAACCGTTGGACCTTCTGTTACTTTACTGTCTCTTCGTACAACAACTACTGGTACATTTAAATGTCTGGCTATGGCGTGCGCAATAGGAATTCCTTTTGTGGCAACCGTCATAATCGCGTCTATTTTTTCATTTGCAAAAGCGGAAGCAAACACTTTCCCCACTTTATTCATTAGAGCTGGGCTTCCTAACAAGTCGGTCATGTACAAGTAGCCACCTGGTAACAAACGTTCTGCCTTTGAAAGTTGTTCCATCAGCTCTTCTGCTACAACTTTTACATCTTCGTCCGTCATCGTCGGGATAAACTTTACTCCACCTGCTGCTCCAGGCACAGTTACAAGTAAACCGCTACCTCTTTCTTCAAATGTTTCTTTTACAATCGTTAAATCTTCACTGATGGAAGATTTAGCTGATTCGTACAAAGAAGCAAAAAATGTCAAAGGGATTAATTTATGAGGATGTTCCATTAAGAATTGCGTCATATCTACTAATCGTTCACTTCTTTTCCACTTCATCCAATCACCTCCAAATACGAATATTTTATAAAAAACTTAACACAAACATCCGTATTTAAGCAAGTGCGTCTCTGTCTCCGATTAATCGAACAGCGTATACTTCATCACAAAAACCACGAAGTCCGTTATATACTCTTTGTACTCTCGATTCCTGATTTACTAGCCCGAATACGGTTGGACCACTACCACTCATCAATACGGCATCTGCACCAAACTTTTGCATCTGCTCTTTTAATACTGCTACTTCTGGATATAGTTTCAATGTGACATCTTCTAATACATTCCCTACCGATGCACACATCAATTCAAAATCCTTTTTCTTGATTGCTTGAATCATTTGTTCTGTATTTGGATGTGTTATGTCATTTATTTTTAAATTCCCATAAATATCGGCAGTTGAAACTCCAAGTGTTGGCTTTGCTAGAATGACCCAGCAATTTGCAGGAGGCGGCAACTTTTGAATTTTTTCGCCTCTTCCAGTTGCAAGTGCTGTTCCACCGTAAACACAAAAGGCAACATCTGAACCGATTTTAGTAGCTACCTGAGCAAGCTCGTCCAATGTAAGCCCTAAATTCCATATCGTATTTAATCCTCTTAATGTGGCAGCGGCATCACTACTTCCACCAGCTAGTCCAGCTGCAACAGGAATGTTCTTTTCGATTTTTATCGATACACCAAGCTTCACATTGTACATTTCTTTTAATATCTTCGCAGCCTGATATGCTAAATTGCGATGATCATTTGGAACAAAACGATCGACCGATATTATATGTATAGCTCCATCTTCTCTTACTTCCAATCCAATACGGTCCGCTAAATCAACTGTCGTCATTATCATTTCAACTTCATGATACCCGTCTGGACGTTTATGTAGTACATCAAGGGTTAGGTTTATTTTGGCAGGTGCTTTTACATAGTACATCCCATCTGCTCCTTTTCCAACATATATTGTTCCCTATTTTACCATAGTACATAAGAAAAGCGGAAGCGCCTATGTTAGCACGATACACTCTAAGTTCACAACGACTGTCTGACTGCTTCGTGAAGCATTCTAAGTAAGCCACATTATGTCGACTTAAAAAAGAAAAGGCAGATTTCTCTGCCCCTTCTAGTTGCTAATTGCTCTGTTTTTGAGAATCTCGCTTACTTTGGTGATTTCATTTGTTGTTCAGCCATTTCAATTGCTCTTTTCACCATATTACCTGCATCACGTGATTTTATTCCACCCCAGCCCTCGGTTTTGACAACGTCATAAAATCCAAGATCTTTTGCTATCTCTTCTTTTAATTCATTAGACATAATACCTTTTCTAGCCATGTGGTGAATCCTCCTTTTTAACAACTAGCCTTTTTAGTATGCCCCATAAAACAGAAAAAACTCTTTTTCCATTCCTAAGAACAGAGAAAGAGCTTTTTCTAATATAAAATGTAAAAGTTCTAGTTACTCATTTTACAACGATTAAATTATTTGCTTCATCAAAAATAGTGATTTCTACTGCTTCTGTCAAAATGTCTGCATAACTATAAGATACACGTTCAAAAGAATTTTCATCTTGATCCAAGTCGATAACGAATACGGCGTGATAAGTTTCTCTTAATACACCAGCTCGTTCGATTGTTTTCTTACGTCCCCCGTTTGCTTTTAATTGCAAACGCTTGCCTAAATGATGATCTAATGACTTCTTAATATCAGCTAAAGTTTTTGGCATTCCGCTTACACCTCACTGAATATTACTATATCATGTATTTATTTTTTTGTCAAACAAAATATTTTAACAACCAGAGGTACCCTTTGTCAACGTTTTTATTTCATTCAATGACTACTTTTGTTTATAAACATTACTAATATTGTAACAAGTAGGATTAATGAAAATGAGGATATAACTCATCCGCTAAACGTCCAAATTCTTCAATAGTTAAAGTTTCCCCTCTTCTAGTCGGATTAATACCTACTTTTTCTAAAGATTGTAGAATTAAGTCTTTCTTCTGTTTACCATTTGGCAAGGAGGATTGCAGATTATTGATAATCGTTTTTCTGCGTTGGACAAATGATCCCCTTGATACTTGAAACAAAAAGTCTTCATCAATTACATGTACTGGTGGTTCTTCATGTCGTGTTAGCTTGATAACCGCCGATTCCACATTAGGTTGAGGCATAAAAACCGCTTTCGGTACGATCATAGCCACTTCTGCTTTCATGTAGTATTGAATGGCTATAGAAAGAGACCCGTACGCTTTTGTTCCAGGTTTCGCAGTGATCCGGTCTGCTACTTCTTTTTGCATCATGACAACCATTCCTCGGATAGGAAGACGGTCCATTAACAATTTTAACAAGATAGGTGTAGTTACATAGTAAGGTAAATTTGCAACTACCATGACATCTTTATAGTTCTCCAGCTTGTCTGCAAACATTTGTTTTACATCTGCTTCTAATATATCAGAATGGACAATTTCTACATTATCGTATGGGGATAGTGTATCTGCTAATACTGGCAATAGTCGTTGGTCAATTTCAAAAGCGACTACTTTTCCTGCCGCTCTTGCTAAATGCTCTGTTAAAGCACCAATTCCTGGTCCAATTTCTATCGCTGCAGAATCTTTAGTAAGTTCAGCATGAGCTACGATATTCCGTAAAATATTCGGATCGATTAAAAAATTTTGTCCTAAACTCTTTTTAAATGAAAAACCATATTTTTTTAGTATCTCTTGTGTGCGAACCGGGGTAGCTATATCTTTTTGCATAAATTATTTTTCCTCCATATCCAGTTGTAAAATTGCTTCTGCTAGCTGCTCTTTGCTAATTTGAAAAATGGAAAGTCGCTTTTGTAATTGTTTCCCATTTGTGTACCCAATTTTCAATTGCTCTCCGAGTCTTGTTCTTCTTTCTTTGGAGTTTGGAAAGCCAATCAACTTTCCTTCTACCAGCATATTTAAAGGGATATCCTCTGTTACATCCTTATCAGTCTTAGGTGTGTAAACACTTGCCAGAGCAAGTCGGATATCTTCATCTTTTGCATGTTCGATTCCTAGTCCTTTTCCGTTTTTGGCAACGGTCTTTTCTTTCGTTAAAAACGCATGCTTCACATTAGGAACATGCTCTTCAATAATGGCACGAATCCTTCTTCCAGGGTAATCCGGATCAGTAAATACGATAACCCCTCTTTTGTCTTGTGCATGCTGTATTTTCATCAGTGTCTCTTTAGAAATAGCGGATCCGTTCGTTTCTATCGTATCTGCTTCGACAGCACGCTTAACAGCAGTTGTATCATCCTTACCTTCTACAACAATTACTTCTTTTATTCGCAAAGGTACTTCCTCTTTTCTACTTTATTACTCCTTATCATAACGCAAAAAAGCTTCCCCTAACAACGAAAGGGAAGCTATACAACATCAATTAAGCACTTTTACACGTACCTTCTTGCGTCCAAAATTATATGCTTTAGATTTGGAAGGCATAAATAAGTCAATTTTGTTTCCTTTTATGGCACCACCAGTGTCGCCAGCTACCGCATAGCCATAGCCTTCTACCCACACTTTAGAGCCTAGTGGAATTACTTTAGGATCTACGGCAACTACTTTCACATCTGGATTAGATTTTAAATTAATCCCAGTTGTCGTAACACCAGAGCAACCATTGCAATAAGCGGTATAAGCGGTTGCTGTTACATAGAACTCTTTGCCGTCACTAGTATCCGAAGCCCCACGAGATACACTAGCAGTCACTACTTTTGTTCCAACTGCAACTACTTTTTTCGTAGGCTCTTTAGTCACTTTTTCACTGATAACATTACGAGATACTTCTACCCCGTTTTCTTTTATCACATCATATGTACGTGATACAGTTCCTTTTTCGCCCGCTTGCACTACTTTTTCTTTCCCTTTTAATAGCGAGTCATCTTTTTTCGTTTCTACTGCAAAGTTTGTAGCTTCCTCAACTACATCGGTGACCTTTTCTACTCGCACCACTTTTATAACGGAATCTGGAATGACCTTCTCATCCATTTGCCGTTCTACTCGGTCGAATTCATTCAATTGAATGTTATGTTGTTTTAAAAAGTCAGCGACCGTAGTCGAAGTGGACCATACCTTCTTCTCTTCATTACCATCTAAAAGCGTGACTTCAAACGCTTTTTCAACTGCAATTTTGTTATTCGGTCCAACCTCTGCATCCGCAGCAGGTGTTATAGCATCATGTTCGTTTATTGGAACATCTGCTTTTGCGAGTATTTCTGAAACTAAATGTTCAGTAGTGTTGATTGTTTGAATTTCTCCATCTACTGTAATTTCTATTTGTCTAGCCTGCTCCCACTCAATCGCTATATTATTTTTGATTGAAGTGTTCAATGAGGGTTTTAAAAAGTCTTCGTTTGCAACTACTATGTTATGTTGTTTTAGTAGTTCTTCGACTGTATTTGCATGTGTTAAAATCTCTTGTTGTTCACCGTTGACTGTTAAAGCAACAGTTTTCTTTGTTCCTTCGAATAATACGAAAGAAACCACTGCAAGAAACAATAGTAAAGATGCAATAGTTACTAGTGTTTGCTTGCTCCTCAATGAATGAAAGAACAGGTTTTTCATGGAATTATTTGACATGAAAAACGCCTCCTTGTTCACTCGAGTGATTATATAGAGTACTCGTCATCTTGTCAACTTTTTATATTTTTTTGTACTATTCAAACATGACGAAAACCCGCTGTATTAATTTTGTGGTAATGTTTACCTACTTTCATCTGTAAGGCGGAAAAATTGTTCTGCATTATTCGTTGTTGCTTCTGCTACTTGTTCAATTGGAAGCCCTTTTAACCTTGCGATTTCTTCCGCAACTAAAGTTACAAGTGCAGGCTCATTTCTTTTTCCTCGATGAGGATGGGGTGCCAAATATGGTGCATCCGTTTCAATCAATAAATGTTCTAAAGGAATTTCCGTAGCTACTTCCTTAGGCTTTTTAGCATTTTTAAAAGTTACTGGACCTCCCAGTGAAATTTTGAAATTCATGTCGATACATTGTCTCGCTGTTTCGACACTTCCTCCAAAACAATGCATGATTCCTCCAGTTAAATAGGCATCTTCTTCTTTTAAAATACGGACAACATCTTCTGTTGCATCTCGATTATGAATGATAATCGGTAATTTTACCTTTTGAGCTAAACGAATTTGTTTTCGGAATAATGTTTGTTGAATTTCTTTTGGTGATTTATCCCAGTAATAATCCAATCCTGTTTCACCGATTCCTACTACTTTTTCATGCCCAGCAAGCTCTTCTATCCATTGTAGATCCTCATCTGTGCAATCGATTGCGTCAACAGGATGCCAACCAACTACCGCATAAATAAATGTATATTGTTCCACCAGCTTCATTGCTCGTTCGATTGTTTTACGATCAAATCCAACAACAACCATTTTCTTTACGTTTGCTTGCAGGGCACGATCAATTACTTCTTGTAAATCTTCATCATATTGATCAGCGTTTAAGTGCACATGTGTGTCTATAAACATTCCATTTTCCTCCTTTATTACCATGAATACTTGGCAAAATAGTATTTTTAAATAGTATTCAATGAAAATTATATAGCTTATTAAGGGAAGCTCGTCACAATGCCCTCGGAATCAGAGCCGTTTTTTCTATAATAAATGATTTTCTAATTCAGTTAAAATGATACGAAGTTAAATAAGACCTGTCACTTTTTCAGCAACAGGTCTATTTTAATCAATTATTTCACTTGTGCGCCATTTTCAAGTTTTTCATCTACTGTTGCTAGTGTTAAGAAACCATCTTTTTCGCCAGCAAGAATCATCCCTTGAGAAAGTTCTCCTCTAAGTTTTACTGGTTTTAAGTTAGCCACTACAATTACTTTCTTCCCAACAAGATCTTCTGGCTTATAGTGTTTCGCTATTCCTGAAACAACTTGACGTTTTTCATAACCCATATCCAACTGCAGCTTCAATAGTTTATCTGCCTTTGGAATTTGTTCGCATTCTATAACCGTAGCAACTCGCAAATCAACTTTAAAGAAATCATCGATTGAAATCTCTTCCGATTGAACTTCCTCTACCACATCTTCCTGCGGTGTTTGCACAGACCCGCGCATTTGATCGCGAATATATGCTACTTCCACATCAACATCTAAACGAGGGAATATTGGCACTCCCGTTTGAATTACTTCTATTCCATCTCCAATTACGTGGAAGTTTCCAAGCTTATCCCATTCCAAATATTCATCTGTCAATCCAAGCTGTTTTATGATTTCTTTAGGACTGTTCGTCATAAATGGTTGGATTAATATTGCTATTTGACGTAAACTTTCTGCTAAGTTCGTCATTACAGCTGCCAACTGACCGCGAAGTGCCTCATCTTTTGCAAGTACCCATGGTTGTGTTTCATCAATGTATTTATTAGTACGAGAGATAAAAGCCCATAATTCACTCAATACAATACTAAATTGCATTTTCTCCATGCTCTCTTCGTACTTTTCAATTGTTTCTTTAGCGAATTCCTGAAGAGCTGCATCAAATTCTGTAGGCTCACTTAAAGCTGCTGGAATTTTTCCGTCGAAGTATTTATTGATCATGGAAACTGACCTATTTAACAAATTACCTAAGTCATTTGCTAAGTCGAAGTTTGTACGTTCTACAAATGATTCGGGTGAAAATACCCCATCTTGTCCAAATGGAAGCTCACGCAACAAGAAATAACGTGTTGCATCTAAACCGTAACGTTCTACTAACATTTCCGGATAAACGACATTTCCTTTAGATTTAGACATTTTACCGTCTTTCATCATGATAAATCCATGTGCAAATACCTTTTTAGGTAGTGGTAAATCTAATGCCATTAAGAAAATTGGCCAGTAAATTGTATGGAACCTTACAATATCTTTCCCTACCACATGTACATCTGCCGGCCAATACTTTTTAAATAACGAATCATCATCCGATAAATAACCAAGAGAAGTAATATAATTCGTTAAGGCATCTACCCATACGTATATTACATGCTTTGGATCTCCTGGTACTCGTATTCCCCAATCGAATGATGTTCTGGAAACAGATAAATCTTCTAAACCAGGCTTGATGAAGTTATTAATCATTTCATTTTTTCGAGACTCTGGTTCAATAAACTCTAAATTCTCTTCATAATAAGTCAAAAGACGATCTGCGTATTTCTTCATATTAAAGAAATATGACTCTTCTTTTACTTTATGAACAGGTCTGCCGCAGTCCGGACAGTTGCCATCTACTAACTGGCTTTCTGTAAAGAATGACTCACAAGGCGTACAATACCAACCTTCGTATTCACCCTTATAAATATCCCCATTGTCCAAGAAACGTTGAAATATTTTTTCTACCGTTTTGGTATGACGTTCTTCCGTTGTCTGAATGAAATCATCATATGAAATGTCCATTAAAGCCCACACTTTTTTTGCAGCTTCTGCAATTTCATTTACATATGCTTGCGGCTCCATTCCTGCTTCTTGAGCTTTTTCTTGAATTTTTTGACCATGCTCATCCATTCCTGTAAGGAATCTGACATCATAGCCTCTTAGTCTTTTGTAACGTGCCATTGCATCGGATGCTACTGTTGTGTACGCAGTACCAATATGAAACTTGCCACTTGGATAGTAAATAGGCGTTGTTAAGTAAAATGTTTTTTGTTGATCTTTCAATGAAAAATGCCTCCAATGCGAAAATCTACTTTATATTCTATTCTATCTAAACGGCGTATTTGTTTCAAATAATTAATAAATCTAAAGCATATTTATCCAATAGTACTTACCTGATTAATTTATTAAATAAAACAGTTAATATTTCAAAATAATAACTATTTTTTATTTTATTAATCAAATATTTATCTATTAATATATTAAATAATCATATTTTTATCATATAACGCAAGTATTTTGTTAATTTAATTATTGACGAAAATGGTATTACTTGGTATGATATTATGTATGAAAGAGATTTATGTCGAATATTGACGAAAAATTTGTACTCTTGAGAGGAGAAAATTTATAATGAAATCTACAGGTATTGTTCGTAAAGTTGATGAATTAGGACGCGTAGTTATTCCGATTGAACTTCGTCGTACATTAGGTATTGCAGAAAAGGATGCATTAGAAATTTATGTAGATGATGACAAAATTATCTTAAAAAAATATATGCCAAACATGACTTGCGCTGTAACCGGTGAAGTGTCAGATGACAACCTTCGTCTTGTTGGCGGTAAATTAATTCTAAGCCCAGAAGGTGCAGAATTACTAATTAAAGAAATTCAAAATAACTTAAAATAAAATAAACATCCGTATTCTTTTTTAGAATATGGATGTTTTTAATTATTCTACATGATAATTTTGATAAACCTCTCTTTTTGGTAAACCTCTTTGGATCGCTACTTCTTTAATAGCCTCTTTTGTAGTACATTGTTTTTCTTCTATAATACTGTTTACATGTTCTTCTATATTTAGCTTCTCCCACCATGCAGTTTCTATTTCATCAAATGCTTCATCACTACCATTTAATACGATACAAAATTCACCACGAATTTCATTTTGATCTACCCAACTTACCGCATCATCAATTGTTCCTCTTAAAAACTCTTCAAACTTTTTCGTTAGCTCTCTCGCTAATACAACTTGACGAGTGCCTTCCATAATTGTTTGCATATCTTTTAACGATTCCTTTAGCCGATGCGGAGATTCGTATAAAATAATCGTCTCCTGTCTTTTTTGAAGCTGCGTGATTTCTGCTTTTCTTTCTTTTTTATTTCTACTTAAAAATCCATAAAAGAAAAAAGGTTGTGTCGATAATCCGGATGCGATTAACGCACTTAGTGCAGCATTTGCCCCTGGGATCGGTACGACAGCAAAGCCTTCACTGACTGCTTTGGCTGCAATATCTGCTCCAGGATCTGAAATGCAAGGAAGTCCAGCATCACTTACTAACGCTATACGTTTTCCCTGTCTTAATAGATCTAAAATCTTTTCTCCTCCAGCTTGCTGATTGTGGTCATGATAACTCATTAGTGGCGTCGATATCTCAAAATAATTACAAAGTTTTTTCGTATTACGTGTATCCTCTGCTGCTATCATATCTACTTCTTTTAATATGCGAATAGCACGCATCGTCATATCCTCTAGATTGCCGATAGGCGTTGCAACTAAGTATAAGCAGCTACTTTGTTCATACTCCGTCGATTTCTGAGATTTCATCATTTTTTGGTCCTCCCATATAATGAGTCTTTTGCTTCCTCGATAATTGTTTAAAAGCATATTCTGCCTGCAATGCCTCACCTTTCGTCTCAAATGTTTCATGATATATACAGACAACCGGGCGTTTTGCTCTCGTATATTTTGCTCCTTTTCCCTCATTATGCACCGTAATTCTTTTGGTTAAATCATTCGTATAACCTGCATAATAGGAACTATCACTACATTCCAAAACATAAAATGTATGGATTTTTTCATTCTTTTCCATATAACATCTCTCTTACTTCTTCTGTATATTGCCCGTCTGCTCCATATACATATAAAGGAGGTAAAATTTTTAAATCTGGCTTCCCATCTTTTATTGCTTCTATTAATAATGTATTTGCTTCTTTTCCTTCCTTTGGATATACAAAACGAATACGTTTAGGCTCTAATCTATTAGCTCTCATCGCAGTTACAATATCAAGTAATCTTCCAGGTCGATGAACAAATGCTGCTTTTCCACCTTGCTTTAACAATTCACTTGCAGAAATGACTGCTTCCTCTAGCGTCAGATGAATCTCATGCCTAGCAATCGCTAAATGTTCTTTTAAATTCCGTTCACTCGCTTCATGAGCCGGAAAATAAGGTGGATTACAAGTGACAACATCATATTTTTCCGATCCAATTTGTGTGGCAATACCTTTTACATCGCCTTGCTTAATCGTAATTTGTTCTGAAAGTTTGTTGTATGCAACGCTTCTTGTGGCCATATCTGCAAGCCTTTCTTGCAATTCAATCCCTATTATTTCTGCTTTCGTACGTGCGCTTAAAAATAATGGAATTGCTCCATTTCCCGTGCATAAATCTACAACTTTTCCTCTTTTAATCGGTACATATGTAAACCTTGCTAATAAAACAGCATCCAATGAGAATGAGAAAACAGAAGGACTTTGAATAATTCGCAATTCCTCTGCCAATAAATAATCGAGCCGTTCGTCATCCTTTAACCATTGTTCCATCATTAATTCCTCCAAGCATTAGAAAAGCAAAAGCGCCTATTCCCCCCCCCCCCCCGAGGGGTAGGGCACTTGAGCTAGATTGATACTAAGTAAAAAAGTTTATACTTTCTTACCTCAAAATAAAAGACTGACACCCTCTTTTGGAGTGGCATCAGTCAATTGATCATACGTTTTGTTTATTTAAAAATGATAAGCAAAATAGACAATCTTCTTCTTTACGAGAGCTTCCAAAATGAACATGACAAACATGATAGCCTTCTTGATAAAGTCTTGCTAAATTGTCATGACCTTCTCCAATGTCTGCCTTGTTTAATCTTTCTTCTCGAGCTTTCTCATTTAATACTTCTTTTTCATGCATTTCATCGAGTCTCTGCCTTAAATGGTTGTTCTCTTGTTGTAGCGTTTGTTGTTCTTCTACCATTATCGCCACAAATTCTTTTAAAGCTCGAAATTGCAGCTGCGTGGACTCTAGTTGTTTTTCAAATTCTATAATTGTATCTAAAAAATTTCGGTCCATCACACATTCACCTCATTGCCTCGACCATTCTACCGGATTTTCCGCATGGCTAATAATTTCTTCTAACGTGTAATCTAATACTCTTTGGGGATCATTTAACTCAATACGCAAAACTCGTTCTAAAATATTCATACTTACTACTCTTCCAAAACCGTCTGGCGTTTCAATTCTATCACCAATATCTGGCATTTGTTCTCTTGCTTCTTCGTACTCATCATTTTCATACTTTAAACAACACATTAAACGTCCGCATAGCCCAGATATTTTGGATGGGTTCAACGATAAGTTTTGATCTTTTGCCATTTTAATAGATACTGGTTCAAAATCACCTAAAAATGTAGAACAGCAAAGCATGCGTCCACATGGACCAATGCCCCCTAGCATTTTCGCTTCATCACGAACCCCGATTTGTCGAAGTTCAATGCGAGTTCTAAATACAGATGCTAAATCCTTTACTAAATCACGAAAATCTACTCGACCTTCCGCAGTAAAATAAAAAATAATTTTGTTTCTGTCAAATGTATATTCAACATCCACAAGTTTCATCTCTAAAGCTCTTTCTAGAATTTTCTCTGTTCCTAAAGCCAAAGCTTGTACAGATTCTAAACGATTTTCTTCTACTTGAATACGATCCTTTTCCGTAGAAGGTCTTACTACCTGTTTTAAAGGAAGTACAACATCATGCTCTCCTACTTGCTTAATCGGTACGACAACCTTACCGTACTCGACTCCCCTAGCAGTTTCTACTATCACATAGTCGTCTTTCTCTAGCGCAAAATCTACTGGATCAAAATAATATATTTTACCCGCTTTTTTAAAGCGAACTCCTACAACTTTATACAAAAGTAAATACCTCCTGCAAGTTCAGCATTAACTGCTCCATCATCAGTGTCCGGTTCATGTTCTTATGCAAATTTTGTTTTGCATGTAAAATTATTTCTAATTGCTTGGATAATTGCTCATACGTTGTATGTAGGGCAACCTGATTCCAATAAGGGATCATATCCGGATAAGTACAGACTGCGACGTTACTTGCTTTTATAGCTACTATATCACGATAAGCGAATAGTAGTAAATCTAATGCTTGCTCTGCTTGTTCCTTTTCTTTAAGCAATGGCCCAAAATCTTCATGAATACACATCAATGCATCTTGAACACTTTTTCCACTTGCTTCAACTAATTTTAACACTGATTTCCTTGCAAGTCCAAAGTGCTCGTCCTTTGCTAGGACAATCGCTTCTTCCACTTGATTTGTCATTCGACAAACAGTAGAAGCCATAGAATCAGTTATTCCCTCTTCCACAAGTCTTTGCTTCAGAACGGATTGGGGCATGGCGGCTAAACTTATATGCTGACATCTAGAACGAATAGTTGGTATTAGTGCATGCATTCTATCAGTTAAAAGTATTGCCGTTATTTCACTTTGCGGCTCTTCTAAAAATTTTAATAATGTATTGGCAGCACTCGCATTCAATTGATCTGCATGATGGATAACATATATTTTACGACCAGTTTCAATTGCAGTTTTACTCATTTCTTGAATTAAATCATCTATTTGACCTCTTTTTATAAATTGTCCGTCTGGTTCAAGCTCTTTAAAGTTTAGGTGATTATTTGATTTTAATCTCTTACAGCTTCGACATGTTTCACATGGAACATTTTCTGTAGGGTTTTCACATAATATGAGCTGTACAAAAAATTGCAGCACCTTTACTTTTCCAGTACCTTTTGCACCCTCTATGATATATGCATGTCCTACGCGTTTTTTCTGAATAAGTGATTGTATTTGCTTTATAGCGACTGGTTGTAATTTATCTACTGCTTCAAACGACCAGTTGTTCATGTTGTCACCTTCTTTTATTCAATTCCTTTTGACTATGTGCAGTTTGTTTTTTTGTTTTAGCTTTTCACAGGCGAAAATTGATTAATAGAGAGCTACAATGATAGGAGGCTACTAACATGCTAGATTAACAATTATATATAAATTCTTTTCTCTCTTAAAAACTCCCGTGTCTCGCGATTGGCGAAAACACGGGAGTTTACGTGTAAAGGTTAATAAGTAGACCTTTTATTTCTCCGATTTTGTCTAAAAGATCAATGGAGCTTTTCTCTTGGTCTAAAATCTCTTCAGCTAGTTCCACTAATTTCTCATCAATTGTTTCCACAATCTTTAACTTTCTACCTTCACCAAAACGATTCCATGTATGAGATTGTTTTAACCCCATTCCAAAATCTACCGCTTCTTGTAGAAACTTTCGAATTAGCATTTTAAACTTTGCCATATCACGTAAATTTCTTGATCGTGCAAGACGATCTCCTGCCGTTGAAATATCTCCTAACAGTTTAGTTATTGTTTCTGTTTGCATTCTTTGTTCATGCTTAGTAACCATTTGTCCAAAGTTTGCAGATCGTGGGCCATTCTGGATAGAGTCTTTTCTTACTTTATCTAAGCCTACTCGTAAATCTTGATTTATCTTCAATCTTTTCTACCCCTTCCCTCATTATTAAAAATGATGGAATTGTTCAATCGGTAGAACAAATACTGTAGCTCCTCCAACTTCAACCTCTACAGGGTAGGGAATATATGAATCTGCATTTCCTCCCATTGGAGATACAGGTGCAACCATTTGCTCTCGTGCTCGACAATTATCTCTAATCAATTCTAAAGCTGAAGCCACTAATGAGTCATCGGTACCGATTAAAAAGGTAGTGTTTCCAGATCGTAAAAAACCACCTGTACTTGCCAGCTTTGTCGCTCTAAATTTTGCTTTTGTTAAAGCATTGGATAATCGATTACTATCCTGATCCTGTACTACCGCTACTATCAATTTCATCGATACTCACTCCTTTTGTATTTTCTTCTTTTTATTATAACACGAATTATCTAATTATTTCTAATTGGATTTTTATTACTTTATATACATCTTCTAAAACTGTTTCCACAGAGCGAGAAGCATCAATCACTTCAATTCGTTCTGGATACTGATCAACTAACGATAAATAACCTTCTCTAACTTTTTCATGGAACATTAAACTTTCTGCATCTAACCGATTTTTTTCACGATTTTTATGTGCATTGATTCTGGCAAGTCCCACACTAGGTTCAATATCGAATAGAATCGTTTTATCCGGCATTGTATCACCAATTGCAAACTTATTGATAGCTAGTATTTCTTGTACACCGATGCCTCTTGCAAAACCTTGGTAAGCAAGTGAACTATCTATAAAACGATCGCATATAACTATCTTCCCTGCATCAATAGCAGGCTGTACCTTTTCAACTAAATGCTGTCTGCGGGCTGCCGCATATAGTAAAGCTTCCGTACGACTCTCCATCATTATATGCTCGTTATCTAAAATTATGTTTCTAATCTTTTCAGAAATCATAATTCCACCAGGCTCTCTTGTCATCACAACGTCGTAACCTTCTTCTTTTAATTTATCTCCCAGTAAATTCATTACTGTAGTTTTTCCGGCTCCCTCAGGACCTTCACTAGTTATAAAATACCCTCTTTTTTGCACACTTAATCCTCCACTACATATATTAACTTTTCTGTTAGTCGATGTTCACCTTGAAATACCGCACCTTTTTCTAACCATTCTTCCAATTCCGTGAGCATCGAGATCGTAATTTTCTCTCCTGGTATTAATAAGGGTATTCCTGGTGGGTAGGGAATTACCATTGCTTTTGCTATTCTTCCGATGGAACGCGTATATGGAATCCATTCTCCTTGCTTTTCACTTAATACACCTACACTCATTTGCAATGTAGAAAGGGGCTTCTGAATAATTAGATGGCCTTCACTTGGACTATTTGGTACTTCTTTTCGTAATTCATCTACTGCGTGCTTTATACGCTTTCTAATATCTGCAAAAGGATATTCATGCTCTCCTTTTAATAAAGGCAAAATTAATAATACCTGATGTGTATCGGCTAATTCTACATATATATTCTGTGCTTCAAAAGCTTTTTGTATTTGAAAACCAGCATAATTGTCAACTCGTATTAACAGTTTTAGTGGGTCGTCTACTTGTAATACCTGCAGATGAGGAATAGTCTCCAGTGCATGAACAAATAACTTTCTTCTATTCATGAAGTTTTTATAATCTATCTCATTGTATCTTTCCACGTAGCTTCTTGCATCATCCAGCGAAGCTAGTATGAGATAGGATGGACTGCTAGATTGTAGCATTCTTAAATACTTATTTATGGCATTTTCCTCAACTAACTTCGAATTAAAATGTAAAAAAGAGCCCATAGTCAACGCTGGTAATGTTTTATGTGCTGATTGAACAACTATATCTGCTCCATACATTAATGCAGACTTCGGAAATTGCTTATTAACTTGGAAGTGAGCCCCGTGAGCTTCATCCACTAATACCGGTATACTATTCGTGTGACACAAGTCGATAATATCCTTTAATTCAGAAGAGGCAACACCATAATAGCTAGGATAGGTGAGTACAACAGCTCTAGCCATTGGATACAGTTGTATTGCCTTATTAATTACATCCAATGGAACATAAGAGGCGGTTTTCGTTCGCTCATCCCATTCTGGAGTTACAAAGATAGGCTCCGCACCGACTAATTCAATCGCATGAAAAATTGACTTATGAGCATTTCTTTGTACAATAATTTGCTCTCCAAACTGACAAGTAGCATAGATCATTGCCAAGTTTCCTACCGTTGTTCCATTTACTAAAAAGAAGCTTTTCTGTGTTTCATATGTAACTGAAAGTAGTCGTTCGGCTTCTTTAATTGCTTCTTCTGGATAATGATAGTCATCTAACCCACTTAGCTCGGTCAAGTCATACCGCATAGTTTCTTGCATTGCTTTTGGCAAGTTTGATAAAAGTCCGTTCTTATGTCCAGGTACATGAAAAGAAATATTTCTTTGACTATGAAATTTCTCTAATGCCTCGACTAACGGTCGTTTTTCCTGCATGTTATACTACCTCACAATATCCCTACTGATTCTCTTCCTTCATTATACATGAATTGAGCTTTTTTATGTTTCTCTCTGTCTTATATAATCGCACATTATAGGAATAGTGCATCTTAGCAAGTAGAATGAAGTGTCCACTATGTTTTTCGCAACAGACCGCGAAAATCATATAGATATCTCTTGTGCTCATAAATCTTAGTATCCGTTTCTAGCTAAAGTCAAGTATGGCATTTTCCAAAACTTTAAGACATATTGTCCTACAAAGTGAAGTATCTCACTGCACTATTATCCATGTAATGGCGAAGGGCAATCAATCAGTCATCGAAAGCAATCAATTCTATTTGGAAAGCAACTAAATTATCTAGGAAAGCAACTAATTCATAAGGCATATCATTAAACTATCCTATTTCTAGCTTCTATAGTTTCCTAATCAACAAAAAAGTCGCTACCGAATAAATCGGTAACGACTTTTTATATTTGCCCAGCGACGTCCTACTCTCACAGGGGGAAACCCCCAACTACCATCGGCGCAAAAGAGCTTAACTTCCGTGTTCGGTATGGGAACGGGT
>NZ_JBIVOJ010000020.1:0-70026 GCF_044754065.1 Psychrobacillus sp. NPDC093180 | reverse complement strand
TCTAGTGATGATGGCAAAGAGGTCACACCCGTTCCCATACCGAACACGGAAGTTAAGCTCTTTTGCGCCGATGGTAGTTGGGGGTTTCCCCCTGTTAGAGTAGGACGTCGCTGGGCAAATATAAAAAGTCGTTACCGATTTATTCGGTAGCGACTTTTATTATCTATTGAAAAAGGATGACTATGGGTAGCTTATAGGTTTTTTTTTACTAGAAAATTCATATCTTTATTGTATTTTTAATGAATTTTATAAATCAGTGTTGACATATTGATAATAATAGAGTAATATTATCCGAGTCGCCAAAAGAACAAATAGTTTGGCTGACAAACATGAACATTAAATTGTCTAGTGATGATGGCGAAGAGGTCACACCCGTTCTCATACCGAACACGGAAGTTAAGCTCTTCAGCGCCGATGGTAGTTGGGGGATTCCCCCTGCGAGAGTAGGACGTCGCTGGGCTTGTAATAAATACATATAATAAATCAAAAAAAGTTCAAATTAACAATGAATTGAATTAAAAAATCGATGTAGAAATAATTTACTTATTATGATTTATTATTTACCCAGGAGGATTAGCTCAGCTGGGAGAGCAT
Source organism: Psychrobacillus sp. NPDC093180 (assembly GCF_044754065.1). Classification (NCBI taxonomy): domain Bacteria; kingdom Bacillati; phylum Bacillota; class Bacilli; order Caryophanales; family Bacillaceae; genus Psychrobacillus; species Psychrobacillus sp. NPDC093180. The sequence goes on along the minus strand of NZ_JBIVOJ010000020.1, from coordinate 69,432 downwards.
CTGCCTTACAAGCAGAGGGTCGGCGGTTCGAGCCCGTCATCCTCCACCATAATTCTATAATTGCCGGAATAGCTCAACTGGTAGAGCAACTGACTTGTAATCAGTAGGTTGAGGGTTCAAGTCCTTTTTCCGGCACCATTTTTCGAGCCATTAGCTCAGTTGGTAGAGCATCTGACTTTTAATCAGAGGGTCGTAGGTTCGAATCCTACATGGCTCATCACTTGTTAAGTAAGTAATATAAATGCGGGTGTGGCGGAACTGGCAGACGCACAGGACTTAAAATCCTGCGGTAGGTGACTACCGTACCGGTTCTATTCCGGTCCTCGGCACCATTTTTTAAAAAAATATATGCGCTCGTAGCTCAATTGGATAGAGCACTTGACTACGAATCAAGAGGTTGCAGGTTCGAGTCCTGCCGAGCGCACCATAATATAATGACGGGAAGTAGCTCAGCTTGGTAGAGCACTTGGTTTGGGACCAAGGGGTCGCAGGTTCGAATCCTGTCTTCCCGACCAGTTATTTATTTGGGGCCTTAGCTCAGTTGGTTAGAGCAGACGGTTCATAACCTGAAGGTCACAGGTTCAAATCCTGTCCCCGCAACCAAAACGGTCCCGTGGTGTAGCGGTTAACATGTCTGCCTGTCACGCAGAAGATCGCCGGTTCGATCCCGGTCGGGACCGCCATTTTATTTATTAGTTCGAAATTTGAGATAAGCAAGAGATTCGTAGCTTAGCACAAATCAAAGTTGGCTCAGTAGCTCAGTCGGTAGAGCAAAGGACTGAAAATCCTTGTGTCGGCGGTTCGATTCCGTCCTGAGCCACCATAGTAATGCGGGTGTAGTTTAGTGGTAAAACCTCAGCCTTCCAAGCTGATGATGAGAGTTCGATTCTCTTCACCCGCTTCCAATAGTGGGCCTATAGCTCAGCTGGTTAGAGCGCACACCTGATAAGCGTGAGGTCGATGGTTCGAGTCCATTTAGGCCCACCACTATTCCGAAGTAGCTCAGTGGTAGAGCAATCGACTGTTAATCGATTGGTCGTAGGTTCGAGTCCTACCTTCGGAGCCATATAAAGGCCCCTTGGTCAAGCGGTTAAGACACCGCCCTTTCACGGCGGTAACACGGGTTCGAATCCCGTAGGGGTCATAATAAACTTTAAAGAAAAAAAGATAATCATTCATTTGATTGTCTTTTTTTAGTGCGCCTGGCATGCACATGAACTGTAGGGGGCGAGTCCCGAACCCCGAAGACAGCAGTAGCAATAAATGATTTTGTCATCCTTATCGATACTTAGAAAATGATAGTAATACTAAATGATTTGAGTTCTTCTATTAAAAAAGTACAATTACAGGCTTTCTTCATATTCACTGACAAGTTTATAAAAAGTTGTATTTTTTACTCCAATTTCTTGCTTTGCTTTCACTTCTCTTATATCTCCTGACTTCCACTGAGCATACGCAACTTAAAACTCAATAACCTTTGGTCGACCCAAAACTGTGCCATTTTGCAAAGTGGACTCCTAATATAGCAAATTACGACGCAGTATCTATATTATACGCGTTATTCCATTTACCTTTCCCATGTGCTAAGTTAGGACGGTTCGGATTTGCAGTTTATAAAACTAGCCATTATACATGATTATTCGTCACATTCCACCTACTTCTTTTAACTAAAAAATATGAAAAAGAGAATATCCCCAGTTAAATGGGATATCCTCTTTGATTTATTTCAACCCAATATTCGCTTTAACATCCACTTCTGCATATTTTTTTAGATCTGCACGTGCTCCCACTAGTGTACCTATCCAGCCTGCGATAAAACCAGCTGGAACGGAGATGATTGCAGGATTTGTTAATGGGAATATTGCCTCTCCTGTAAAGAAAAGAGAGCCATCTGCAGCCCACACGTTTGGACTTAATAATACGAGAACTAGCGCAGTAACAAGTCCTGTAACAATTGCAGATAAAGCACCTGTGGTATTAAAGTTTTTCCAATAGATCGTATAAATAATTACCGGTAAATTCGCACTTGCTGCAATACAGAAAGCAAGGGAAACTAGGAATGCGACGTTCATCGTTTGGGCACCTAATGCAAGTAAGATGGAAAATGCAGAAACTCCAACGGAAGCAAGACGAGCCGCATTCATCTGTTCTTTCTCTGTCGCTTTTCCTTTTTTGATAATTTGTCCATATAAATCATGTGCAAATGCAGATGCCCCCGATAATACTAGGCCAGCTACAACGGCTAAAATAGTCGCAAATGCAACCGCCGAGACGAAGGACATAAGCAAGTCTCCTCCTAAAGCTTGTGCAAGTAGGGGAGCGGCCATATTACCAGCAGGATTTGCTGCGATAATTTTTTCGGATCCTACGAATGCAGCAGCACCAAACCCTAAGAAAATCGTTAGTATATAGAATGCGCCTACAATCCATGTTGCAAATACAACAGAACTCCGAGCTGTTTTCGCATCTTTTACAGTAAAGAAACGCATTAAAATATGTGGTAAACCTGCAGTACCTAGTACGAGTGCAATCATCATCGATATTGTATCTAAGCCATTAGTGTATTTTACACCAGGATGCAAGTAAGCTTCTCCATGGGCTGTTGCAGTTTTCATTTCGGTGAACATACCAAAAAGATTAAAGTTGAATTTCCATAATACAAGGAATGAAATAATAACAGTACCGACCATTAATAGCACTGCTTTAATAATTTGAACCCAACTTGTGGCAGCCATTCCACCCCATAGTACATAAATAGTCATCATAATTCCAACAATTAATACAGCGATCCAATAATCAATACCTAATAATAATTGAATAAGTGCACCTGCACCAACAAGCTGTGCAATCATATAAAATAGAACAATCGTTAAAGTACTAACTGCAGCGGCAGCACGGATTTTCTTTTGGTTGAAACGAGCGGTAATCATATCTGCTAAAGTATAACGGCCTAAATTTCGTAATGGCTCTGCAACGATATATAACACAACTAAGTAAGCTACTAAATAACCAATACTATAGAAGAAACCGTCAAAACCGAAAAGTGCGATTGCACCGGCAATACCAAGGAATGAAGCAGCAGATAGATAGTCTCCTGCTATAGCAATCCCATTTTGCCAACCGGAAAGACCACCGCCCGCTGTGTAAAATTCGCTAGCAGAGTTTGTTCGTTTGGAAGCGATATACGTTACGAATAATGTTAATGCGACAATTCCAACAAAAAACGATAAACCAACAAAACTCATTTATAGCCACCAGCCTTTTCCTTTTCAAAGATTTCATCTGCTTCTTGGTCATATCCATTTGCTTTACTGACATAAATCATACATAAAGCCCATGTCATAATGAATAAAGCGATGGAGTATACCCAAACCCATGCCACATCACCAAATGCATTAGTATTTAATATGGTTGTGTAAGAAGTCAAAATAGGTAACATGATATAGCATAATAGAAAAAATATTGCGATTGGTAAAATAAATTTTCTCTTTTTTGTTTTTAAAGATTTGAACTCTGGACTTTCTGCAATTGCAACGTAATTCGGTGTTCCTTGTTGTGAAAGAGTTTTCCCCTGTTGATTGGCCTCAGGATTGAAAACACTTTCTATTTTTTTTGCCATCTGCCTTCCCTCCCACTAATTTTAATGTTTTGAATTTTCAGTTCTAAGATGTAGGTTAATCATATTAAAAGATTAATAAGATAGCAATCAAAAATTCACAAAATGTTCAAATTTAAAAGAATTTAACTAGATATATTCATTAGTAAATATTCTCTAACTATTCGTTTTCATGATATTGTAAGTTCTTTATTTGTCGATTTAGGGTTATAATAGAACTAATGTAGAGTACCCGATTTTCTAGAAATCGAGATGGGTACTCTTTTGTTTTGTTAAACGTTTATCTTTTTAGAAAGGAGGCATGTGCATGAGACAAGTGTCAATCCCAGTAAAAACAATGCGCTGTAATCTAATGATGACAAATAAAGCACGCGGTGCAATCCAGGAATGGGCTGTTGATGAACATGCCTTTTTTAGGATGCAAGAATCTTTTGAAGTGCATATAGAAAAACGTCCAGTGAACTCCCATGGGAATACGCCTGTTGCTCTTTATTTTGACAATGTTTCAAACGAGTCTTTAGCAGGAAAACTAGAAGGCCGGGTTGGTGTGATGGAGTGCATTCTTCAAACGGACGGATTACTTGCGACTAACTTTTATATAAGAGGCACAAGAGTTCCGGTAAAGACTAATAGACGTCTTTCGGTCGATTTGAATTTTGTTACGGCTCGTAATAATGGAGCGGGAATGCCGATTCAATTACATACAAGCATACGAGAATTACCCGTTGCCGAAGAAAGATCAGAGTATGTGAAAAAGCGAATTTCTAGCTGGGAAGGATATTTGAAAATACAAGAACGAAACGCCGATATTGCAGATATAACGGCTGCTTTTTCAAAAATTATTTTCAACGAAGATTTTAATAGGCTGACACTTATAGGAAGTAATGTAAAAGAAAATGAATGGAATAAATTAAAAGGACTAAGCGTTTCGATTAAAGGTTTCCAAAATGATATTGGAGAAGTATTAAAGGTAGACCGAGCAAAGAAAACAATTGAAATTGAGCTAAAGCCAAGATTTCAAGAAATGGCAAGAAGAAATCAGTGGCATCCAAAATGGAAAGAAGCTGTATTTAGCAACTTTTCCACCCTAAGCCAAATTCGAAGACTTCGTAAAGGATTTGAGGATTTACAAAACGGTCTTGCTGCAAATGCTAATTTAGAAAATATTCTATTTGAAAAAAGACCTACGATAAACGTAACGAACAAGAAAAAGGATCTAAAATTTCATAATCAGTTAAACGAGTTTCAACAAGAGGCAGTTGTTGGAGCGATGTCTGCTGAGGATTTATATGTTATACAAGGTCCTCCGGGAACAGGGAAGACTACCGTAATCTCGGAAATCTGTCAGCAAAATGCAAAAGCAGGACTACGGACACTAGTCGCTTCCCAATCAAACCTAGCTGTTGATAATGCACTTAGTCGACTTCTTTCCAATAAGGATATTCGCATATTACGGTTTGGCCGAACGGAAAGCATTGAAGAGGAAGGCAAAAGATTTATCGAAGAAAATGTTGGCGGGTATTGGAAAGATCAAACAATAAATGCTTTGCAAGAAGAAATCAATACCCATCCGTTAAAAGAAAAACAACTAATAGAAGAAATAGCTCTTTGTAAAGAACAGACGGTATCACTTGAGCAGCAAGTTGTACTATTAAAAGAGAAAATAGAACGAAAACAATTGGCTCAGATAGAATTCGCAGAAAGAATGAAGGAAATTAAAGAGCTAAAAAAACGTTTGATCCATCTAAAAAAAGAGCGCGAAGAACTAGAAAATAATTATCATCACTTGAAACAAATAACAGACGACCGATCAAAAGAAATTGAACAGATGGAACAATTCATCCAGGCTAATCCTACAACAGAAGAATTAGTAAAAAAGCTAGAACGTCTTCAATTGGAAATCGATCAAACAAGTAAACAAATAATGTACCAACAGATATTACAAGAGAGCCGGAATGTGGAAGGATTATTAATCGAAACGAGAAATGCCTATCAAGTTGCACAATCGAAAGTCAATCATTTGGAGCAATTTTCAGGTGAACTCCACTCTATCTCTAAAATTGATTTCCTCAAAATTCGCATGAACGATTATGAAATCACTCCTTCTTATATGTTAGAGCAGCAAATAACGAACTTAGACAAGCTAATTGAAACCATCATCTCTTTTGCTGACTGGGGAGAATTAAATAAACGACTACTATCTGCTATTGGATACATAGAAGGTTTATTGAAAAAGAATAATGTTTCTCTTGAGGCTGTAAAAAGTCATGTAAACAGTAGTGGAGTAATATTTGACTCGACATATTCTGTTAAAGAAATTCATCAGTTCATCGACAGTATGAAACGTCTCTTAACTTCAGGATCAGCTAATATCGAGCGGTTAGAAGTATATTTGGAAGGCTTAAATGTCCGAAAGGAATTCGTGTGGAAACAAGGCGCTATTTTACAAAAAGCAAAAACTGATTCTGCTAACTTGTTTATGTCGATTAAAGCAGAGCTTACTGAACAGGTAAAACAAGAAAAATCAATGATGGAGCAATCGAAAAGTGAATGGAAGACTAAGGGGATTACTCAAAATGAAGAGCTACAACAGTTGCAAAGTAAAGTGGCAGAGTTATACGGCCAATTAGATAATCTAGATAGTATTCCCTCATTACAACAGTTACAAATCCAATTACAGGATACAGAAAGTACGTTGCTCGAATGCAATAAAGTAAAAGATACAATTGCCGAGTATACTGCTCAACTAGAACTAAAAAAGAATGAATTCAAAACTTCAAACGAGCATTTGGGTGAAGCCTTAGAGAAACTTGAAAAAAACAAGCAAGAAACAAAACAAGTGAATTCGGAAGGGCTAGAGCAAGAAAAACAACTAAAAGCTCTAGAGGAATTACTGAAACAAAACCCCGAAGAAGCGCTCGAAAAAGCATTAACTAAAATTGCTGAGCTGGAAGAAAGAATAACGGCTACAGAACTGGAGAAAAATCGTTTACCGATAACCCAATCTCTACAAAACGAATGGTTTACAATGCTGAAGGAAGCTAATGACCATGACTTAGATGAAATACGCAAACTATACGTACGTCATGCCAATGTAATCGGGACAACATGTGTAGCATCTGCTCGAAAAGAGTTTATGGACAACTATCCTATTTTCGATGTTGTTATTATCGATGAAGTGTCAAAAGCGACTCCACCTGAGCTTTTACTACCAATGTTAAAAGGGAAGAAAATCATTTTAGTCGGAGACCACCATCAACTACCGCCGCTTGTTGGGGAAGATACACTGGATGAAACACTGAAAGCTATTTTAGAAGAAAGTGACAGCTTTGAAGAAAAAGACGAGTTGAAGAAGCTCCTGAAAGAGTCCTTATTCGAACGGCTGTTTAAAAACTTACCGAAGACAAATAAAACGATGCTCGCTATTCAGTATCGAATGCATGAAAATATAATGAAAACGATCACACCGTTTTATGAAGAAGAGAATTATCGCCTGCAGTGTGGATTAGTGGATTCCGATGCTATGCGTGATCATTTACTCGATTCCCATTATGTCAAACGGCAAGACCATCTGTTGTGGCTAGATATGCCAAACGAAAAGCAGTATTTTGAAGAACGAATGAAAAATGGAAAAAGTCGTTTTAATCAGGCAGAGCTTGATACCATTCGAGAAGTATTAATCGATTTGGATAAAGCGACTGAAATGGCTAAAAACGAAGGAAGACTTGCTAAAGAGGATCAAAAAAGTATCGGAGTTATTAGTTTTTACGGAGAACAAGTAAAACGTATAGACCGACTTATTCAACAAGAAACTAACTTCAAACATTTGAATTTCCGCACAGGAACCGTCGATAAGTTCCAAGGGATGGAAATGGACGTCATTATTTTAAGCATGGTTCGCAACAATCAAGATAAGAGTGGGGATATTGGATTTGCGAATGATTATAGACGTTTAAATGTTGCTTTATCACGTGCAAGAGAACTACTCATTTTAGTTGGTAGTACGAATATGTTTACTACCCGTGCGAAGCAAAAAGATTCTAGGGAAATGTATAGTCGATTACTTAGCACTGTTAAGAAACAGAATGGTTACCGAAATCAGCGCGCTCAAGAGAAAAAGTAACATAGAGGTATAAAAAAATGCAAAACTTAGGGAAACGATTAAAAAATGAACTGCAACAAAACAATAAGATAAAAATCTTACATTCCACTAGTTGGAGTTTGCCAATTCATTCTATAGAAGTTGAGTATAAACCGGTGAAACGGACAAAAATGGATATCCTGATGAAAATGATGCTTATGGCATTTCAAAAAGCAGAAATTGCAGAAGCAGAGCAATTAAGCGAACTCTTACTTGTCGAGCAACTTTTCGTGGAGGATTTAATCGATATAATGAGTAGGACCGGATTAATAGAAAAAAAGGATGGATTGTTTTCCTTAACAAACAAAGGATATCAACAACTGGAGAATGGTATTTTTGAAGAGGAACAAGAAGTGGAAACACAGGTTGTTCTTTATAGTACGACTCACGAAAACTTCTTGAATGGTAACATTAAAACTGCCATGGACGGGGATGATGAGCTGGCAATATACCGTTATGTGAAAGAAGGGTATTTGGATGTAGAGCTATCCTTTGATAAAGAACAAGTCATTGAAGCACTTCAAGCCAAACATGTGGAAGTAAAGGAAGGAGATGTACAAGTCGTTATATCGGAAATCCAGTCGACGACAGAGCTATATGTCGATGATATTCCATGCTTTGAATTTATTCTCCATAATAAAGAAGAGGATGTATTCTATGCGCGTGTTTGGAATACATTACTTGAAAGATGGGATGAAAAACTGGAGAATGCGCTGAATGATAAAGAACGTTTAGCGTGGAGAGAGAAATATATGTCTAAGTAAAATAAAATGCAGGAAGAAAAATGTTCATTTTCTTCCTGCATTTTTTGCCGGCTAAAAAACTAAATTTTCAATATAGGACGGATACTTGTTGACCTTGTATGACGCCTTACAGAAAATTAATCGGGTATCAATCCTAGTAAACTTGTTATTTGAGTAAGTAGTTGCTTTCGCTAGTAATTTGGTTGCTCTAGAGCTAATTTAGTTGCTTTCAAACTAAAGTTGATTGCTTTCAATGACTGGTTGGTTGCCCATAGCCATTTCTTGGATATCTTTCGGAGAAAAACTGAATTAGATTTAGTTGAAATAGATAAGCTTGTTAAGGAATATCTTTTGCTTGATTATAATACTCATCAATCGGTACAAACAGTCCGACTCTCCCATATTCATCATGGTCCATTGTTGCAAATACAACGCCAATTACTTGACCTTCCTTATTTAAAACGGGGCTGCCACTATTTCCTCGATAAACTGGTGCTTCCATCATCACTATAGGGACATCCCAATCACTTAGCTGATGATAATCGATAATTTTTCCTTCATTTGCTATACCAGTAAAGCTTAACGGATTCCCTATAAAGGAAATGGAATCGCCTTCTACCACCGTCGCTTGTTTGGCAAGCTCTAGATATGGCAGGTTTTCTCCATCTATTTTCAATACAGCTAGATCCACTGAAGGATACGTATGTACCACGCTCGCTTTAAAACGTCCATCTTCTGGAAAACCAACTGTAACAGTATCATTACCTTCAATAACATGATAGTTTGTTAAAATTGTTCCATCACTAGATATAGAAAAACCTGTTCCTTTTCCATCATCTGTTAATACAATAACAACAGATTCTTTATAGCGTGATATGTCCTCTTGTGCAGATAATTTCGCTGATGCTTTTAAAAATTCGATAGCTGGAATTGAATATATTTGTAAGATAACTGCAAATGTATTAATGAATAAAACAGTCGCCATTATCCAGAATATCCATTTTGGAAACGGGCGCTTCGTTTTTCTGCTTGTCTTTTCTTGAGCTTCTTTCAGAAGTGCTTCTCTTTGTGCCTCTAACACAAATTCGAGGAACTCTTCATCTACTTCTTCTTCCCAATTTTGTTTAGTTGAATTCATTCACTCTCACACTCCCGTCGTTACATGTATTATACACAACTGAAAGAGTTTAAGGTCTAAGCGCTGTAGATAAATGTATAGTGGGGATGTGAAAAATCATGAATTATGTCCAAATTACCTAACTCAATGAATTTTAGAAAGAGTTATTGTTATTGTAAAAAACACATTTAAACTAGTTTAGTCAAAAAGAATCATCAAATTAATTTATAATAAGTATTTTTATTTATTTAAATATGCTTAAAATCCATTTATATAGTTATAAAAGACTGATTAAATGAATTGAATTAAATAGTCAAATTACCCTTTTCTTGTTTATTGGGAATAATTGATTATTTTTTGGAAAAGTAACAAATTTTAACTTATTCAATATAAAAATGAATTTTTTAAAAAACTAGTAATACCAATAATCTATGAGCTTTATACTTAACCCGTTAAATAAATTATAGAGTCTTATTACCTATCTAAGAAAAGGTATAAAATAGTATATAACTATTAATTTTGAAAATTCAGATATAATTCGACGAGAATAGACAAAATTTGCAAATCATTTCCTTTATAGTATTAATAACAACAAGAGATTTATGAATGACACCATTGATTCTGTTTGCCTAAATGATCGTTTGGGAAAGGGGGAGAAGGTGTTTTTGTTTGGTCTTTTTTAGGGATAAGAGACTATCAAGTTCTCGCTAGGTATTAAAATCGTTGGAAAATTCAAAGGAGGAAAGAAGATGGGGAGGAAAAGTAGTTCAGTCAAAGCACTGAGTATTGCTGCATCTTTACTAATGACGTTTTCACTAGTCGCGCCAAACGTAGTTAGTGCAGAAACAACGAGTAAAATTCATCAATCTTTCAGAGAGTCAAGCTCGAATACTATTTCTGTGACAGAAAAGATGAGCACTCGATTACTAGAAAATTTTAAACAAGATGAAAAAGTAACATTCCTGATCAAATTCAAAGAGAAAACAGATTCAGAAGCAGTGGCGGCTGAAGCTCGAAAAAGTGCAGATGCAGCAAATTTATCGGCACACAATGCGAAGCTCGTTCAGCGATCTGCTGTTGTATCAGAACTTAAGGCAACCTCTCTTGAATCTCAGCAATCAGTAAAGCAATTCCTTGAACAGGAAGCAGCTAAAGGGAATGCGAAAGATATTACATCTTACTACATTGTAAATGGAATGGCTGTAACAGCAACAAAAGAGATTGCTGAAAAAATTGCAACTTTCCCTGAGGTTGAAAAAGTATTGCCAAACGAAACTCGTCAATTATTTACAACGAAAACAAAAAACGCTGTCGCTCCTAAGGCAGAAACCGCGAACATTGAGTGGAATGTTGAGCGTGTTAAAGCACCAGACGTTTGGGAAATGGGCATCGACGGAGCTGGAACGGTTGTAGCTAGTATTGATACAGGAGTTCAGTGGGATCATCCTGCATTAAAAGAAAAATATCGTGGTTACAATAAAGCAACTGGACAAGTTTCTCACGATTTTAACTGGTTCGATGCAACGGCTGGACGAGCTACTCCATATGACGATATTGATCATGGAACACATGTAACGGGAACAATGGTTGGTAGTGAACCAAATGATACAAATCAAATTGGAGTTGCTCCTGGTGCCAAATATATTGCAGTAAAGGCATTCTCTGCAAACGGTGGGACTGACACTGACTTGCTAGAAGCTGCTCAATGGATTTTAGCACCGACAGACGCAAACGGAAATGCACGCGTTGACATGGCTCCAGATATTGTGAATAACTCATGGGGTGGCGGTCCTGGACTCGATGAGTGGTACCGTGAAGTTGTAATTAACTGGCGCGCAGCAGAAATTTTTCCAGAATTCTCAGCAGGGAACACAACGCTTACGAATCCTGGTGGTGCGGGATCTGTAGCGGCACCTGCCAATTATCCTGAGTCATTTGCAACTGGTGCGACTGATATCAATAACAAAGTGGGAAGCTTCTCTCTTCGTGGACCTTCACCATATGCTGAAACAAAACCAGATATCTCGGCACCAGGTGTGAACATCCGTTCATCTGTACCGGGTGGTAATTATGAAGGTGGCTGGAACGGAACATCTATGTCAGGACCGGCTGTATCTGGCGTAGCAGCACTTCTTCGCCAAGTTAACGCCAATTTGACAGTCGATGAAATGGAGGAAATTCTTCTTAATACAGCAAATCCATTAACGGACACTCAATATCCAACAACTCCTAACCACGCATATGGTTATGGATTAGTAGATGCTTACGAGGCTGTATCTTCCATAATCACTGGACTTGGCACACTGAAAGGACAAGTGACACAACAAGGAGACGACAGTGAGGCTCCTGTATTCGAACATGCAGCACCTCGAGAAACATATGCAGGAATGGATTTAGAATTGACAATTGCAGTTAGCGATAACATTAGCGTTGCATCTGTCCTTCTAAACTACAAAGATGCAAATGGTGCATGGCAATCAATCGAAGCTGGTCGCAAATCTGGTGATTACAAATCTGGTGAGTACAGTGTAGTGCTTCCTGGTGACATAATCACGGGCAACTCCTTTACGTACAAATGGTCCATAAATGATTTTGGAAATAATGAAGTGAACAGTGAAGAATATGTTGTTCAAGTGAAGCCTGGCATAACAGTAGGATATTCAGAAGACTTTGAATCGACACCTGTGGGCTGGACTTCCTTTGGAGATGCAAATAGCTGGGAGTGGGGCGTACCAACTTCAGGTCCAGGAAATGCTGCATCCGGTGAAAAAGTATATGCCACAAACCTAGAAGGTAATTACGATAGCAGAATGAACGCTACATTGGTAATGCCTCCAGTCGATTTGCCGGAAGGAAACTCTTATTTGCAGTTCAAACAATGGCATAACTTTGAGCAATCTTCTACAGGAAGAGCTTGGGATTACGGTCATGTATTTATTTCAACTGATCAAGTAGAGTGGACACAATTACTAATGGTCCAAGGCGCATCAAACGGTTGGATTGATGGTGAAGTGGACCTGTCAGCTTATGCTGGACAACGCGTCTATATTGCCTTTAATGCCTTTTCTGATGGAAGCGTTGTGAAAGAGGGATGGTATATCGATGACGTAGCACTTGCTGGGACTTCGCAGACTGGCAAGGTAGCAAAAGGAATAGACAATAATGTAAATAAAACAAATAGCGTAACCACTAACAATGCAAATAACAAAGTGACTATTGGAAATGGTACAGACAAACTTGCTAAAAAAGAGGATATTGACCCAACAAAGATTCGTCCTGTATTACCGATTAAAGAAGCACCACCAGTAGTAGAAAAAGTTGCAAATCCAACGCTATTACCATTAGGTGCTCAAGTGAGTGTACTTGAATCAGGACGTTCGGTTTATACAAATCCTGCTGACGGTTCTTATTCACTAACTCATGGTGCAGGAACATTCACAGTGAAAGCAGAGGCTTATGGCTTCACTTCTGAAGAACAATCTGTTTCCATTGAAGCAGATGGCACGGCAACTGCTAATTTCCCATTGGATGAAGTTGCACAAAACACAGTGAGTGGAACAATCACTGATCAATCGACAGGTGAAGGAGTAGCTGGAGCAACTCTATTACTTGTAGAAGATGCAAACATTACACCTGTTGAAACAGATGCAGCAGGTAATTACTCTCTTACTGCATATGAAGGCGATTACACATTAAAAGTAATTGCACGTGGTTATCATAGCCAAGAAATAGCGATTACGATCAGCTCAGAAGCAACATCGCAAAATATTGCGCTTGAACCGTTCTACACTTATCCAGGTGGAGAAATCGGTTACGATGACGGGACTGCTGAAAATGCACGTGCATTCAACGCTGCTGGCAATGCTTGGGCAGTGAAAATGTCTCTACCAGAAGGTAAAGAAAACGGAATCGTAACAGATGGTGTATTCCGATTCTGGGATACAGAATGGCCTGTGCCTGGTGGAACTGCATTCGCAGTTGAAGTATGGGATGCAACGGGAGCTGACGGATCTCCAGGTAAAATGCTTGCCGGTCCAATTGATGCAACAGCTAAACGTAATGGTGAATGGACTGTTGTTGATCTAAGCGAGCATAATATCGTAGTAAATGGTGACTTCTTTATGGTATATCGTCAAACATTTGCTAATCCAAATACTCCAGGTCTTGCAACAGATGAGAATGGAACAAATGCGGGTAGAAGTTTCCAAGGAATTTCAGGTGCTTGGTCACCATCACCAACTGCTGAAGGGAACTATATGATCCGTGCTCGTGTGAGCTATGAAGTACACGGTCCAGTTATCACTTCACCAACAGCTGACTTAGTCACAAATGAAGCTTCAATTTCTGTAGAAGGAACCGCATCTCCGACTACTACGATTAAATTGAAACAAAATGGTGAAGAAGCGGGATCTATTAAGGTAGGGGAAGACGGTAAATTTGCAATTCCAGTTGAATTAACGGAAGGTGTCAATGAATTTACAGCAGTTTCCCTTCTAGATGGCAAAGTAACAGGTGAATCTGCTTCTGTTGAAGTCATTTTAGATACTTTAAAACCTGAACTGACAATCGACAGTCCGAAAGATGGAGAAAAAACAAATCGTGAATCAGTAACTGTAGAAGGAACTATTAAAGATGCAAACCTTGACACTGTAAAAGTAAACGGTCAAAATGCAACAGTGGTTGATGGCAAGTACTCTAAACGAATTCTTCTAGAGAATGGTGCAAACGAAATTAAAGTAGTCGCTAAAGACAAAGCAAATAATAGTATAACGAAAAAAGTAACAGTTACAGCTCAGTATGATGCACCTGCAATCGAAAATCTAAAACCAGCTGAAGACTTATATTTGGCTACTGGTAAAAGTGTTAAGATTGAATTCGATAGTGCACCTGGATTGAAAGCAACATTTGTTATCCATATGCCGCTAACGAATTTAGGTGGTCAAGTCCAAAATGCGACTGAACTGCCAATGATGGAACAAGCAAACGGTCATTACGTTGGATATTGGACAGTACCAGCTGACACTGTAGCGAATGGAGCAGATCTCGAAGTGAAAGTTGTAGACAGCTTTAACAACGAAACGCGCCAAAAAGCTAATGGTAAACTATATATCAACGTACCATCCCCATCTTCACAACCATCTGTAGAACAACCTACAGATGAATCAGTAGAATCGCCGATAGAAGAAAAATTGGCAGAATAATTTTAAAGACTGTCTCAAAAGGCTTATTTTTGAGACAGTCTTTTTTATGGTTTAACAATGTGAGTAGTGTGTTTGTTGTCTTCGAAGAGGCTTCGTAATGTAAAAAAATAAATTGGCGCTTTTTAATAAATGAAATGAAACTTTTAACTTAAACTTTGCAAAATATGATTAAAGCTTATATTAACCCGCATATGATAGTTAATAATGAAACATAATGGGGGGTACAATGGGCGATTATATAAATATACTGCAGAACTTTTTGCCGCTTGGGGCTACCGTACTAGAATTGCAGCAACCCCAAAAAAGAATGGCGGTCTTGCTTGCTGATATTGATGGGGATCAAGTGACCGAACTAATAGGCGCATATAGGTATGAGCAGCAGAATTATATTGTGGTATTAAAAAAACATGACAATCAGTGGCTACCTTTAAAACATATCGAAGGCAAAGGGTATAATATTTCCGATTTAAGAGTCGCTCCAGTAACAGAAAACTGGGTAAATACATTAATTGTCGGTTGGCAAATAGACAATATGAGTTCACAACTAGATCTACTACAATGGACAAACGGTAGAATTTTAAGGTTACCTACAAATAATATTGTTTATAGTAAATTGGAAGTGGAGGATATGCCTGATCATTACGGAAAAGATGGTCAATATGAACTTGCTATTTGGATACATGATACAGGAGATGCTTATAAGGTAGACGTTTACCGCTTTAGTGAAGGGGAGCTAGTGCGAGCAAAAGATGTTTATCCGTATTATTTTAAAAAAGTGGCAGCTTATTATGAAAAATTATTGCAAACAAACGATTTTTCCTATTATTGGTATTACTTATCAGATGCACAGAGAAAAGCTGGTAATTTAGAACAAAATTTAACTGCCATCGATAAAGCTCTATCTTTTCGATCCCCATACCCGTCAAAAGAGCAACTATTAGAGAAAAAACAGCAAGTATTAAGCCGTCTAACACATGCTAGAACTAACGGTCAGACGGTTATTGATAAAAAAAGAGGAGATATAACGGGTGATAGTTTTCGGGAAACTGTTTATCTAACAGGTAGTATGACCGACAGAAGCTCGTATTGGGAAGATATTACGCTAAATATTTTAAATAAAAAAGTAGATTTATATGAAGGGTTTTCTTTAAAAGAAACTGTTGGTTATAACCCACGGCTATTTCTTGGAGATTTTACTGGAAACCAGCTGGATGACATATTAGTAGTAATCGATACTGGCGAAAGTGAAAGCACGATAAAAGCTTATTTATTTACCTTTTTAGAGGGAGAAATGCGACAAGTATTCGATTCGGATGAATTTAATGATAGCAATGATTATAAAATCGATTATCAAGATCAATATAAATTAACAGTAGCTAGTGCCATTCCTAAAAAGAAGTATACGCTAGATTTAATGTTTAAAGATAAAGATTATTTAATGGAAATCTATAATGAAGATGGAACTTTGAAAGCGCCGATAGAAGGCTGGGTAGAACCAATCCACGGGCTTTATCCAATAGATTTTGCAGGTAACGATGTGTATGAGCTTGTTGCGTTGCAAGAGATTTCCGGCAAGCATAACGGGGAAGCTCTAGGATATGTGCAAAACATTTTGAAATGGAATGGCAGAGAATTTATAACAGAACGTCAAAGTGTCATAGTATTTGGAGAAAATATAGATTTAATGTAAAAGAAAGAGAATTGCTACAAAGTCATTAGACAGTGGAGCAGTTCTCTTTTTACACAATTTAGGGATACTGAGTAGTAAGGAATAATTACTGAACTTAGCATTCCCGTTTGTCAAAACGGATTCGTCCAGATGCGAAAGACATAGTGGGCACGAGTCAAAGCACTATCCCATATGACGAGAGGAATTACTTGGTTTCCTTATTTTTTTAAAAAATATGTGACGAAAAAACAAAAATTATTTGACAATATTGTGAACAAGATGAATAATATATATATAAAGAGAGGATGAGTGAAATGGAATCGAACGTGAAAATGTTTCATGCTACAAAATATGTAGGAGCAACAGTGCTCACTATTGGAATTGCCATTTTCTTATACGGGGTTTTTGTAAGCGAATACAGTACAGTAATGGGTATCGGTATTGGGACAGTAATGGGGGCTGTTTTTACTTTCTTAATAGGTATGTTTTTAGTGGCATCTGAAGAAATGATTGCGAACTCTAGAAAATGTAAAAAAGAGAGCGCCTGAAAAGACGCTCTCTTTTAATTCGTTATTTACATATCCCAAACTAGTATTAATAGTGTACCAAAAATGGTGACAAGCGCAATGATTAAACCGTAATATACGTTTGTATAGATCGATTTTTTGTCATCAGTCTCACCAGCATGCATGAATACAACTAGTTGAAGACCAGCTTGGATAAATGCAGTTACTAGAAGAATTGTCATACCAATCGGAAATGACATATCTGTGAAATAAACTAACAAAGCAACTACTGTAAGAACCAATGAAAAGACAAAGCCCATTACTTGTTTAGCAGGGAATAATTCTTTCATATTACATCATTCCTTTCAAGTAGATGAAGCTAAAGATGAAAATCCAAATGACATCTAAGAAATGCCAATAAAGCGAAAAGATAAAAGATTTATTGGTAGTCTCAGGAGTCAAACCACGTTTTTTAATTTGAATAAGGATAGCTATTCCCCAAAACAAACCAAATGTTACGTGCAATCCGTGTGTCCCTAATGTAGTTAATAGAGCGGCAGTGAATGCGCTAGTTTGTAGTGTTGCACCCACATGATTATAGTGAACGAATTCAAATATTTCAAAGCCTAAGAACCCAGCACCAAGTAGTAGGGTGATTGAAAAGAACACCATCATTGCCTTTTTGTTGCCTAAACGCATAGCGTGTATGCCAAGACCGATAACAAAACTACTTGTTAAAAGTAAGATTGTTTCAACTAATACTGGTGTAATTTCAAAGATTTCTCCACCAGAAGGGCCATTGCCAATTCGATTTTCTAAAGTGAAATACATAGTGAACAGTGTTGCGAAAAGCATTATTTCTGCACCCAGGAAGATCCAAAAACCTAAAATTTTCAAGTTATTTTCTTCCGTACTATATTCAAGCGGAAGCGAGTTATCTATCTTCATTTTTTACACCTCGCAATTTTGCTTCAGTTTCTTCAATTTCCTCAACGGAGATATATCGACCATGATCTTTCTCGAACGAACGATAAACCAGACAAACTAAAATACCAATTAATGTGACGATAGCAAGTGGCCATATGCTAAATACCATCGCAAATCCAAAGACGAAGAAAATACAACCTAGTATAAATGGCCAACCACTGTTATTTGGCATATGAATTTTTTCGTATTTACCTTTAAATAACTCATGTCCATTTTTCTTTGCATCCCAAAATCCTTGAGTTGATACAACTTGTGGTGTAATAGCAAAGTTATATTCTGGTACTGGAGTATGAGTAGCCCATTCAAGTGAACGTGCATCCCATGGGTCACTACCAATATCTCTAGAAGCATAACGAATACTATAGTAAATATTGTAGACAAGTAAAGCAAAACTAATTGCCATAATTCCTGCACCGATAAATGCAACCATATTCAGCGTACTAAAACCAGTCGATTCAGAGTATGTGTACATACGACGTGCTTGCCCATCTAATCCAGTAATATACATTGGAATAAAGGCTAAAACGAAACCAACAGACATTAACCATGCAGTCCATTTACCAATTCTCTCATTTAACATGAAACCAAACATTTTTGGCCAATAGAATGTAAGACCTGCAATCATAGCGTAAACTACTCCTGGAATAATTACGTTATGGAAGTGAGCAACTAAGAACATCGTATTATGATATTGATAATCAGCTGCTGACATCGCAAGCATAACTCCAGTAACCCCACCTAATGTGAACAGTGGAATGAAGAGCATGGAATATAACATAGGAGTTGTAAAAACAATTTTCCCTTTCCAAAGCGTGAATAGCCAGTTAAATATTTTAACCCCAGTTGGTATAGCTATCGCCATTGTTGTGATAGAGAAAATACTATTGGTGAATGCACCTTGACCCATTGTAAAGAAATGGTGAGTCCATACTAAAAATGAAAATACTGAAATGACTACCATTGAGGCAACCATTGACTTATAACCATACAGATTACGGCGTGCAAATGTAGAGATTATTTCACTGTATAGACCGAATGCCGGTAAGATCAAGATATATACTTCAGGATGTCCCCAAACCCAGAACAAGTTAGCCCAAAGCATATCCATACCACCATCGCCGGTTGTAAAGAAGTTTGTTCCAAACAATCGATCCATTGTTCCCATTGCAAGAAGTACTGTTAATACAGGGAAAGCAAAAACAACGATTACGTTTGCGATAAATGCAGACCATGTGAACATCGGCATTTTCATTAACTTCATACCAGGTGCTCTCATTTTAAGAATAGTCGTTATAAAGTTAATACCTGATATTAATGTACCCATACCAGCTATTTGAATAGCGATCATATAATAATTCGTACCTACAGATGGACTGAATTCATTATTTGCAAGTGGGAAATAAGAAGTCCAACCTGCATCAGGTGATCCACCTACGATGAATGAGATGTTGAATAACCCCATCCCCATAAAGAATAACCAAAAACTAAGTGCATTTAAGCGAGGAAATGCTACATCACGAGCTCCAATTTGTAACGGAATAAGGTAGTTAAAGAAAAACGTGATGAACGGCATAGCCATAAATAGGATCATTACAACCCCATGTGTTGTGAAAACTTCATTATAATGTTGCGATTCTAGAAACTTGTTATCAGGCATTGAGAGCTGATAACGCATCATTATCGCGTCTACTCCTCCGCGGAATAGCATAAGTAAAGCAACTAGTAAATACATAATACCAATTCGTTTATGATCTACTGTGGTAATCCATTCGCGCCAAAGGTATCCCCATTTTTTAAAATAGGTAATACCTAAAACGATGGCAACCATTGTTAGACCGATACCAACCATGGATGCATATATTAAAAAGCTTGGATGTGGTACTGCAAAACGATCAAAGAAATCCATACTTTTGTAACTCCTTTCGAAAATCTATTGTTTGTTACGATACTGAAACTTATTTATCAATGATGAGAATGATCTGATTCTTCATCAGAATGGTTAGAATTATGATCTTCATGTTCTGAGTGATCCATTTCAGAATCAGTGGAACCATGGTTATGTTCAGGAGCTGGTGAGAACTCTAAATGTGTTCCTGTATAAGTAGAACGTCCAAGATGTCCTGGTTCTAATAACTCCTCAAACTTTTCTTCTGTAAGAGGTTCAGCTGTTTCGTGAACTTCTTCTACCCATTCGTCAAAATCAGTTTGAGACATCGCTGTAACTTCAAACGTATTTTCGGCAAATCCGGCACCGCTGAAGTTTGCGTTTCTTCCCATAAATTCACCTGGATTGTCTGCTGCTAAGTGTAAGGTTGTAACCATGTCAGCCATCGCATATTTTTGTCCGCCTAGTTGCGGAATCCAAAAACTAGTGATTGGCCCGTAAGAATATAGTTTAAATTCAATCGCACGACCGGCAGGTATATATAAGTAATTAATTGTCTCAATACCCTCTTCAGGATAACTAAAATGCCATTTCCAGTTAGAAGAAGAAGCGTAAACAATCAACGGTTTTGTATCCTCATACCCGGCTGGAGTTGACTCTACCTCGTAATTACTTTTAACTGAAACGAAAGAAAGGAAAATGACGATAACAATTGGAATACCAATACAGATTGCTTCTACAAGTGGGCTTCCTTCAATATGAGGAGGCTCGTAATCGTCCCTTTGATTAGAAGCACGATATTTTACTAACACGTATACTAATATTGCAAGTACCGCAATTACAATACCTGACATAAGCAAGATGGATAACATAATGTCATCAGCTTGCGTTTTTGCTTGAGGACCTTTTGGATCTAAAACTAATAATGGTTCACAACCAGTTAGCACAGTGGCTATAGTGAAAATCATCGTAAGTAAAGCCCATTTCACTTTCATTTTCATAGTTGTACCCCTTTCGATTATTTGAATTTATTAAACGTGTTACGAATTGATCCGTATTCCGTTGCCTCTATCATATTTAGAACCACCCATAATAACAACGTCTAAAAGGGGACTTCACAAAACGTTCATCTAGATTTCTATATAAATTCAATATTTGTTAACAAAGTTGTAACGAACGTCAAAAAGTTGTCACTCGTATGGATGAATATGTAAATGCAAAAAGAGCTTGGAAACAGTTCCAAGCTCTTTTCGTAATTAAAACATATGAGGAAATTGCCTGATGATTGCATGCGAAATCATATCGGACATTTCTAATGCTTCTGCTTCTATTTGGTCAAATACTTTAATATCCTCTTTGTAATTTTTTTGAATCATACATACTGCTTCATATTTCGTTAATGCGAGATGCATATAAAACATTCGCTGTACTTCTACTTTCGTTAAAAACGGGTTAATATTACTTAAAAATGTCGCAATGTCATCTGCATTACGATACCATTCTTTTTCTTTTTCCTCTGCCTTTTTCGTTTCCCCTTTAACTGCTGCTGTTACTAGTTCGGCTGCTAAAACTAAGTGTTCTTTTATGAGTTCTGCGTATTTGTCAGCGAGTTGATCGCCATAAAAAGGTCGAATGCAATTTCCTAAATCGGTTGCATTTTGTAAAAGGCGTTCTTGCACAGAAGGGAGATCAGGCAAGTTGAATACAATACTTGTAATAGTCATTCTGGTCCAGTTGACATGCTCCAACCAAAGAAGTCGGTTCATGCTTTCAAAGTCAACAGCTGCTTTACTCATGTAGTAGCCTTGTGGAAAATGAGATGATTTGTTCAAAATATACCGTATGGGTGCGGTGTATTGTGAATATGGTGTTTTATAAATAGTGTTCTGGGGAAGAGGAGAAAACTCATTTGGGTAAAAGTGCAAGCAAAGCTCATTCCTTTTTCCCTTAGCTTACGTTTCTTTTATCGTTAGTGTGATTATTCTATAAAAAACGAGCCAGTATTCAAAAGATTACTGGCTCGTTCGTACATCAGCTTAAATATATCCGTTTATGCGTGATTTAGCTTCTGCAAGAATTTCTGCACGTAATCCATCAATACTTTCTTCACGTCGTTCATTTTTTCTTTTAATAGCAGCTAGTTCTTCACCATCTGCAAATTCCATGGCCATTTCTGCTGCTTCCTTATTACGAATCGTTTTCTTTAGCCTTTCTACATTGTTAGCCGAATCATTTGGTCCTGGTTCATGTATAGTCATTCCTTTTTCCTCCTTTAATCATTGGTTAAATGTAGTGTGCCCAACGTCGTCAAAATTATTGAAGGATTAATTTTCAAGCTAGTGAGTTTCCATGCATAAAAAGCTCCTATATCGCCATAGTAAAGACGTATTGAAATCTAGGAAAAGATAAAGGAGGCACTTGCAATGGAAGATCATACACAAATGAGCTGGAAAGAAGATAATGTTATTGGTCAATTGCATAATTCTGTCGATAATGTCACGCTGGCTGTAGGTCAAGCTCTCACTCATCCGACTGAGCAGGCAATTCAAAATGCACAAAATATGATTGAACGTGCAGAGCGTTCTGTCACAATGGCCCTTGAGAGTAGAGGAGATTTGGGACCAATTAACATGCTTCAAGATCAATTGAACCAAGATAAAGAGAAATTAAATAGAATACATTAATAATGAAATGTATAACGCCTATTATGGGGCTGTTCCAAAAGTCAAAATTGACTTAGGTATAGCTCCATTTTATTTCTATTAATAATGGATTTCTTCAAACGGTTCTATTATTCCCAAATTATAAGCAAATAATTAGAGGTATCTTCCCTAAAGGCATAGAATGATGAGAAGTTCACATTAATGGTACACTTAAAAAAGTATTAAATTGGGGGTATTTACCATGAACCGAAACCTAGAAGATACAATGATTAAAGAAATTGTATTAGATGATACAAATGTTAAAGTAAATCATTACGAATCAAAAAAAGTGAATGATTTACATCTAATTTCTGTTGTTTTCAATGTTACAAGTGAGGATTATCACGATATAGCCGTATTGCTTTATAAAGGGACGTTTGACGTAAAAGTACCTGCGCAAGGATTGTTTTTTAAAGGAAGCATACATCAGTATTCGACTTCCATTACAAATTTATACGAAAAAGGACAGGTTGGGGAGTATAAGCTGAGCTTACTGGAAGTTCCGAACTAAGAAAGGAGAGATGAGACAATGAAGTTAAGTATATTAGATCAATCCCCGATTTCCTCCAATCAAACTGCGAAAGAAGCTTTAATTGAATCGATGGAGTTAGCAAAACTAGGGGAATCGTTAGGGTATACGCGCTATTGGATCACGGAACATCATGATTTAACGGGGCTAGCAAGCTCTGCTCCTGAAGTGATGCTAGCTTATATTGGTGCGAATACAAACACCATTCGCATTGGCTCTGGTGCTGTTTTGTTGCCACATTATAAACCTTTCAAGGTAGCAGAAGTCTATAATACGCTTGCCACTCTATTTCCTAATCGAGTTGATGTTGGGCTAGGTCGTGCACCTGGTGGCTCTGCGGAAGCTACTAATGCTTTATCGGATAATTTCCTACAGAACGTCTATAAAATGCCTAGTTTGGTGGAAGAGTTTCTTCATTTTCTAGACGATGATTTTCCTGTTGGTCATGAATATTCGAAAGTTTCTGCCTCACCAATTCCTGATGTGTCACCAGTACCATGGCTTCTTGGAACGGGTAAAAAAAGTGCTTTGCTCGCTGCGGAAAATGGACTTTCTTACGCGTTCGGTCACTTTATGAGCGAAGAGGACGGAACGGCTATTGTTACCCAATATTTAGATGCTTTCACACCTAGTAAAAAACGAAAAAACCCAGAAGTGATTGTAACGGTATCCATTATTTGTGCAGAAACAAGTGAAAAGGCGGAAGAAGTAGCGAAAAGCACACTCATTTGGGCGTTGCAAAAAGCAAAAGGGGAAGGGAAGCAAGGAATTCCTTCTATAGAAGAGGCGAAGCAATACATAGTAAATGACGTGGAAAAAGAGACGTTGAAAAGTATGAAAAAGAAACTAATAATTGGTGATCCAACTGAAGTAAAGGAGAAGCTAAGCGAATTACAAACGAATTATAAAGCAGACGAAATTATGTTGAATACTATAGCATATTCTGCAGAAGATCGCTTTAATTCGTATAGACTGATAGCGGATGAAATGCTGTAAAGCTGTTAAAGTACTTCCATTTCTTTGAGTACTGTATGAACTTGATGCTCTTCTAATTTGTCCGTTATTTCATCTATTAAGTGTTGAATAAATTCTTCTTCTTCAAAGTCTTTTATATCTACTTCAAATTTATCCAATTCAATGTGAACGTCTGCACTCACGTCTGCAGCAATTTCTACTAGCTCGGTGAAGAAAATCCAGTATCTATTTTCTTCAAATAGTTTTCCGTTAATATGGACGATTGTGGAGGACACTTTAGAGGAAGGGACGGAATAGCTATTTTTTATACGGATGAAAGTTTCGTCATTATTTGCAACAAACATCATCTCTTCATATCCTATATCAAAGGCCTTTTTGAATTCTACTTTGTCCAAAACTATCCCTCCTAATTTATATAGTAAATATATTAATAGAGAATGGAGATTATGACGGTCCATATATAATATAAAAAAGAGAGTCAGCAAATAATCTGCTGTCTCTCTTTTCATCTATCTACTATTTAAATAGCCTTTTTGGTAGAGAACTGGCTGTTATAAAGATCAGCATAGAAGCCGTCTGCATTAATAAGCTCCTCATGAGTACCTTGTTCAATTACCATTCCTTGATTCATCACTAATATTAAATCGGCGTCTCTAATGGTAGAGAGGCGATGGGCGATGACAAAGCTTGTTCTTCCTTCCATTAAGCGATTCATCGCTTGTTGGATAAGTAATTCTGTTCGTGTATCTACACTCGATGTTGCTTCATCCAAAATCATGATAGATGGATTTGCGAGAACGGCACGAGCGATTGTTAATAATTGTTTTTGTCCTTGCGAAATATTGGATGCTTCTTCATTTAAAATTGTATCATAGCCTTCAGGTAAAGTACGGATAAAATGGTCAGCACGTGCCGTTTTTGCGGCTGCGAAAATTTCTTCATCTGTTGCTCCGTCTTTTCCAAATGCAATATTGTCTTTAATTGTCCCATTAAAGAGCCACGTATCTTGCAGTACCATCCCGAATGTTGTCCGAAGATCCGTCCGGGACATCTTTCTAGTATCATGTCCATCAATAGTGATTTTCCCATTGTTTAATTCATAAAATCTCATCAATAAATTAATCAATGTTGTCTTACCAGCCCCAGTAGGTCCAACAATTGCTACCGTTTGACCTGGTAATACATCAATATTCATATCCTTTATTAACAGTTCATCTCCGTATCCAAAGTCCACATGTTCAAATGTAACTGCACCTGCTGCTTTAGATAGACTTTCTGATGTCACTTCTTTTTCTTCTTCCTCTTCGTCCAGTAATTCAAAAACCCGTTCAGCAGCGGCAATAGTTGATTGTATAATATTAGCGATATTAGCCGTTTGCATAACTGGCTGTGTGAACTGACGAGTATAGGTAATGAAAGCTTGGATGTCACCGATTGAAATAGCGCGCTGTGTAACTAATATCCCACCAACAACGCTAATCACGACATAGCTTAAATTCCCGATAAAAGACATCATTGGCATTATAATGCCCGATATAAACTGCGCTCTGCGACCGGCATCATACAATTGTTCATTTACTTCATCGAACTCAGCGACTGCTTTTTTCTCATGTCCGAACACTTTAACTACTTGGTGCCCAGTATACATTTCTTCAATGTGTCCATTCAGTTGTCCGAGTGTTCGTTGTTGATCGGCAAAATGCTTTTGAGATCTTTTTAAGATTGGTTGAATGACGAACATCGATACTGGTAAACTTACAATCGATATTAAAGTTAATATTGGACTAATGGTTAGCATCATAATGATTATACCTACAATAGTTACCACCGAAGTGATAAATTGCGTTAAGCTTTGCTGAAGCGTGTTTCCGATTGTATCTAAATCGTTCGTAACACGGCTCAACGTTTCCCCATTTGGTCGACCATCGTAATATTTAAGCGGAAGTCTTTCTAGTTTTCCATTTACTTCTTCCCTCAAATCGTAAACCGTTTTTTGCGCAACGCTGGACATAATATACTGCTGAATATACGTAAACAAGCTACTGATCACATACAAAGCGGCTAGGAGAAAGAGTAGTTTTGCGATTGCTTCAAAATCGATTGCGGCTCCTGGAACACCGGTCATTTTTGCGTATGCACCTTCGAATAGTTCTGTAATTGCATTCCCCATAATTTTAGGACCGACAATGGCAAAGACGGTACTTAAAATAGCAGCGATAAACACGGCGATTAATTGATTGCTCCGAGGTTTTAAGTAAGTCAAAAGGCGTCGCAAAGTACCTTTAAAGTTTTTCGCTTTTTGTCCGCCCATCATCATCATGTTCCCTCCGCCAGGTCCCGTTGGATGCCCACCTTGAGATGTCGATTTTTTTTGTTTGCTCATGCGATTTCCTCCTCTCTTAGCTGGGATTCTACGATTTCTTGGTAAACAGTATTATGTTCTAATAATTCTTTATGTGTACCAATTCCTGCAATTTCTCCTTTATCTAATACGATAATTTGATCTGCATCTGCTACAGTGCTTACTCGTTGGGCCACAATGACGACTGTCGCATTTTTCGTTTCTTCTTTTAGCGCTTCTCTTAGGTTTGCATCTGTTTTGAAATCGAGTGCTGAAAAGCTGTCATCGAAAATGTAAATATCCGGTTTTCGTACAAGTGCTCTTGCAATGGATAGACGTTGTTTTTGTCCCCCGGATACATTCGAGCCACCTTGTGAAATAACCGAGTCATATCCTTTTTCCATTTTGCCAATAAAATCTTCTGCTTGAGCAATGTGAGCAGCATGTTCCACTTCTTCGTCAGTTGCATCTTGTTTTCCAAAAAGAATATTTTCTTTAATCGTTCCAGAAAAAAGCAGTGCCTTTTGAGGAACGAATCCGATTTTCGAACGAATCTCTTCTTGAGAGGTCTCTCGAATATCGACACCATTTACACGAATGGTTCCGTCTGTTACCTCATAAAAACGTGGAATCAAATTCACAAGCGTTGATTTCCCAGCACCTGTTCCTCCAATAATTGCTGTAATTTCCCCAGCTTTAGCTTGAAAAGTAATATTAGATAATGCGGATTCTTCTGCTCCAGGGTAGCTAAAAGATACATGGTCAAATTCAAGTGTACCTCTTTCTTTATTTGCTAGTTCCGTTCCTTCGTTTAGAGAGGTTGGTTTTCTATTCAGTACTTCATTAATCCGGTTTGCAGATACTGCGGCACGAGGAATCATAATGAACATCATAGAAGCCATCACAAGTGCGAACATAATTTGCATAACGTATTGTATAAACGCCATTAAATCACCGATCTCCATAGACCCGCCATTAATACGAATGCCACCAAACCAAATGATTAATACTACGGTGATATTCATAACTAGCATCATAACCGGCATTAAAATGGCCATAACTTTATTTACTTTAATAGAAACATCGGTCAATTCTTTGTTTGCTTTTTGAAGTCGATCTTTTTCTTGTTTTTCGCGATTAAAAGCACGAATAACTCGGATACCAGTTAAATTTTCACGTAATACAAGATTTAACTGATCTAATTTTGTCTGTACTGTTTTGAAGAGCGGTACACCTTTATACATAATTAATAACACTGCACCAACTAACACAGGCATTGTAAGTACTATGACAAGCGATAATTTAGCATCTTTTGAGACAGCCATAATGATCCCACCAACCAACATAATAGGCGCGCTAACGACCATACGTAGCATCATGATGACCACTTGTTGCACTTGCGTTATATCATTAGTTGTTCTTGTAATAAGTGATGCTGTACCAAATTCATCGAAATCTTGAAGGGAAAATTGTTCTACATGCTTGAATACTTTACGGCGAATATCCTTACCAAAACCCATTGCAGCTTTGGAGGAGTAGAAGCTTGCTACAATGGATGCAACCGCTCCAATCGCCGCAACTAAAAGCATGATTCCACCGATTTTCCAAATATAAGGTGTATCGCCAACTACTACACCTTTATCGATAATATCCGCCATAAGGGTGGGTAAATAAAGATCAGCCATGGATTGGATAAAAACTAATCCTATTACGGCGAGAACAATCCACTTATACACCGTTAAGTTTTTCAATAGTTTAATCATCTCGGTTGTTCTCCTTTGAAATAGTTTCACTTTCTAAAAAATCAGCGATATGAAGCAGTGTTGCTTGAAATTCCTCAAATTGTTGTTCCGTAAGTGTGTCCATAATGGATTCAATCGTACGATGAATACTCCCTTTTTGTTGACTTATTTTATCAAACAAGCTGTTTCCTTTTTCACTGAGTATTAATTGCATTTCACGTCGATTGTCCGGAACAGGCTGTCTATGTAGCCATTCGGTTTGTACAAGTCCATCGACTGCAGTGCTTAAAGTGCTTTTGGGAATTTGTAGTACTTCACCTAATTGCTTTTGCGTCATTTCTTTACGTGGCGCAATGGTCATAAGGATGGAATATTGCGGGATAGATAAATCATTTTCTAGTGCAGTTTTATGTATAAACCGCATCATGTTTCTATTTACACGCCAAAAAGTATGCAAGAATTGTGAAGATCTACTATCAGGGGGAATATTACAATTCACTGTTACCACTCCGTTCTTTTTAGGATTGTTCAATTATGAACAGTTCTCTAATGCTTAACAAATTTACTCCTTTTTTCGATAAGAGTCAACTAGAAAGGGTGGCTTTTTCAAAAAAATATGCGGGAGTCTTACGAGGAAAATAATTATGTAGTAGGTGGATAATTAATTCCAGAATAAGGATAAGGGCAACCAAGCAACAGTGGAAAGCAACCAATTCGAGTTTGAAAGCAATCAAATCAGTACGAGAGCAATCAAAATGCAGGTGGGACCAACCAATTCATAGAATGACGGGGAAAATAGCAAGTGTTTCCTGTCACAATATCCAGTAAATGGTTGAACGAGACATAACTGGATGTAAACGCGACAAACTCCCTTGTGAACACGACAAAACCTATTCCGAAAGCGACATAACTCTTGCTGAACGCGACAAAACTAATCTAGCGGTTGCACTTTTGGCAATAGAGCGAGGACGGGCTACGATTTACTACGCAGTATCATCGAGCTCCCTGTAATAATATCCAGTTAATGGCTAAGGGCAATCAATCAGTCATGGAAAGCAACCAATTCTACTCTGAAAGCAACTAAATCCACATAAGAGCAACCAAATTATAAGTCAGAGCAACCAACTTGCTGATGAAAGCAACCAATTCTTAAAATAACAAGTTTACTTGGAGTGAGACGACTATAACTACCGCCAGTATTCCTATAGTACAAACTATCCTTGATATTTGGCTGTTACACTCTTCTTACTAATTCAACGTACACAAAAAAGAAGCTAACCATATAAAAATGGCTAGCTCGTTTGTTTTTAAATTAAATCATTTTCAGAAGCGCTTCTTTACCAATCATCCCTTTGGTGATCCCACGTTCTTCTGCTTCAAAAGTGATGGATTCCAAAGGAGCATTAAGAAGTTGTTCAATTGTTTTTACGCCTACTGCTCTTCCAGCGAGTACTTTCCTATCCTTTAGTTTCTCGTTCAACAATGCAACGTCAAGGGCACCACACATGATATATCCTTTGTCGTTTGATACGACAAGTAAATTCGTCTTTGGTAGCTCTACAGAAATCGATAAAAATGTATGTCCTTCAATGTTGATAGGTTCCAAATTAATCATTAAAACTCATCACTCCTTTTCTTCTCCTTATAGGTTATGTAAGTGAATGGAAAAGGGTTTCTTCTTTATTATATTAGGGAAAGATAAATTAGAAATGCATTAATTTGAAGAGGTGTTTTTAGTGAACAAATTATTAGCCGTTCTTGTCTTTGTTGGTGTTCCAATTGTCCTTATAGGAGCTTTTTTAGATTGGCCAAAGATGATTATGTTCTTCCTTTGCTGTTTAAGTATTATTGGACTTTCGGGATATATAGGTCGAGCAACGGAAAGTTTAGCGATTGTGAGTGGACCAAGGATTGGTGGGTTATTGAATGCAACTTTTGGTAACGCGGTTGAATTGATCATTTCCATATTTACATTAAAAGCGGGAATGGTTGGGATTGTGTTGGCGTCGTTAACGGGTTCGGTTCTCGGTAACTTGCTGCTTGTACTTGGATTATCGTTTTTTGCTGGAGGCATAAAGTTTAAACGTCAAAAATTTAGTGTGCATAGCGCAAGGTACAATTCAGGATTGCTTATTTTTGCTGTTATTGTTGCATTTGTTATTCCGGAAGTTTTCTCTATGACCATGAATACTGAGAAAACAGTAAGCTTAAGTATTGGTATTGCTATTATTTTAATCGCGCTTTATCTTGCTGGACTATTTTTTAAACTCGTCACACATCGTGGAGTGTTCTCTTCTTCTGATGAACCGGAAACAGAAGAAGAAGCAGAAGTACCAGAGTGGACAAAAGGAAAATCTATTTTAATTCTTCTATTGGCAACGGTAGCAGTTGCTTTTGTATCGGAGCAATTAGTTCATACATTTGAAATGCTCGGATCAAAATTTGGATGGACGGAGTTGTTTATCGGTGTCATTATCGTAGCGATTGTTGGAAATGCTGCAGAGCATGTTTCCGCTATTACGATGGCTATGAAAAACAAAATGGAAGTGTCTGTGGAAATAGCGGTTGGTTCGACCCTGCAAGTTGCTATGTTTGTAGCACCAGTACTTGTAATTGTATCTTTGTTCATGCCTCAAACGATGGCACTAGTGTTTACGTGGCCAGAGCTTGTCGCAATGGTTACAGCCGCACTTTTAGTTATTAATGTTTCCGGTGATGGTGAATCGAATTGGTTTGAGGGACTGCTGCTATTTGCGGCGTATATAATCATGGGGATTGGTTTTTATCTTCTTTAATTATGGAGAAAGAAAATGATAAGATAGTAAGTGACAGAATATTCAATAGACAGAACACTTACTTAGGGGGAATACGTAATGACACAATCGATTCCGATTCAATTAAATGAAAGAATCTATCTAATCGATGGGCATGACTTAGGGGTAGCGGAGCGGACAGGCATATATGTCATTCAAGAAGAGGAACTAACAATTGTAGAAACGAGTGCTAGCCCGTCTATCAAGTATGTTAAGGAAGGTTTAAAGGCATTAGGGATATCTTTGGATGAAGTGAAATATATCATCGTCACACATATACATCTGGATCACGCAGGGGGAGCCGGATTATTAATGCAAGAGTGCCCGAATGCTAAAGTGGTAGTACACCATAAAGGTGCGAGACATTTAGCAGATCCATCTAGACTTATTGCTGGCGCGAAGGCTGTATACGGTGATAAGTTTTCGGGCTTATTTGAACCAATACTTCCTATTGCAGAAGAGCGACTGATTGTTAAAGGAGAAGGAGAGACGTTAGAAATCGGACCAAATTGTCAATTGCTATTTTTAGACACACCTGGTCATGCCAATCACCATTTCAGTATTTATGATCCAATTAGTAATGGCATGTTCACTGGAGATACGGTTGGGGTGCGATATCCACAATTGGTACCTGATAATGTTCATTTGTTTCTACCTTCCACTTCTCCAAATCAGTTTGACCCAGATGCGATGCAAAGAGCGATGGATCGAATGGAGCAAATGCGACTCGATACCATTTATTTTGGACATTATGGGATGACGAATGATCCGGCAGAAGTATTTCGTCAAGTTTCTAATTGGTTGAAAGTATATGTGCACGAGGCGAAAAAGGTGTATGCGGAACAAAAAGGATATGAGGTTCTTGCTGAGCGTTTAGAAAGCTTAGTGAGGGAACATCTAAGAGGGGTGGGAATTCCTGATGATCATGAGGTATATAGCATCTTGCAGTTAGATGTGGAAGTTAGTGCAATGGGATTGTTAGACTATTTATCAAAATAATAAAATAACCTTATAAACAGATCTGCACCTCAAAATACATATAGGATGTGTATTTGAGGTGCAGATCTGTTTTGACTATATTACTTGCAGTTATATGTATCATAACGATACAATCCTATCTAAGTCTGTTCTTCAGGCAATCTAAAAGCACCTCCTATTTAAGCTAGTTTTTGACAATGCAAATAGTAACTATTTTATAGAGAGCAAAATCTCTAGTATTTGTATTCCTTTAAAAACAGTTTTACACTTATTAATAGAACATATAGAAAGGAGATAGATGATGGAATTTTTAATGATTGTCTTACTCTTGTTAGCCATTATTGGGCTTTCTAATTTTATAAATCATTTCATGCCATACATACCAGTCCCACTTATTCAGATTGCACTCGGTGTATTGCTTGCGGCCTTGCCGTTAGGAATACATGTTCCGATGGAGCCAGAGTTATTTTTTATCCTATTTATTGCTCCACTTCTATTTTATGATGGAAAGAACGTGTCTAGGAAAGCCCTTTGGAAATTGCGGAAGCCTATTTTATTACTAGCACTCGGGCTTGTGTTTTTAACCGTAGTTGTTATTGGGTATTTAATCCAATGGTTAATTCCTTCAATTCCGCTCTCGGCGGCTTTCGCACTTGCGGCTATTTTGTCGCCGACAGATGTGGTTGCGGTTGGAGCTATTTCGAGCCGAGTCAAGATGCCGAAAACGATTATGCATGTATTAGAAGGTGAGGGGCTGATGAATGACGCCTCTGGATTAGTTGCCTTTAAATTTGCAGTTGCAGCAACGGTAACCGGTGTTTTTTCGCTTGCAGAAGCAAGCTGGAGCTTTTTACTGATCGCAATCGGGGGATTTGTTGGAGGTGCAGTACTTGCTTTCATCATTATTCGATTGAAAGTATTTATCCGACGTTTAGGTATGGAAGATGTCACACTTCACATGCTCATCCAGTTATTGACACCGTTTATCATATTTTATGTAATTGAACATTTTCATCTTTCAGGTATTTTGTCAGTTGTAGCAGCTGGTATCGTGCACGCAATTTATCGAGATCGAGAGCAATCACCGAATGTACAATTACAAATTGTTTCGAAAAGTACATGGACCATTCTTATTTATATTTTGAATGGACTTGTATTTGTGTTGCTAGGGCTACAAATTCCAAGTGTTTCTCGAGAAATTTTTGAAAGTCCTTTGTTCAATAATTTTGAAGTGATTACATATATTTTAATCATTACTGCTTCTCTTTTATTATTACGCTTTGTCTGGATATTTGCAGGATGGTGGGGCGGGTGGCTGCTTAAAGCAGAGCAATTACCAAAACCTTCGCTTCGATACATTAGCATTACGACCATTTCTGGTGTGCGAGGTGCCGTAACACTCGCTGGAGCTTTTACAATTCCGTACTTTTTAGCTAATGGCGATGTATTTCCGGAACGTTCATTAATTATTTTCATCGCAGCAGGTGTAATTTTGGTCACACTTATCTTGGCAAGTATTTTCCTGCCTATTATTGCAAAAACAGAAAAAGGGAACACAGAAAAGCTGAAAGAAGAAATGGAAAGAAAAGCAATCCTTCTTTCGATGGATGCTGCGATTAAGACGATGCGTGAACTAACTACTGACGAAAACAGAGGAGCAGCTGTTTCCATTATCTCGCACTATAATCAAGTTCGTAATGATCTGATTTATTTAAGCGAGGAAGAAAGTGCTCGAAGGAAAGCATTAGAAACTGAAACTCGTTTGAAAGCATTAGAAGTAGAAATAAATTATATAGAAAAGTTGCAAACAAATGAGCAGATCAATCGGGAGTCACTGTATTTATTGGAAGAGCATATCCATCGAATGCGTGTTGCTGTTACAAATCGCTTACTATATAGAGGATTATTCATATGGACAATGGTAAAGCGAGTTATATTTAATTTAGCAAGCTTGTTTAAGTCAAGAAAACACAACTCCTTTAGAGCTCGTATTGAAAAAAACAAAAAAGTAGCCATGCTTAAAATGGAAATGGCGCAAGCGGCGATTGCCTATTTGAAAGAAACAATGAATCCTGAAAATGAAGCGATCAATGAAGTGATTATCGGAGAGTACAATGAAATGATCTTAAAGTTTAAATTAGCACGTAAAGGTGCCGACTCAAGTAAATATATTCGCGAGCAGCGAGAGTTGAGAGACAAAGCCTTTCAAGCGGAGCGTGATGAGATCCAAAGTCTATATGAAGCAGGTGAAGTTTCCATCGATATTATGAGGAAAATACGCAGGCAGATTAATATTAGAGAAGCGTACTGGATGGAAGAAAACAGTGTACAAACCCATTAAAAAAGCAACCTCCCGCCTTACTTAAATGTATGGTGGGAGGTTGCTTTTTCCCGCATTAACGGGCAGTAAGACTCCCGCTTCAAGATTTAAGAAAAGCGAAAAGATAAGCGGGAGATCAACTGCTGGCATGCGCCCGATTGGTTCAACTAACAATCAGTGGGGGATGACTGGGACTAAAAGCGCGACGTCCATGTCGCAACGTCCCCACTAGCACGTCCTGTGCGTCGAAAAACCCCCACTGATTGAAGTTTCACTTTATTTGTCTTGGCAATTTGGTTGACCTGGTACTAGTCCACTTCTAGGTTGTAATCTTTTTTGCTTGCATTGTTCCTCTAATAATTTTTTCATGAGTTTTTCAATATAATCTATTTCATCATTTTTAGGGGAAAGGGGAGATAAATTTTCTATTTCAAGCGGATCTTTCGTCAAATTATACAATTCATATTCTTCTGGGACAGGATGGGTTTTGGTAGTTATTTTAGAAACGGATATACTGATTGTTTCATCAATAGGAATTTGGCTTTTAATCTCGGTTGTTTGATCTTCTATTCCAGGGTTGCTCCAAAATTGTGGATTGTCAAAGTAACGAGTGAACTTCCATATTTCATACGTATTATTATTACCAGTTGGAAGACGGGCAATAACCGCTTCAAGATGGTTAGGCTGTGTTACAGATTGATAAGGCTCGCCTGAGAAGCTAACTTGGTTTAAGCCTCTTGTGACATCATCGTCTGACATAAAATAAACTGGATCATGTACTTGATAAGATTTATCTTTGTCATGTACAACAGGTGTAAGATCACGTCCTACAAGTGGATGAACTTCGGTATGATCTTGCTTAAGTTCTTTTGCAATCTTATGCACATCAATGTTAGCAAGCCCAAGTAGTGTGGGAAGAATGTCCACATGACTTGTTAACATATCCGCTGTTCTGCGTTCAGAAAATAACTTGGGACTATGAACAATAAAAGGGACATGAATCGTTTCTTCGTAGGCGTTATACCATTTTTGGAACAATCCTCCGTGTGCTCCTAACAAATCGCCGTGATCCGAAGTGAAGATAACGATCGTATTGTCGTAAAACTTAGATTGTTGTAATGCCCGAAAAACTTTAGACATCTCATCATCTACTTGCTTGTGCAACGAAAAATATAGCTGTCGATAAACTAGTGTATCTCTAGTAGGTTGAAAGGTTTTTGGGTAGGTTTCTTTATAGCTTTCTTGTGCAGCTGGTTTTGTAAGTAGTGACTCATTGGTAGTAGGAGCAGGTGGAATGAATGGAACAGATGGATCTATGTCAAAGTTAAACAAGGGAGAAACCTCTGTTAGATCTCCATACAAAGCGATATCATGCGGATTAATAAAGGAAGAAACAATTAACCACGGTTTAGAATTTGCTTTCGGACTGTTTTTTTCGAGTGAGGAGATGAGATTAACCACTTCTCTTGCGTATACTTCATCACGTCCTTTCGTACCAATTTGAGCAGAAGAACCAGAATTTCTTGGATTTGTCCCATGTGGTTCTGGTCCAAGCCACCCTGAAAAGCCAAATTCATCAAGGCGATCTGCTTCTAAATAGAGTTCTTCATTTGTAGTGTTAGGAACACCGGTTGCGGGATGATAACTTGGCATGGCATTTTGTGTACCAGGTATTAAGATATCTTGATGGGAAGCATGCCATTTTCCTTTCCAAAAGGTGTCGTAACCGGCTGCACGAAAATAATCTCCGATAGTAGGGACGCTATTTGGATCAAGCCAAAAAATGTCTGGTTCAGAAGCATTAGCAGCACCTCCAGTTGTTTTAGTTACCCCATGAAGAGATGGATACTGCCCTGTGTATAAAGTTGTTCTACTCGGAGAGCAGGCAGTACTTCCGATATAGTGATGAAGAAATTCCAAACCGTTATTACGCAATAATTCTTGTGTCTTTAAATTTTCTTTCCGCCACTTTTTTAGCGCATCATTTTCATAAACAGTTGGAAAGCGTTGCTCGTCTACTAGGAATATGAGGAAATTAGGTTTTCGTTCACACGAATTTATGTCGGACCATTTCGTGTCTTTATCCTCCAAAATTTATCATCTCCTTAAAAATCGTTTTCTATATTTTACGTTAGAATTTATTAATTGATTGGGAGTTTTTTAGCTAAATTTAAAAGAATGTTTAATCAATCAAGTGGAGACAAACACACATTTTTTTAATTGGACATAAAGTATAGAAAGTGTGGGGAGGTTGTTCGTATGGAGAAAAATAAAGAAACAAGCTTTAAATTAAAGGGTTCTCGTTCGAAATGGCATCCAGTGGAAGCTGTCGGAATTCTATTAGTTGTTGCTTCGTTACTAATCCTATTATTTGATCCTAATTCGCTCTCTAATTTTTTTAACACGATTATTGCTGAGGTAAAACCTATTGTAGTGGATGTTTTTTTAACAAGTGAAATAGGAATTGCCATCATTATTAGTGTGATCTTCGGACGTATGATTGAACGTTTAGGATTTACCGATGGGTTAATCCGGATTTTTGTTCCGATTATGAAATTGCTTAAAATTAATCCATCTGTCATTGTACCGAGTGTTTATAACATTTTAGGTGATATAAATGCAGCTGGAAAAATTGCTGGACCTGTTCTGGTAAAGGCAAAAGCAACGAAAGCAGAACAAAAAATAGCTGTTGCAACAATGATACAATCTCCGCAATCCTTTGCTACGTTAGTGCTAGGTCTCATTGCACTTTCTGCGTTCAACATTAATGCGTTTCCGCTTATAATACTTTCTATCTTTGTTCCGATTGTTGTGGTTCCATGGATATTATCCATCACAATTTACCGAGATACCAAAAAGGTTGATTTGGAAAGTTTACCCCGATTTACGCCAAAAACAAAATTTCTTGAAACAATTTTTTCTTCTGCGAAAGAAGGCGCTGAGCTTTTATTTTTAATCATTATTCCTGCAGTTGCAGCTGTGTTTTTCTTTATAGGTGCACTAAGATTTTTCGGAGCATGGGATGTTATTGAATCGAATTTATCCACTGTACTAACATTCTTAAGTATCGAGCCAGCGACAGGTATTGTATCCATTCTTGCCGCTCCTACGCTTGCTGTAGCCCAGCTGGCAGAATTATCGTCGTCCATTGATCCACGATTAATTGTTGGCTCTTTTGTTTTAGCAAATTCTGGGTTGCCATTATCCGTTATTTTCGGTCAAATTCCTGCAACTTGGGCAGAAGTTTCAAGCTTGAATGAGAGAGAAGCGTTAGTAGCATCGATTATCGGACTAATTATTAGAATCGCGACTGCCTGTTTGCTTGCGTATTTTTTAACACCATTTTTGGTAGGATAAACAATGAGTATTTATATGATTCGTGCTAAAAAAATTATAACTGTGAGCCATATCGGAACGATTGAAGATGGGGCAATGGTGATTCAAAATGAAAAAATAATAGAAGTAGGAACATGGGAAAACCTTCGTAAACAATATTCCTCTATACAAGTTATCGATTATACAAACGATGTAGTGACTCCTTCTTTAGTCGATTGCCATACCCATTTACTTGAATTTGCGCCAACTTCGCTTTATCCAGTTACTTCGGATACTCATTTCCTAGCAGGAAAAGCAATTCTTCTTCATGCTTTATCTACGGGCATTACAGCACTAGGAGAACAAATTTGCGGTCATCCACTTGGCGATTTTTCTATCGAAGATTATCGTAAAGCGGTTCATGGAATTCCACTAAACGTTTCTTTTGCAACAACTAGTATATCCATTGGCTTTGAAAAAATAGTTCATTTTACTTCGATAACGCAGTCTAAAGCGGTTCCTAAAAAGGATTTAGTAGATCCTTTTTTAGTTAGACAAATTGCAAAAGAGAGTGAATATCCAGGTGAAAATATATTTATCAATGCAACTCCAGCCAATTTCACTAAAGATGAAGTACCAAAAGCCGGAGAATTAATTTATACAATAGAGGAAATGCAACAAATTGTGGATATCTACCATGGGTTAGGAAAGAAGATAGGTGCACATGTAGCTGGTACAGTGGGAATAGAGATGGCGTTGGAAGCAGGTGTGGATGTTTTACATCATGCCCACAGCATTACCGATGAGCTAATAGCAAGAGCTTCGGATCAGGGAACGCAAATAGTTGCAACCCCAATGGGAGGAACACATTTAACACCAAATTCTCCGGAAGAAATACTGAAATATGTAAAGGCAGGCATTCCTGTTTCCATTTCTACTGATGCTTATTTACCGCCATATCCAGAAGTACCTTGGCTTCCTTATGAAGATCAATTGTTAAAAGGACCTGACCAATTAATGTTAATTGCTAACCCATCTATGCAAGTTTTAAAGGAAAATAATTTCGATGAAAATGCAATTTTAGCTTTACTTACTAATAATCCAGCGACTATATTAGGCAAGCAACATCAATTTGGTCGTTTAGAAAAAGGGCTAGATGCCAATTTTTTAGTAGCAGAAGGTATTCCGGGCTTGGAAATCACCGATATAGAGAAAATAAAAAAAGTGTATTATCAAGGGAAATTGGTAATAAGTCGACCCTTTTCATAATATCGGATTTTGGCGAGTCGCTATAGACGGCGCAGGCGACTCGCTTACCAAACGGAAATTATGCATATAAAGAAAGCAAGTTTACCTCTTTTAGTTTCACTCTAGATCGTCTTTACTCTGAGCCTTCATATAATGCACAATTCCGATATTGCGCAAACTATCCTTTAGAAGGGTAGTTTTTTTATTTCTAAAAAAATGAAAATGAACCTATAAACATAACAATTCGATTGCGGATTTTCTAAACGGTCGAGGGAAATGCTAAGAGTGTAAGTAAAAAAGGAGGTTTTAGGATAAATGACGATAAATAAAGAACTGGAAGCTTTAAAAGCGTATAGCTGTACAGATCGTTGTGTGTTAAGTGTTTATTTAAATACGAATCCTGCAGACCCAGATACACTAAAAGGTGCTTGGAAAATCCATCTGAAAAGCGGCTTAAAAAGAATTGGTGAATATTTGGAAGCATCAAATGATGAGCGGGAAATAAAAGCATTCGAACAAATAAAGAAAAAAGTGTTCAATGAGATAGAAGAAAATGCCCATGATCTTCGAAAGGGAATTGTCATTTTTGCTACTGCAAATGAAGATATATGGTCTGTCTATTATGCACAGGTACCGGTTAAAACAAATTTTTACTGGGAAAACCATGCGATGACAGAACAATTAGAGTATATGTATAAAGCATATCCAGAAGCGGGAATAATCATGCCAAGCTTTGGAGAAGTCCGTATTTTGGATACTGCGATGGGATTAGTTAGAGACGACTTAACATTTAAATTTGATCCGGTTTCGGAAGAGTGGAGAGAAAAGAAAAAAATAGATGCAAAAGGAAGACGTGCAGTTGCAGACAGTAGAACTGCTGTATTAGAGCCAGGATATAGAATAAATGCGAATAACCTCTTTAAAGGAATGAGGGTGACCATCGAACAATTAAAGAAAAAGCGAGGTTGGCGGGAGTTCCACGTAGCCGGAGAGGCAGAAATGGCAAAAGCTTTTACAGATAGTATCAGGGATTTACCTGCGAGCTGCATTCACAAAAATTTAAATAACAGTAAATCAAATGAGGTAATTCATCAAATTTTCGAGAAGTAACAATAAGAGATGGAGCTAAGCAATCTGCTTAGCCTCATTTCCCTAAATGAAAAACTCACAAAAATAAACTTTAATTTTATTGCATAAATGATCTTAAATCGCACAATATAATCTCACAAGGAGGTGAAACAACATGGCAAATCGTAATTCAAATCAACTTCTAGTACCAGGGGTGCAACAAGCTCTTGACCAAATGAAATATGAAATTGCACAAGAATTCGGTGTAAACCTTGGCGGAGACTCTACAGCGCGTGCTAACGGTTCCGTTGGCGGAGAAATTACTAAGCGTTTAGTAGCTCAAGCTCAAGCGCAAATGAGTGGACAATCATTTAACCAACAATAACAAAATAGACCGGTGGCAAAAAATTGCCGCCGGTTTTTCACGCTTTAGAAAATAATTAAGTGAAACTTCAATCAGTGTGGGTTTTCTTCATCCCGTTAATGCGGGATAAAATCCTGACTCAATGGACTGCTGCTACAATGCCTTCCTCATCATCCAAAATTAATTCGATGCCTGTAGAGGTAGGATCAAGATTCAAAAACTCTTTCAGTGTCATGCGCAGTGCTTCAATTAAATTTAATGTACTTAAGAATTGTTGTTGCCCATTGACATAAGCCTCTGCGGTAAAACCAGAATCGTCATCATACATAAGCTCGACTTCAACTT
Source organism: Psychrobacillus sp. NPDC093180 (assembly GCF_044754065.1). Lineage (NCBI taxonomy): Bacteria > Bacillati > Bacillota > Bacilli > Caryophanales > Bacillaceae > Psychrobacillus > Psychrobacillus sp. NPDC093180. Next base: position 28,827 of record NZ_JBIVOJ010000020.1, on the reverse strand, counting down.
CTTCAGGGATTGTATTTTTTTGACGTGCAATATAAACACATACAGCGTTAATAATGTTTTGTTCTGGGATTATTAACTTCTCCATGAGTTAGCATCCTCTTTTTTCTTGTCTTTAAACAAACGGAAGATTTTACGAATAACTACAACAATTAAAATAATCGCTGCAGCGTTTATTGCAAATCCTAAAATAGATCCAAGCAAGCCCATATTAGCGAACAAGCTACCGAATAATAATCCAGCAATCCCACCAATAAATAAGCCTTTCATTAGACCACCTGCAGTAAATCCACCTTTAGTGTTTGTATTAGTATTGGATTTGCTTGTTGCGGTTGTAGAATCCTCTTTTTTCTTTTGGATATTTGAATTATTGTTTGTTGTATTGTTATTTGTATTGAAACTTTTCTTCCCTGATTTATATTTTTTTGCTTCAGCTGTGATTGTATCCTCGTTAAATACTAAGTTTCCAACTGATGAAAATACAAGCAGTGCTGTCAATAAAAATATTGCTAATTTTTTCAATTTAGATAACCTCCATAAATAATAACTATTTGCCAATTTACCACAAGCATATAGTTTAACTCTATACTATTTACGGACCAAAGAAAAGAAAGTTACACTTTATATATGTCTTTTATAAATAGTGATGAAAAATAAAAGTTATACACATTTCTGTGGAAAACCTGTTAGTAAATTCATTAGTATAGATAATAACTAACTGTTTTATTCGTTTTTACTTGTGTATAATTTTATCCACAAATACACAACTATAGAATAATGTCGAAATTTTTTTCGAATAGAAATGGGATGAGAAGAATATTAATAAGAAAAATAGTATAAAAAAAGACACCCTCTACATTTAACTGCTCGGTAGGTGTCTGTTAGATAAAAGTATAGGTTATTATTCACAATAGATTGGTGAAAACTACTTATAAAGATTATGCATGCACAATCAATGAGCGTCGGCAAATTTCATTTTCCAAGAGAGATATAAAATCACTAGAGAGTTTCAACTCTTTTGCTCGTTTATAAGACTCTAATAACAATTCATCTGGCATTTTACTCATTTTAATAACACCTCCTGATTATATTTCATCCACTAAAGTCTATTGTGAAAAATAAAATGAATAGTTTATATCTATAACTTTAATCTAACAAAAAGCCAGGTTAAGAACAACTGTTCTCTTATCCACAGATGATGGTGGATAACCTGTTAACAATTGTTAATAAGTTTGTACAAATGTTTATACAACAGTTGGAATTTTGTGAATAACTTTATCCACAAAAGTATATAACTCGAATTTTGTCGAAACATTTTTATAGATATAACTAAATATTAGATTCTAAATTCTCATAATGTGCATAAAATAGATTATTTCGTCCATATTTTATCTTTTAGTCATAAGTCTCACTTATACTTGAGAAAATCGATATTAATATGTCGGACTTATCCACAAATAATTCAAATATTTATTGTGCATATCTTAAGTTATTCTCGATCTTTATCCATTACCTCCTCGTCTGTGTCTTCTACATTTTCTTTATCTACGTTCGTATCCTCTACTTCGCTATCGTTGTCTTCTACATCCACATTTAAATCTACATCTTCTTCTGCCGGGTCATTCACATCATTATCATCTGGATCATCACCGCAAGCTGCTAGTAATCCTACTGAAAGAAAAGCTGCAGCACCTAATTTCCACCATTTATGTCCCTTATTTAAATTCATAGTCATTTTGATTTCCTCCTATAGGTTGTACAAATAGATCTTCCTATGTATTTGCCCATACTTATTATTTTCTAAACCTTTATTTTAAAATTGATGCATAAAAGAAAACCACCATGGTGGTTTTTGGATTTTATCCCGCATTAACGGGTAGTGGATCTCCCACTTTAAGATTTAAGAAAAGCGAAAAGATAAGTGGGAGATGACGGGGACTAAAAGCGCGACGTCCCCACTAGCACGTCCTGTGCGTCGAAAAACTCCCACTGATTGAAGTTTCACTTTATTCGCCGTCTTTATTTTCCTCTTCAATCTCTTGTTCTATTTCTTCATCAATAGTGTCATCCACATCTGATTCATTTTCCCCGTCCCCACATGCTGCCAAAAAGGCTACTGAAAGAAATGTTGCTGCTCCGACTTTCCACCATTTACGTTCTGCGATTGAATTCGTTGTCATATGAATTTCCTCCTAATCGTAGTTTCTTTTTAATACTTAGATATTAACTACCCCATATTTCTATCTAGGTAAACCTTTTGTTTGGAATCATTCTCACATAGCTGTTTTGCGGAAGGATATTACAATGTTTTGTTTGGCATTTTGATTGCCTGCACTTTTAGCGTGCGACGAACGAAGGCTCCCATATGATTGCCGCAAAAAATGCGAAAGGGATGCAACAAAGTCGCATCCTTTTCCCGTTAAAAATCTCTGTAATAGTGTAAAACTTATTTTTGTTCATCAATCTGAAAGCACTTAGTAAATATCCGAATATAAATGCCTTGGATTAATCACTGATTAAATCATTCAATATTTATTATTGATAGTTTCTTTTTTCAGATAGTCGTTTAGTTTTTCTATATCTTCATGAAAGATACGATCTTCCGTGATTGATGGGGTTATTTCTCTTATATCCTCCCATTTCCTGAAGAGGGAAGGAGACATTAGGGTAACTCCACGATATTCTACGCCTTGTGCTGCGCATAAAGCCTCAATCGCAAGAACTCTACGTGCGTTTTGAATAATTTGTGAGGTGTGTCTTGCGCCGATTGTCCCCATACTGACGTGGTCTTCTTGATTTGCAGACGAAGGGATAGAGTCAACAGAGGCCGGATGGGCAAGTGTTTTGTTTTCCGATACTAAGCTTGCGGCAGCGTATTGTAAAATCATAGCACCTGATTGCAGTCCAGGTTGCGCGCTCAAAAAAGGTGGAAGTCCTTCGTTCAATTGAGGATTCACGAGTCTTTCTATTCTTCTTTCGGAAACGTTCGCAAGCTCTGCAATCCCTAATTTTAAGAAGTCCATTGCAAAGGCAATCGATTGTCCATGAAAGTTTCCACCTGAAATAACGGCTTCTCCATTCTCTACTATTAACGGATTATCTGTTGCAGCATTCATCTCAATCTCTAGTTTTTCTTTTACATACTCTAATACTTGCCAACTAGCTCCATGGATTTGAGGGATACAACGTAAAGAATAAGCATCCTGTACACGTTTCTCTCCTTGTTTAGTCACAAGTTTGCTTCCTTCGAGCCATTTTAGCATACGTTGTGCAACTTCCACTTGCTCCGAGTAACCGCGCGCCTCATGAATTGCTGGGTGGAATGCGTCGGTTATACCATGCAAAGCTTCCATTGACATAGCCGCAATCCACTCGCTTTGATAGGCAAGTGTTTCCGATTCTAACCAATTTACAACGCCTTGTGCTGTCATCGCTTGGGTTCCGTTTATAAGTGCTAGCCCTTCTTTAGCTTCGAGTACAATTGGTTGTAGATTATGTTTAGCCCATATTTCATTAGAGGGGATATGTTTCTCGTCATCCCATACAAAACCTTCCCCAATAAGGACTAGGGCTAAATGAGAGAGGGGAGCTAAATCACCAGATGCACCAAGTGAACCTTGTTGAGGAATTACTGGGTGAATTCTGTGATTTACCATATATGCGAGCCGCTCAAGTACTTCCAGGCGAATACCCGAAAATCCTTTTAACAATGCATTCAATCTTAATATAATCATTGCACGTGACACTATTTCATCAAAAGGCTGACCGATTCCACAGGCATGTGAGCGAATGAGATGAAGTTGAAGTGCACGAACGTTCCCTTCATCAATGCTTACATCACTGAACTTTCCGAAGCCTGTGTTGATGCCATATACGGTTCGTCGGTCTTTTACTATTTTTTCTACCGCTTTTCTACTTTTAACAACCGCTTCTATAGCATTTTTTTCAAGCTTAACTTGTTTATTCTGGTATAAAAGGGCACGCATATTTTCCAGCGTCAGTCCATTTCCTTTTAAACTAATCATTTCTATTCACGTTCTTTCTTCGTAAAGTTTCTACTTTAACCAACGACCTTCAAACCTTTTTTCCACACTGTTTTTACGTGATTCACACCAAACAAATATTGTAGCTGCTGATAACTTTGGACATTCCAAAGAACGACGTCCGCTTGTTTTCCAACTTCTAAAGAACCAACCTTATCTTCCATTTGAATTGCACAAGCTGCATTATAAGTAGCGGCACATAAGCTTTCTGCAGGTGTGAGTCTCATAGAGATGCAAGCTAAATTCATTACTAGTGGCATAGAAGTAGTGGGGGAGGAGCCGGGGTTGCAGTCTGTAGAAATTGCAACAGGCACCCCTGCATCAATCATCCTTCTACCTTTTGCAGCCTTTTCTCTCAAATAAAGAGCTGTAGCTGGCAGTAAACAAGCAATAACTCCTTTCTCAGCCATTGCTTGGATACCTTCCTCTGTTGTTTTCAATAAATGCTCTGCAGAAATTGCACCAACTTTAGCTGCAAGCTCTGCTCCTTGGTATGGTTCAATTTCATCTGCATGTATTTTCGGGATAAGACCGTGAGATTTACCGGCTTCTAAAATACGCTCGGTTTGTTCTGGTGTAAAAACTCCAACCTCACAAAAAACATCATTAAACTTTGCTAGCTTTTCTTTAGCAACCAAGGGCAGCATTTCGTTAATAATGAGATCTACATAATCCTCTTCACGATCTTTAAATGCTACGGGAACGGCATGTGCTCCCATAAAAGTAGGAACAATATCCATTACATGCTCTTCTTGCAATCGTTTCAGTACACGAAGTTGTTTTATTTCCGTTTCTAAATCTAGTCCATATCCACTTTTTCCTTCAATAGTAGTGACTCCATGCGCCAAAAAAGAATCTAGTCTTTTGGAAGTTTGAACGACAAGTTCGTTTTCTGTCGCCTCGCGGGTCATTCGTGTCGTCGCATGAATCCCACCACCAGCATTCATAATATCCATATACGTAGCGCCTTCCAGGCGCATTTCGAACTCCTTCTCTCGGCTACCACCAAATGCAATATGGGTATGAGGGTCTACTAAGCCAGGCGTTACGAGATACCCGGTTGCATCGATGATTTCTACATCCGCTTCACTATCCGTATAGTAAACTTCCAATTCTTCCGTAGTGCCAACTGCTTGAATAATTCCATCCTCAAGCCATATACTTCCGTTTTCAATAATCGCTAATTCACTCATTGCGCCTTTTACACGGGGACCTTTTAATTTACTTGCTAAAGTGACCAGCTGTGATGCATGCTTGATCCAAACTGCTTTTCTCATTGTAATAAGTCCTCCTGTTTCATCATTGGAATGTGAATCCCTTTGTCACGTGCTGTTTTTTCAGCAAGCTCATAACCAGCGTCAAAATGACGCACAATTCCCATACCAGGGTCTGTTGTTAGAACTCGTTCTAGTCTTGCTTCTGCAGCCTTCGTTCCGTCCGCGACAATAACCATCCCTGCATGGATGGAATATCCCATACCAACACCGCCCCCATGGTGAAGAGATACCCATGTTGCACCGCCAACTGCATTTATCATGGCATTAAGTATTGGCCAATCTGCTACTGCGTCCGAACCGTCTTTCATCGCTTCTGTTTCCCGATTCGGGGAAGCGACGGAACCTGAATCGAGATGATCTCTACCAATGACAATAGGGGCTTTTAATTCACCAGAAGCGACCATATCGTTTATAATTTTTCCGAAGCGGGCGCGTTCCCCATAGCCTAGCCAGCAAATACGGGAAGGAAGACCTTGAAATTGTATTTTTTCACGTGCCATTTTGATCCAGTTACACAGATGGGTGTTATAGCTAAACTCACGTAAAATCACTTCGTCTGTTTTATAAATGTCTTCCGGATCACCAGACAGTGCAACCCAACGGAAGGGGCCTTTTCCTTCACAAAACTGGGGACGAATATAAGCTGGAACGAACCCGGGGAAGTCAAATGCACGTTCAAAGCCTGCATCTTTTGCTACTTGACGAATATTATTTCCGTAGTCAAATGTCACGGCACCCTGATCCATCATGTCAACCATTGCACGAACATGCTTTTCCATAGAGGCTTTAGCTAGTTTTACATATCCATCTGGATCATCAACTCTCTTTTTCATTGCATCTTCTAGACTCATTCGGGAAGGGATATATCCATTTAAAGGATCATGGGCAGATGTTTGATCTGTTAATATATCCGGTATAAAACCACGAGCAATCATTTCAGGTAGAATATCGGATGCATTTCCTATAAGACCAATCGATAGGGCTTTCCCTTCCTGTTTAGCTTCTTTAGCCAAACGAATCGCTTCCTCTAAAGAATCTGTTTTGGAATCGGTGTAACCCGTTTCGATTCTGCGATCAATACGTGATTCATCCACATCAATTCCGATGCAAACTCCACCATTCATCGTCACGGCGAGTGTTTGAGCTCCACCCATGCCACCAAGACCCGCAGTAAGGGTTATAGTATTCTTTAAAGTTCCACCAAAATGCTGTTTTGCAAGCTCTGCAAATGTTTCATACGTACCTTGAACAATTCCTTGAGAGCCAATATATATCCAACTTCCAGCAGTCATTTGTCCATACATCATCAGTCCTTTTTTATCGAGCTCATGGAAATGTTCCCATGTTGCAAAAGCTGGGACTAAGTTAGAGTTTGCTATAAGAACTCGAGGAGCATCTGCATGAGATTTAAATACCGCAACTGGTTTACCGGATTGGACAAGCAATGTTTCGTCATTTTCTAATTCCTTTAAAGAGCGGATAATTCCATCAAAAGCATCCCAATTACGTGCTGCTTTTCCGATACCGCCATATACGACTAAGTCATCTGGATGTTCTGCGACTTCTGCATCCAAATTGTTCATCAGCATGCGAAGAGCAGCTTCTTGAAGCCAACCTTTAGTATTTAACTTTGTTCCTCTGTATCGGATTACTTTTTCACTTGCTTTACTCATATGAAAGTCCTCCTTCTATTTTTATCCCGCATTAACGGGCAGTGAGACTCCCACTTCAAGAATTAAGAAAAGCGAAATAGATAAGTGGGAGATCAACTGCCCGTAAAAGCCCGATTGGTTCAACTAACAATCAGGGGGGATGACGGGGACTAACAGCAAGACGTCCATGTCGCAACGTCCCCCTTAGCACGTCCTTTACATCGAAAAACCCCCACTGATTGAAGTTTCACTTTATATCCATTCTATCTGAATCTTTCGTTAATTTAAGTGTTTTTGAGAAAAAAGTAAAAATTTCTCATCTGCTAATAGACTGTTTTATTAGCTTGGTAAAATAAAATTTTCTGACTTTTTGTAACTCTTTATTTAACAAACCGTCTGTTTATATATAGACAAGGGGGTAGGTAAACATGAAAAAAGGGGTCTTCTATTTTCTATTACTCGTACTTTTGGGTTTCCTTGTAGCTTGTAGTGCAGCTGAAGAAAGTAAGAGTGTATCAGAAATGGATAGTGCAAATGATTCTGCCGCATATGGAGAGAAAGAGGAAAGTTTGGCGGTGGAAGGTGAAGAAAAAAGTGCAGAAGAACCCATTGAGGCAAATGAGCAGCGTATGATTATTCATAATGCTATTATTCGAACGAATGTAAAAGAACTTGCAAAAGCGCAAAGTAATATCGAGCAGAAGGTGAAGGAGTACGGAGGCTATATCGTTGAGTCTAATGTATATAAAGAAGATGACCAGACAAGTAATGGTCAGATGATTGTCCGAATACCAGAAAAGCATTTCGAAACTTTTTTATCCGATGCAGAAGGGGAAGCGTCAAAGGTATTAGAGCGTAACGTTACTGGTCAGGATGTTACAGAGCAATATGTGGATTTAACTTCCCGTCTAAAATCTAAAAGAGTAGTCGAAGAACGTTTGCTCACGTTTATGGAAGGAGCAGAGAAAACGGAGGATTTATTGAAAATTTCTTCTGATTTAGCAAAAGTCCAAGAAGAAATAGAAGTGATCGTAGGTAAGATGAAATATTTGGAGAACCAGTCTTCCTTTTCAACAATTGAACTAACAATGATTGAAAATCGGGTTATCGTTCCCGGAATTGAAAATAATGATTTAAATACTTGGGAAAAGACGAAAAAACAATTTATCACTAGTACAAACACATTACTTGCTGGTGGTTCTGCTATTTTAGTATTTTTCATTGGAAATTTACCGGTCTTTCTAATATTGGGTTTAATTGCTTTTGCCGTGTATTGGATAATCAAAAGAAGAAGATTGGTTGAGAAAAAGTAAATTCATTGAAAAAGCCAACTTCCACAGAGGTTGGCTTTTATGAAAGAAAACTTTGTATCATACTAAATCATTTTGAGGAGTTTTCCATTTTCGAAAGATTAACCAGACAAGAACAAATATAATAAAGGCGACTATTTCTAAAGAAATGATATACCAAGGATATGGTCCTAAGAAATCTAGTAAACTCCCATTAATCGGTTTTGCTCTTAAAAACATATAGTTACCTTGAATAAGGATATTTAGGATAAAAATGATAGGAAAGATGATATTTAATACAAGCATTGTTTGTATTATCCCTTTAAAAGTAGGCCTATAGCCTTTCACCCAAAGAATATAAAATGCGGTTAAAATAATTCCGATATGCACAAAGAAGAATTGTATAAATTTAAAGTCTGGGAAATGCACAATGATTGAAGGGGTTAGCACGGCTTGAAGCGCACCTCCCATGCCAGCAAAAAAGATAAAGTCATATAGTCGTTTGCATCCAGTCCATAAGAGAAAACAGGAACAAAAAAGACTTAAACTACATAGATGAAGTGGTAGTGATTCACTGAAAGTCCATATCCCATCTCGAATTAATATAACATGGTAGGAAATTTCCATTACCAGTAAGGAAAGTGCGAATAAACGTTCAAAGAGAAGTGTGTGGTGAAATGGACGAGCCAATACATTTCTTAATATATATAAGAGTAATACACAGAAGAATAAAACTGCAATTGCGATTAAATGTTCGAGCGAAAACAAGTCGAATGTAGTTATCGTATTTTCCTTCACATGCTATCCCTCATTTCGTCTATCGATCTTATTGGTGAATATACACATTCGTACTCGTTGGAACCATAGAGGAAAGTTCTAATACGTCTTTGTTATGCATCCGAATGCATCCATGCGAAACTTCTTTCCCGATAGATGACGGATCATTAGTTCCGTGTATACCGTAATGTGGTTTGGATAAACCCATCCATAATGCACCAAAAGGTCCCCCAGGGTCAACTTCCTTGTTAATGATAATGTAATTTCCTGTTGGAGTAGGCGTCAATATTTTCCCAACAGCAATTGGATATGTCTTTAATAATACACTAGCATTGTACAGCTTTAATTGCCGCTTTTTAACGGAAACATCAATCCATAGGGTCATAAAATCATCTCCTAATAAGTCTAGTTTTATCTTATGGGGGAGATGAAGAATAAGTGTACAGGACAAGAATTTGACGAGCTTAATGAGACTTGTCCCAAATATTTTTAAAAGTTCAATGTATTGGACAAACATTCTCCTCCATATACTTTATCAATCAACTAAAGGAGTGAATGAATGGCAAATCAGAAATGTAAAAAATGCAATAAAACAGGTGCTGGTACTTGTAAATGTAAGTAATGTGGATATATAAGTCAATATCCATATTATGCTTATTTCACTCTAAAAATTAATTCATTTAAAAAGTCATTCTCTTAACGAGTGTGGCTTTTTTGCAATGGTTAGGTGGTGAGTTTGAAGAAAGTGGCCACTAGGGTTTTGCACGGCGGCGCTTCGCTTTCCGAGGACGACTGCAGAGTCTGGCGGCGCCGTACTAAATTCCTCCAGTTAAGTAGTTGCAGAATAAGTATCTCCAAAAAATGGATAAGGGCGACCAAATAGCTGTCGAAAGCAATCAGTTCTAGTCTCAAAGCAATCAAACGACTGTTGAGAGCAACTAGGAGCAGTCTGAATGCAACCAAATTACCCCTGAGAGCAACCAATTTTTCATAAAACAAGTTTACTTGGAACGAGACGCCTATAATAATGGAGCATTATTTAGGTTTACTTTACAAAAACATCCGCGTCATCACGTTACACCATTTATCAAAATTTTTCAGTTGCAAATATCTGCTGACTATCAGTGTTAAAACAGTGACGCAATTAGCTAAGAAGAAAGGCGGCGACTCCTATGGCGGCAAACAGCATGTTGATCATTAGCACATGTGTACTTCAAGAACCTTTTTTACAAAAGTACAATAAACTAGTTCTACCTTGCAGATGATTGGAAAGGGAACCTCTACAAACACCATTTTTCGTTTGAAGAGATTAGTTCATCTTTTTCAATTGATCGAGGAACGTTGACTAGCCTGGATAGCTTATACAAAATGAGTTAATTCTTAAAAGTATTATGTATCATAAACTTTATTCTTTCATACTATGTATAAAATAGAGCCCTGAATGGAGGGAATAGATGGATATTTTAAGTAAGGTGAAGAGCTACCGCGAAGAAGAAAATCAATTGAAGTGGGAAGGCACGTTCGAGGAATTTTTAGATATGTTGAAAGAAAGACCAGAAATTGCCCAAACTGCTCATTCACGTGTTTATAGCATGATCAAGAGCTCAGGTTTAACTGAAAGAAACGGGCAAAGAATGTATCACTTTTTCGGGAAAGAAATATTTGGGCTTGAAGCATCGCTGGAACGACTTGTGGAAGAATATTTTCATCCTGCTGCCAAGAGATTAGATGTGCGTAAACGAATTCTTTTACTTATGGGACCTGTTAGTGGAGGGAAGTCCTCCATTGTTACATTGCTAAAGCGTGGATTAGAGCAATATTCCAGAACGGATGAAGGCGCTGTCTATGCGATAAAAGGGTGTCCAATGCATGAGGATCCTCTGCATTTAATCCCGCATCATTTGCGGGAAGATTTTGCAGAAGAATATGGGATCCGAATTGAAGGTAGCTTATCTCCACTCAATACAATGCGATTGGAAAAGGAATATGATGGGCGTATCGAAAAAGTTTTGATAGAACGAATCTTTTTCTCAGAAGATAAACGAGTTGGTATCGGAACTTTTACACCGTCCGATCCAAAATCACAAGATATTGCGGATTTAACTGGTAGTATCGATTTCTCGACGATTGCTGAATTCGGATCGGAATCTGATCCAAGGGCTTATCGCTTTGATGGGGAACTAAATAAAGCAAACCGTGGAATCATGGAATTTCAAGAAATGTTGAAACTTGATGAAAAGTTTCTTTGGCATTTATTGTCTCTGACACAGGAAGGTAATTTTAAAGCTGGAAGATTCGCATTGATAAGTGCGGATGAGTTGATCGTAGCTCATACAAACGAGACGGAGTACCGTTCTTTTATTTCCAATAAAAAGAATGAGGCACTTCACTCTAGAATTATCGTTATGCCGATTCCATATAATTTGAAAGTAAGCCAAGAAGAACGAATTTATGAAAAAATGATTAAAGAAAGTGACATGACTCACGTTCATATTGCTCCGCATGCACTACGAGCTGCCGCTATTTTTTCTATATTAACAAGGTTGGAAGTACCTAAAAAACAAGGCGTTGATATCGTCAAGAAGATGCGACTGTACGACGGAGAAAGTGTAGAAGGGTTTAACGAAATTGATCTAGAGGAGCTTAAGAAAGAATCGTTAAACGAAGGTATGCACGGAATCGATCCACGTTACGTGATCAATCGAATTTCCTCCGCGATCATTCGTAAAGAAATACCATCCATCAATGCATTAGATGTATTGCGTGCATTAAAAGAAGGTCTAGATCAGCATGCATCCATTTCGCAAGAAGACCGTGAAAAATATATGAACTATATTGCAATCGCTCGAAAAGAGTACGATGAAATTGCGAAAAAAGAAGTGCAAAAAGCATTTGTCTACTCATATGAAGAATCAGCTATCACATTGATGAATAATTATCTCGATAACGTAGAAGCATTTTGTAACAAAAACAAAATGAGAGATCCGTTAACGGGAGAAGAGATGAATCCAGATGAAAAGCTAATGCGTTCGATAGAAGAACAAATCGGTATTTCTGAAAATGCGAAAAAAGCATTTAGGGAAGAAATACTAATCCGACTTTCTGCTTATGCAAGAAAAGGAAAACGTTTTGAATACAACTCGCATGAGCGTTTAAGAGAAGCAATTCAAAAGAAACTGTTTGCCGATTTAAAAGATGTTGTAAAAATTACGACGTCTTCTCAAACGCCAGATGAAACGCATTTGAAGAAAGTCAATGAAGTTATTGCAAGGCTAGTAGATGAACACGGATATAATACTACGTCAGCGAATGAATTACTACGTTACGTTGGAAGTCTACTCAATAGATAAATATAAAAAAACAAGACTGATGGTAGCTATTAGTCTTGTTTTTTTATACACATTGGCAATAACTTTGGCTCTCTGGCATAAGATAAAAAATAGGTAGGTGTTGATGAGAGTGAGTGAAAAAGAAGAAAAACAATTTGTTATCTCCCAGGAAAACTGGTCTCTCCATCGAAAAGGGTATCAAGATCAGCAACGGCACATGGATAAAGTAAAAGAAGCCATAAAGGATAATTTGCCAGATTTAATAAGTGAAGAAAGTATTATTATGTCAAATGGACGAGATGTAATTAAAATACCAATCCGCTCTTTGGACGAATATAAAATTCGCTACAATTATGATAAAACAAAGCATGTAGGCCAAGGAGACGGGGACAGCCAAGTAGGAGATGTAATTGCAAAAGGGTCAGGTGAAGGGGAAGACGGTCAAGGAAAAGGAAAGCAAGCTGGAGATCAAGCAGGAAAAGATTATTATGAGGCAGAAGTGACAATTGAAGAATTAGAAACTGCTTTATTTAAAGAAATGGAGCTGCCTAATTTACAGCAAAAAGAACAAATGGATATCGTCACAGATAAAGTGGAATTTAATGATATTCGAAAAAAAGGTCTTATGGGGAATATTGATAAGAAACGCACGATCATTACCGCTATTAAACGAAATGCGATGAAAGGAAAAGCGGAAATAACTCCAATCCATAATGATGACTTACGTTTCAAAACATGGGATGAAGTGGTCAAACCAGAATCCAAGGCGGTCGTACTTGCGATGATGGATACGAGTGGATCTATGGGGGCTTTTGAAAAATATTGTGCAAGAAGTTTCTTTTTCTGGATGGCTAGATTTTTACGTACAAAATATGAAACGGTAGAAATCGAGTTTATAGCTCATCATACAGAAGCGAAAGTAGTGTCAGAAGAAGCGTTCTTCTCCAAAGGGGAAAGCGGAGGAACTATTTGTTCATCTGCATATATAAAAGCATTAGAGCTTATAAGGGAAAAATATAATCCTGCTCGTTATAACATTTATCCGGTTCATTTTTCGGACGGTGAAAATATGACAAGTGATAACGAAAAATGCATTAAGCTGGTCAATGAATTAATGGATATTTCTAGCATGTTTGGTTACGGGGAAGTAAATGCACATAGCAGGTACTCTACACTGATGAATACGTATAAAAAAATTGATAATCCGAAGTTTCGTCATTATGTCCTCAAGGAAAATCGTGATGTTTATCAAGCACTCAAGAGTTTATTTCGAAAGTATGAAACATCTACTTGAAACGAGAGGGGGTCATTAAGTGGATACAAAGCTTCATCATGCCATTGGGGAAATAACAGAAATAGCATCCAGTTTTGGACTAGATTATTTTCCGATGCGTTACGAAATTTGTCCAGCGGATATTATTTATACGTTCGGCGCTTATGGAATGCCAACTCGATTTACACATTGGAGTTTTGGAAAGCAATTTCATAAAATGAAAATACAGTATGACTTTGGCTTGAGCCAAATATACGAGCTTGTTATTAACTCCAATCCTTGTTACGCATTTTTACTCGATACAAACAGCTTGATACAAAATAAGCTGATCATTGCTCATGTGCTCGCGCATTGCGATTTCTTTAAAAATAACGTTCGTTTTTCCAATACACGACGAGATATGGTAGAAAGTATGACTGCAACAGCCGAGCGAATTGCAGATTATGAAATGACCTATGGCAAAGAAGAGGTAGAAAGCTTTTTAGATGCTATACTCGCAATTCAGGAACATATCGATCCTTCCATCATCCGACCTAAATTACCTGACTACAACATGGATGAGGAAGAGACAGAAGAGGTTGTAAGAAAAACACCATATGATGATTTATGGAATATGGATCAACCGGCGGATGCTAAACGCATATCAATCCCAAAAAGAAAAAAGTTCCCTCCTAGTCCCGAAAAGGATTTATTGCTATTTATACAAGAATATAGCCGTGAATTAGAAGACTGGCAACGAGATATTTTAACGATGATGCGGGAAGAGATGCTTTATTTCTGGCCACAAATGGAAACCAAAATCATGAACGAAGGCTGGGCTTCCTACTGGCATCAACGGATTTTAAGAGAAATGGACTTAACGACAGATGAGACGATCGAGTTTGCCAAACTAAATGCAAATGTGGTTCAGCCTTCTCCAACAAGTATTAATCCTTATTATTTAGGATTGAAAATCTTTGAAGATATTGAAAACAGATATAACAATCCAACAGAAGAAATGAAGCAGTTAGGGGTAAAACCTAACTCAGGACGTGAAAAAATATTCGAAGTGCGAGAAATTGAATCAGATATTTCGTTTATTCGAAACTATTTAACTAAGGAACTAGTAAAGCAGGAAGATCTCTACCTGTTTGAAAAAAAGAAAGGGAATTATGAAATTACCGATAAAGACTATGAAAATGTTAGAGATCAGCTAGTTTCGATGCGAACGAATGGAAGTTTTCCTTATATCGTGGTGGAAGACGGTGACTACGGTAAAAATGGAGAGCTATATTTAAAGCATGGATACGAAGGGACGGAACTCGATCCCCATTATTTAGAAAATGTACTTCCTTATATCTATCAGCTATGGGGAAGAAGTGTATACATGGAAACAGTAGTGGACGATAAACCAACTGTTTATGCATACGATGGAAAAAAGGTATCCCGGAAAGCTATTTAACTGCATATATAAAAAAACGAGATCCTGATTTATCGGGATCTCATTTTTTTTAATAAGTTGTTTTAGAATGTATTATAGGCTTCCGCTGCAACTTATATAGTTGGACGATCTTTTCCGAAAGCTGGACAATCTATGCAACTAGTTGGACGATCTATTCCGAAAGCTGGACAATCTCTTCAGATAGTTGGACGATCTCTTCTGAGAACTGGACAATCTACGCAAAGTTGGACAATCTATGCAACTAGTTGGACGATATCTTCACAAAGCTGGACAATCTCTTCAGATAGTTGGACGATCTTTTCTGAGAACTGGACAATCTTCGCAATGTTGGACAATCCTTTCGTAAAGCTGGACAATCTCTTCAAATAGTTGGACGATCTCTTCGGAGAACTGGACAATCTTTGCAAAGTTGGACAATCCTTTCGCAAAGCTGGTCAATCTCTTCGCAAAGTTGGACAATCTCTTCGCAAAGCTGGACAATCTATGCAAATAGTTGGACGATCTCTTCCGAGAACTGGACAATCTTTTCGATGTTGGACAATCTCTTTAAATAGTTGGACGATCTTTTCCGAGATCTGGACAATCTTCGCAAGATTGGACAATCTCTTCACAAAGCTGGACAATCTATTCAAATAGTTGGACAATCTCTTCTGAGAACTGGACAATCCTCGCAAGATTGGACAATCTCTTCCTAAAACTGGACAATCTATGCAACTAGTTGGACGATCTTTTCTGAGAACTGGACAATCTATGCAAAGTTGGACAATCTCTTCACAAAGTTGGACAATCTCTTCACAAAGCTGGACAATCTATTCAAATAGTTGGACGATCTCTCCTGAGAACTGGACAATCTTAACCCGAAGTTGGACAATCTCTCATCCACACACTAACCTGAGCGACCACCTGTTTGAATTTCATATTAGCAATATTGATTAGCTTTTTAATTTGTCATTTAAAATGCTGTCTTCTAAAACGGAAAACTTATCCCCATATACTTTCGTGATATGCACTTCTCCCCATGCACATAATGCATCTAAAATGCTTCTTAAGCTTAAACCATATTCACTTAATTCGTATTCTACTTTTGGTGGAACTTGGTTGTAAGCAATTCGGTTTATAACGCCATCTGCTTCTAGTTCTCTTAACTGCTGTGTTAACATTTTTTGCGTTATGTCTGGCATAAGGCGCTTTAATTCGCTTGTTCGTTTTTTCCCGTGGGTTAAATGACATAGAATGACACATTTCCATTTTCCGCCGATTACTTCTAATGTTGCTTCCACCGATATATTATACTTCTTTTTCTTCATATGCTTCTCCTTCTCTATAGGCACCAAAAAGTACCTATATTACTTTTTGGTGCTTATATCACTTAAAAGTGCGTACTTTTCTTTAGCAACCCTTTGAATCATAATAGCATTTGCCGGTAATTTTACTCAGTATTTTGTACTTTGCGTATGAAATACGATAGCATACAGAAAGGAAAGGGAAAATGATTTTAGATAAAAAGCGAAGTATGTTTGCGCTACTTGCACTGGCTGTAAGTGCATTTGCAATTGGAACGACTGAATTTGTTAGCGTGGGACTTTTACCGTTAATTTCTCATGATTTAGATATATCCATGTCAACAGCAGGACTTACTGTTTCGCTATATGCATTAGGGGTAATGTTTGGAGCACCAATCTTAACCTCTCTTACATCCAGAATGCCACGTAAAACATTACTGTTATGGATTATGATCGTCTTTATTATAGGAAATGCTATTGCTGCAAGTGCCACCAGTGTAACGATTTTACTATTTGCACGTGTAATTTCCGCATTTTCACATGGGGTGTTTATGTCAATTGGATCTACTATTGCCGCTGACTTAGTTCCAGAAAATCGGAGAGCAAGTGCAATTTCCATTATGTTTACAGGGCTAACCGTTGCTACAATTACAGGTGTCCCATTTGGTACGTTTATTGGTCAACAGTTTGGCTGGCGCTTTGCCTTTGTGACAATTGTTGTCATTGGAATAATAGGGTTTATTGCGAATAGTATACTCGTTCCATCTGACCTAAGAAAAAGCAATCCGACAACATTGAGGGATCAAGTAAAGCTTGTGACAAACAGTCGAATCGTATTAATCTTGAGTATTACAGCGCTTGGTTACGGAGGGACATTTGTCGTCTTCACCTATTTATCCCCATTGCTTCAGACGATAACTGGATTCAAGCAAGCAACGATTGCCATTATTTTGCTTGTTTACGGAGTTGCGATTGCAATCGGCAATATGATTGGTGGGAAGCTTTCGAATAAAAACCCAATCGGTTCGCTATTTTATATGTTTATTGTACAAGCAATTGTATTATTTATACTGTTATTTACAGTACCATTGAAAGTGCCGGGCTTGATAACGATTTTCTTTATGGGATTGTTTGCATTTATGAATGTGCCAGGCCTTCAAGTATATGTTGTCATATTAGCAGAGCGTTTTGTTCCCGGTGCAGTAGATGTTGCTTCTGCTATGAATATTGCAGCATTTAATGCGGGAATCGCACTTGGCTCATACTTAGGGGGAGTTGTTGCAGAATCTATTGGACTTATCCATACTACATGGGTAGGTGCATTAATGGTTGTAATTGCCGCAATACTAACAGGTGTTAGTCGAATGCTCGAAAGAAAAGATAAAAAACAGCTGATGAAAATGGAGGAACGATAAAAGATGAAAAATTTACAATCTACAGCAGTGCTAAATAATGGTGTGGAAATGCCTTGGTTTGGTCTGGGAGTATTTAAAGTAGAAGAAGGGCAAGAACTAGTGGATGCGGTGAAAACTGCTATTAAGCATGGATACCGAAGTATCGATACGGCTGCTATTTATGGCAATGAAACTGGAGTTGGACAAGGTATTCGAGAAGCAATGGAAGAAACGGGAATTACAAGAAAAGAGCTTTTTATCACATCCAAAGTTTGGAATTCAGAGTTAGGATATGAAAAGACAATTGCAGCTTACGAAGAAAGTTTGTCTAAACTTGGCTTAGATTATTTGGATTTGTTTCTCATACATTGGCCTGTAGAAGGTAAATACAAAGAAGCTTGGCGAGCATTAGAAACACTTTATAAAGAAGGTCGAGTAAAAGCAATCGGAGTAAGTAACTTCCAAATTCATCATCTGAAGGATTTAATGGAAGACGCAGAAATTAAGCCGATGGTGAACCAAGTGGAATATCATCCGCGATTAACCCAAAATGAGCTCAAAGCATTTTGTAAGGAGAACCATATCCAGCTGGAAGCTTGGTCTCCACTTATGCAAGGGCAATTGCTCGATAATGGAGAGCTTCAGGAAATTGCAAATAAATACGGAAAAACGATTGCACAAGTTATTCTACGTTGGGATTTACAAAACGGAGTTATTACAATACCTAAATCTACGAAAGCACATCGAATAGTAGAAAACGCAGATGTGTTTGAATTTGAACTATCAGCGGAAGACATGCAGCTTATTGAAAGCTTAAATCAAAATCACCGCGTGGGACCAGATCCAGACAACTTTGATTTTTGATCCATATAAACTATTTTCTTGATTAAACATATGATTCATTGCAAATATTGTAATGGATCATATGTTTTTAAATTGGCATTTAGCTATTAGTAAGTTAACATAAAAATAAGGGAAAAAGATAGGAGGATGTATATGAAGCGTCGAGTGGTTGTAACTGGTTATGGAGTCGTATCTCCACTAGGAAATGATGTGCCTACATTATGGAAAAACATTAAAGAAGGAAAATCTGGTATCAAAAAAATTGAATCGGATGATTTTAAAGACATTAATACACAAATAGCTGGAATTATAAATGATTTTCCAGCGGAGGAATACCTAGATAAGAAGGATTTAGCAAAATATGATTTGTATACACAATACGCCTATGCGGCAACAAAACAAGCATTAGATCAATCGCAGCTCGATTTGGAGACGGTAAATAAAGAACGCATTGGTGTTTATATTGGCTCGGGAATTGGAGGAATAAACACAACACTAGAAAATCATAAAGTATTGCTTGAAAAAGGGCCAAGAAGAGTATCGCCATTTATGGTACCGATGATGATCAGTAATATGGCAACAGGGATTATTGCCATTAAATACGGATTTAAAGGACCAAGTTTTTCACCAGTTTCTGCTTGTGCTACGGCAAATCATGCAATAGGGGAAGCCTATTTAAATATCTTACATGGTTATTCGGACGCAATTATAGCAGGAGGAGCAGAGGCATCTATAAATCCATTATCTTTTTCAGCGTTTTCCAGAATGAGAGCGATGTCCACATTAAATGATGCACCGGAAAAAGCTAGTCGTCCCTTTGATAAGAATCGTGATGGGTTTGTTATGTCGGAAGGATCAGGTATTTTAGTGTTGGAAGAGTATGAGCATGCGAAAAAACGAGGTGCAACCATTCTAGGTGAACTAGTGGGATATGGTTCAACTACAGATGCATTCCATATTACATCACCTGATTTTGATGGAGCGGCAAGAGCGATGAAGCTAGCTATAGATATGGCGCAAATTGATCCTACTGAAATAGATTATATTAATGCACATGGAACAAGTACTCCGGAAGGGGATAAATCTGAAACGAATGCTATTAAAGCCGTATTTGGAGATCATGCTTATAATTTAAAAGTCAGCTCCACAAAATCGATGACGGGTCATTTATTTGGCGCAGCGGGTGGCATCGAGGCAATTATTACACTTAATAGTATGTTAGAGAATATTGCACCAGCTACTATTAATTATGAAACTCCGGACGAAGAATGTGATTTGAATTATGTACCAAACAAAGCTGTTGAAACAGAAATAAACTATGCGCTTTCAAATGGTTTTGGTTTCGGTGGACATAACGCAGTACTTGCTTTCAAAAAAATCGTTGAGTAAATACTAGAAAATAGAAAAAAGAAGCTTTCTGCCAGTGCAAAAAGCTTCTTTTATCTATTAATTTTAAGAGCTGACAAAGTCCCCACCATCGACATGGATTGTTTGTCCCGACATATAACTGGAATCTGCAGAAGCTAAAAGGACATAAGCAGGTGCAAGCTCAGCAGGTTGACCACGTCTACCTACTGGTGTATTAGCCCCATGTTGTTCTACTTTCTTCGCATCAAAGGTGGCAGGAATAAGCGGAGTCCAAATAGGACCAGGTGCCACGGCATTTACGCGGATCCCTTTTTCGATTAAGTGTAATGCAAGGGAGCGGGTAAATGCAGTAATCGCCCCTTTTGTTGCAGAATAGTCGATAAGCTCTGGTGAACCATTATATGCTGTGATGGAAGAAGTATTTACTATCGTATCTCCCTTCGACATATGAGGCAATGCTGCCTGTGTTAGATAAAACATGGAGTAGATATTTGTGGAAAACGTTTCTTGTAATTGATCTGGTGTAATTTTTAAAAAGTCGTCTGTAGGAAATTGTTTTCCGGCATTGTTTACTAATATATTTAGTTGTCCAAACTGTTGAACCACTTCGTCAACCGCGTTTTGACAATTCTCCTCGTCACTTAAATCTGTTTTAATTTTAAGTGCTTTAACTCCGTATTTTTCTATTGCTTGAATTGTTTCTTCCGCGTCTTCTTGTTCATTTTCATCTAAATATACAATAGCAACATTAGCCCCTTCTTTAGCGAAAGCTACGGCTACAGCTCTTCCAATTCCACTGTCGCCCCCTGTAATAAGCGCTACTTTACCGGAAAGTTTCTCGGAGCCTTTATAATTTTCATCATCATAAATTGGTTGTGGAGTCATTTCTGTCTCTGCCCCAGGTTGCTTGCTTTGAGTTTGTCCAGAAACCTCTTGATCGATTTTTGTGTATTTATCTGTAGTCATGTAACTCCTCCTTTTAATTGGTTAATTTTATTATTCCCTCGTTAGAAAAAAAACAAACTTCCAAAGTAGTTTGTCGGAATTGTAAGTTTCGTTTCTGTTAGAGAAAAATTGGGTATATTTATTACCGTATACATAATAGGAGAATGGAGAATAAGAATGAAACCGATCATTGGAATAACGGCAGAAGTGAAAGAGGATGGCAATTATTTTATGCCACCTGTCTATGGACAAGCAATTATACAAGCTGGAGGAATACCGGTATTGATACCACTTATACCAGAAGAAGATATAGAAGAACTAGCAACACAAATCGACGGTCTTTTTGTTACAGGAGGGGAAGATATCGATCCATCCTATTACAATGCTGAACCACATATACATCTTGGTAGAATCACGCCGATGTTAGATCAGATGGAGTTCAAACTTGTACAAAAAATGCTCGAATTGGATAAACCATATATAGGTGTTTGTCGGGGACTACATATGTTAAATGTAGCTTCAGGAGGAACGCTTTATCAATCTATTCACTCTCAGCGCGAAGAACCAGTAATGCAGCATGCTCAAAAAGCAATTCGTACGCATAGGTCGCATTCGGTAAAAGTAAACAAAGAAAGTCATTTGTATGAATTGTTACAAGAAGATGAGTTTAAAGTGAATTCATTCCACCATCAAGCTGTAAATGTAGTAGGGGAAAACTTAAATGTAGTTGCAAGAGCAACAGATGGCATTATCGAGTGTGTAGAAAGCACGAAACATCATTTTGTTTTCGGTTTCCAATGGCATCCTGAAGAATTTGCAGTGGATGGTGACGAGGCTTCGAAACGTGTATTCCATGCCTACATACAGGCTGCTTTAAAACGGAAAAATAGATAAACGCCGTACACTTTTCATTTGTATGAGTTCCAGAATTATTGTAAATTGAATGTATTGCAATTATTCGAAAAATTGACTGGAGATAACAAAATGAGTGAAGTAAAATTACTGTTCGAAGCATTTAAGGAGACTAAATATCAAGTATCAGGACATGGAAAGAGAGATATACAAGTCTTGAAGAGTGCCTTGCAAAACATAGATAGCAAGCAGGAAAGTGATATTTATGGTAATGGTCGTATTATCGAAGAATTTCAGAAAAAGATGGCAGAATATCTTGGAAAAGAAAAAGCAGTATTTTTTCCAAGTGGAACAATGGCCCAACAAATCGCATTGCGGATATGGTGTGATGATAAAGGTTTGAAAAAGGTTGCATATCATCCGCTTTGCCATTTAGAAATACATGAGGAAGATGGGCTAAAAGAATTGCATCATATCCAGTCTATTTTGTTAGCGAATAAAGATAGATTAATAGAGTTAGAAGATATAGCGAATATGGATGAAGAGGTTGCTTGTATATTACTTGAATTACCTCAACGGGAGATTGGTGGCCAATTGCCCGATTATGCAACAATAGAAAAAATTTCTACATATTGTCGTGATCAAGGAATTAGACTACATTTGGATGGAGCAAGACTTTTTGAAATACTACCTTATTATGAAAAAACAGCTGCTGAAGTATGTAGTCTTTTTGATAGTGTGTATGTGTCCTTTTATAAAGGAATTGGAGGAGTTGCCGGAGCTATTCTCGCTGGTGACAAAGCGTTTACGGATAAATCGAAAATATGGAAAAGACGACATGGGGGGATCTGATCAGCTTATACCCATATATCGTCAGTGCTAATTATTATTTCGATGAAAATGAACAGAGGATGAATCAGTTTTATCATGACGCTAAAGAGCTTGCTCTCTTTTTCAATACATGTGATTCTGTTTCGACTATTCCACTAGTACCTGTTTCCAATATGTTTCATGTCCATTTTCAAGCATCTAAAGAAGAGGTAGAACCTATATTAGCAGAATTATATAAAGAAACAAGTATTGGATTAACAGGCTATTTAAAAGAAATAACGCAAAAGTCATGTGGTTTTGAAGTGAATGTTGGTAATCAGTATGCAATTTTACCAAAAGAAAAATTGAAGCGAGTATTTCAATTACTGGATGAAAAACTAAGAAAATCTTAACTTTAACTCTTAATTACACATGAATAAAAGCTGTCCAAATGCACAAATTATTTGTCATGGAGGTGAAGATACATGACAAAAGGTAAAAACCCGAGAAAATCTCTAGATCGTGAAGAATATGGATTTGGTTATGATATAAGCCCAGATGATTTAGATGTAAGAGGACAAAACAAAGAAGCAAAGACAGCCAATGATAACGAAAACAAAGCCAAACCTACCAATAAAAATAGTCCTTCTAGATTAAATATTTAATAAACAAACGGTGAGAGCAACATGCCCTCACCTTTTTTGTTCTTAATTAGTTAATTGAAAAGTTTTATGAGTTCTCTAATACCAAGGAATCCAAACATAATGAGACAGCTAGTAAGTACAGTATTAGGTACCCATTTGTTTCTAAATTCTTTTGCCACTTTCTTCGAATTTAATAGGATGAGCAAGGACGCTGCTAAAAATGGCATAAATAAGGAACCTAACGCTCCGTAAAGAATAATAAGTTCAACAGGTTTACCAAAATAAAATAAAATCATCGGTGGGAATGTCAACCAGCATAAGAAAAAGCGATAGGCAGGATCTTTAGTAGATACTTCACTGTTAACAGCTTTTTTCTTTTTACGAACTGTTTTAACAAAGTCAGCAAAAAGATAAGGAACACCATTCCAAACACCGATTAGTGACGAATAGGCAGCAGACCAGAAAGCAACTAAGAACATCCATTTCATCGGAGTACCAAACTCTGCCCCTAGCATATGCGCTAGCTTTATTAATCCTTCGTCATCTCGAATACTAACTCCAGAACCAGCTAAAAATTGCGCACCAATAATTAATCCGGCAAAAGTGAATAGTCCAGTCAGCAAATACGCAATTTTTGAATCTGTCCGCATTCCAGAAATCCACTGTTTGCCACTCCATCCTTTTTCTTTTAACCAATAACCATAGGATGCCATTGTAATTGTCCCTCCAACACCACCTACTAATCCAAGCATAAGGAAGAAGGAACCTTGAGGTACGCGCGGTACTAAACCGTATGAAAATTCACCGAAACTTGGCAAAAATAGAGCGGCAGTACCGATAATTGTTACAAACATAACACCTATTAATACAGTCATTACTTTTTCGAATAATAAATAACGGCCAAACCAAACTAATATAAATCCAACAACCCCATGAATGATAGCCCATGCCCAAACTGGCATGATTGGGAACATTGCATGCATCGCCATACCTGATGTGGAGGCGGCAGCAGCTCCGTATACAAATCCCCAAATTATTGAATAGACTCCGAAATAACCAGTAGCCCATTTGCCGAGTTGATGCCAACCTTGTAACATCGTTTCCCCGGTCGCTAAGTATAATCTTCCAACCCCTTCATTTAGAAAATACTTTAGAACTGATCCAACGATAATTGCCCAAACGAATGTCATTCCAAATTGTGTCCCAATTACGAGCGAAGTGACTAAATCTGCTGTTCCTGCCCCAGTTGCTGCTACAACGATCCCTGGACCTATACTTTTTAGCTTTTCCCCAAAGGTTTGTGGTGGAAGCAATTGTTGATTAATTTCTAATGTCATATTATATCCCCTTTGTTCTTAGAAATGATAATTACTGTAACCCCTTACATTTATGTACGCATAGTGTACAATGGTACGTATTTTGTATTTCGTTTAATTATAACGAGAAATATTCGTTATAGCAACATAAAATTCTGACATATTAGAATAATAGGTAAATAAATGTCGGATATTGTTCTAATTCCTCTCCTTTTCTCTTACATTGTTATAACGACATGAAAAGGGAGTAGGTCATGTATGTTAATAGACGGGGTATTTTCGGGTGGGGGAATGAAAGGTATAGCGTTAGTAGGAGCTTTTCAAATATTAGAAGAAAAGGGATATGAATTTAAAAGGGTTGCTGGAACAAGTGCCGGAGCAATTTTGGCGTGTTTTATAGCTGCGGGATACACGGGAAAGGAAATTGAAGAAATAATGGTAGAGCAAGACTTTGTATCTCTACTAGATCCACGTAAAACTGTTATTCCTATCCCATTTATGAAGTGGTTGAATTTATATTGGGGGTTAGGTTTATACCAAGGGAAGGCTTTAGAAAATTGGTTTCTGGAGAAATTAGCAGCGAAAGGAGTTTATTCCTTTTCTGATTTACCGCCAGGATCTTTGAAACTTGTAGCATCAGATTTAACGAATGGGAAAATGATGGTACTCCCCGATGATTTGGAGAAGTATGGTGTATCTCCAGATAGCTTTCCTGTTGCTAGAGCTTTACGTATGAGTTGTGGAATTCCGTTTTTCTTTGAGCCAGTTAAAATGAGAGTAGGATCTGGAGACACAATTGTTGTAGATGGAGGAGTATTAAGTAATTTCCCAATGTGGATTTTTGATAATGGAAACAAAGAGCGTCCAATCGTTGGCTTGAAGCTAAGTAGTAGCTCAGAGGAGATGCAACCACATAAGATTAAGAATGGTTTGCAGTTATTCGAAGCACTTTTTTCCACGATGAAAAATGCACATGATGAAAGATATATCTCTCGCAAGCTGGAGAAGAATGTTATTTTTATCCCGGTTGATGAATATAGCGCTACACAGTTTGATTTAGATAGAGAGATGAAGTCAAAGCTATTAGAAAAGGGGAGAAATCGAGCGACACAATTTTTGAAAATGTGGTGATTCGTTTTTATTCATGCTTTAGGAAATTAAAAGATATATAGAATAAGATTATTTAGTCGTTGAAACGAACGCATTAGGTTATTAGAACCTCATGCGTATTATAGGGAAACTGCGAAGTAGTGAGTTGATGAAGTTGTCCGCTAGATTTTCACTGCAGTCGCACGCTTTCCGCCGGGTGAGCGATGAGCCATTCCCTCCGCTTTGGGCGTCGTTGGAATGTCTCATTTTGCTCCCTCATCCGGCAGGAGTCGACGCCTGCAGTAAAAATCAATAATAACTGCTTGTTTATTCAGGTATCGACTTGCAAAAAACCAACTATTAAACAGCTTCTCAACTGGGTAAATCCAATAAATGGTGGACTGCGACAATATCCACTGTGACTGCGATAAATTAGCCCCTGAACACGACAAAATACCGGCTGAACGCGACAAAGCCGACAAAGTCGATGCTTTTTGTAAAGCAATCCTCAATAATGCGCCATTATTATCGGCGTCTCACTCCAAGTAAACTTGTTCTATGAATAATTGGTTGCTCTCAGAGGTAATTTGGTTGCTTTCAGACTGCCTCTAGTTGCTCTCAACAGTCGTTTGGTTACTCTCAGGATAGGACTGGTTGCTTTCACTGCTTTTTGGTTGCCCTTATCCATTTTCTGGAGATACTTATTCTGCAACTACATAATTTGAGGGATTTAGTCCATCGGCGCGAGACTCTGCGGGAAAGCGAGAAAAACAAAATCCTGCAGACGCTCGCGACGAAGCGACTTGTCGCGAGCACGCGGAAAGCGAAGCGCCGCCGTGCCAAAATCCTAGTGGTCACCTAATAAAATTTCTTACATCGCAGTTTCCCTACACCCCGCAGTTATCCTCAATATATGTGGTATTCCATTATCATTCCCACAGGTCACACCGATTAGAGACAGGATTTTTCCCTTTATGTTACTGAAGGATTAATTTACATCAGAAAAGGAATAATAAAAGGGAAAGTCATTATAAAGGAGAGATTAATTCATGGCAAAAGATGCGAAAGAGCTGGCACAACAAATCTTAAAGGATAGTTTAATTGGTACGATGGCAACGATTGAACAAAACAAACCGCATTCCCGTTATATGACCTTTTTTAACGATGATTTCATTCTTTACACAGCGACAAGTAAAAAGACGCATAAAGTAGAGGAGCTTCAAAAGAATCCAAACACTCATATTCTTTTAGGATACGATGGCAAAGGATTAGGCGATGCTTTCTTAGAAATTGAAGGAACAGTTGAAGAACATGATGATGAGAGTATGAAGAAAAAGGTATGGAATAAGGCATTAGAAGGTTGGTTTAAGGGACCAGAAGATCCAAATCTCATCATTTTAAAAATTACCCCTACACAAATCCGAGTGATGAATACTAAAGGGGAAGAACCACAATTAGTAGAATTTTAGAATTCAACCACTCCAATTCAAGCAGCCCCTTCCGTTTAGCGGAAGGGGCTAATTTGCGTTGAATTGTATATGACGTTATTCCAACCTGCATTTCAATTCACTGTGTTTGATCTGATCAGTCTCTATTTGAATTGTTGCATGCTCAATGTGGAATTTCTCTTTTAATATATCAATCGCTTGTTGGAGAATATGTTGGCTATTCCTTTCCTCTTCAATGACAATATGGCAGCTTAATGAATCTAAACCAGAAGTTATCGTCCATATATGGAGGTCATGGACATGATTAACGCCTTCGATTTTTTCTAATTCAGCCTTTACTTCGGTTTGATCGATCGAGATTGGTGTTCCTTCCATCAAGATATGAACAGAATGCTTAATAATTCCCCAAGCACTTCGCAATATTAATAAAGCAACGAGAACGGAAATAATAGGATCGGCTATAAACCAATCAAATAATAGCATGAAGATTCCTGCTATAATTGCACCGATAGATCCTAAAGCATCTCCAAGTACATGCAAATAAGCACCACGTAAATTTACATTATTTTTTACATCGCCCTTACGCATTAATGCCCAGGCGCTCAATAAATTTGCGAACAAACCGACCGCAGCAATCAGCATCATCGTGCCGCTTGCAACTGCTTGAGGTTCGACCAATCGACCAAATGCTTCCCAAACGATAAATCCGGCAATAATAAATAACGTAATACCATTAAATAGTGCAGCTAATATTTCAAAGCGATAACCCCCAAATGTTTTCTGAGGAGAAGGAGCCCTTGAAGCAAACCAGATGGCTATTAGGCTTAAAAGCAAAGCGCTTGCATCACTTAACATGTGTCCGGAATCAGATAACAGAGCTAAGCTATTTGTAAATAAGCCTCCAAAGAACTCTAAAAACATAATTCCGGTCGTAATAAGTAAGGCAATTAGCAACCCTTTTTTATTTCCTTCCCGAGACTCCTCAAAATGGTGATGTGAGTGGCCGTGGTGGTCGTGACCATGATGATGATGGTGGTGACCCATAAAAATTTCCTCCTTATTTACATTCAATATGTGAAATGACTTGATTTAAAATAGTAATCACATGTTCGTCGTCGTACGTGTAGTAAAAAGTGTTTCCGTCCCGTCTGTATTTAACGAGTCGTAAATTTCTAAGTAAGCTGAGTTGGTGGGAAACAGCGGATTGTGTCATATTCAACACTTCCGTAATATGACTTACTGAACATTCTTCTTGAGATAGCAAATATAATATTTTTATACGAGTTGGATCGGCTAGTGCCTTGAAAATACGGGAAGCATCCTCAACCGTATTTGGAGATAAAAATGCATGCTCTTGTTGTTCCATTATAAATCCTCTTTTCCATCATAATGTATATGAACATATGCTCATATACATTATACGCAATAAGTAGTCGAATGGTCAATTCAAAAAATTGACTCGAAGGCATCCAGAGCTTATAATTAGCCTACAAAATTAATAATTTATCTTCCGTTAAGGGGAGTAGCTATACAGCAAAGTCGTCAATACAGGATTTATTTCCTCGGCTTTGTTGGCAACGATTGTTGTTTGCGAGACCTTACCAATTATTTGGTGATGTCTCTTTTCTATTAAAAGACGATGGACCAGATCTTGGTTTATCGTCTTTTGTGCGCTTGGCAGCGCTTTTCTCTAACGGGTGAAAGTCCCTAACATGCCGTAGTGGCGGAAGTGTATAGCTGACTGGTAGTGCGGGTAT
>NZ_JBIVOJ010000019.1:60702-70805 GCF_044754065.1 Psychrobacillus sp. NPDC093180 | reverse complement strand
AAAGGGGATAAGCATGGAGGAGCCGTATGCGATGACCCGCACGTACGGATCTGCGAGAGGCGCATGAATTAATTTTCATGCGCCTACTCTATTGTGATCACATATGTCCATTCATAAAAGAGCAACTTAGCAGAGGTTACTTGCAACGTTAATGTCCATATGCGCAACATTCGGGGGCATTTGCGCAACGATTAAGAAAATGAGTCAGAAACGTCTTTATCTCAGCTCAAGTAAACTTGGTATTTGAAGGAGTTGGTTGCTTTCATAAGTAATTTAGTTGCTCTCGTGCTGAACTGGTTGCTTTCAGACTAAAACTGGTTGCTTTCAATACCCAATTGGTTGCTCACATGTTGATTTAGTTGCTCTTAGACATTTACTGGATGTACAAGAGGGGGAACCGGATTAAATATTCATTCCTCAGTGGAACGGTATTGATAGGTAAGCGATTTGCAATGTAATATCGGATAATACGTCGCTTATTTATCGTCTCACCCCAAGTAAACTTGCTGTTATACAGAGTTGGTTGCTTTCATGAGTAATCTGGTTGCTCTTAGCCATTTACTGGATGTACGAGAGGGGGGAACCAGATTAAATATCCATTCCTCAGTGGATCGGTATGGATAAGTAAGCGATTTGCAATGTAATATCGGATAATCCGTCGCTTATTTATCGTCTCATCCCAAGTAAACTTGCTGTTATAAGGAGTTGGTTGCTTTCATGAGTAATTTGGTTGCTCTCGTGCTGAACTGATTGCTTTCAGACTAAAACTGGTTGCTTTCAATACCCAATTGGTTGCTCTTAGCCATTTATTGGATGTAGGCGATTGGGAAACCGGCATTGTGTATAACACTCTCTATATTGGATCAATATGGAAGACAGTTTTTCTAAAAGACTGTCTTCTTTTATTTTGTCTAAAAGTGTGACATAATTCACTCATATGTATGGAAAGATTGGACGAGGTGAAAGAATTGGAAAGACTACAAAAAGTATTAGCACACGCAGGTGTCGCTTCTAGAAGAAAAGCAGAAGAATTGATTCTCCAAGGAAAAGTAAAAGTGAATGGGAAAGTTGTGACAGAGCTTGGCACAAAAGTTTCGAATTCGGATACAGTAGAAGTAGAAGGAGTCAAACTCGAAAAAGAACAAAAAGTATACTACTTACTTTATAAACCAAGAGGCGTTATTTCTGCAGTTACAGATGATAAAGGCAGAAAAACGGTTACTGATTTATTGCCACATGTAAAAGAGCGACTATATCCGGTCGGAAGATTAGATTATGAAACATCTGGATTGCTACTCCTAACAAATGACGGAGACTTTTCGTATGCTCTAACGCATCCTAAATTTAAAGTAGACAAAACCTATGTCGCAAGAGTAAAAGGAATTCCATTAAAAGAACAATTAAGACCATTGGAACGTGGAGTAGTATTAGAAGATGGAAAGACTGCACCTGCACGAGTTAAATTATTATCGAGTGAGCGAAAAACAAATAAAGCGATTGTCGAAATAACGATTCATGAAGGTAAAAATAGACAAGTTCGTCGTATGTTCGATGCAATCGGTTTTCCAGTCCAAAAGTTAAAACGGGAACGATTTGGGTTTTTAACATTACATGGTTTAAATGCCGGTGAATGGAGAGAGCTAACAACGCATGAAATTAAGCAATTACGCGTTTTAGCTGAAACTGGAAAAATAGGTAACTAATACTTGAATGTTCA
The DNA here is from genome assembly GCF_044754065.1 of Psychrobacillus sp. NPDC093180. Classification (NCBI taxonomy): domain Bacteria; kingdom Bacillati; phylum Bacillota; class Bacilli; order Caryophanales; family Bacillaceae; genus Psychrobacillus; species Psychrobacillus sp. NPDC093180. Next base: position 69,088 of record NZ_JBIVOJ010000019.1, on the reverse strand, counting down.
CAAACCATTCAAATGTCGGTCCATTTTAAAATGTATATTTTGGTATAATATATGTCGACGATGCTTAGGAATGGAGGAGCAATGATGGCGCAATCTAAAAAGAAAAGATTTTATATTCGAACTGCTGTTTTAGCAGTACTGACGATAGCCATCGTCTTTACAATATACTCAAACGTAACGAAAGAAAAAAATGCTGTCCTTCGTGAAGGGGACAAAGCACCTGATTTTGCTTTGGTGGATTTGGAAGGGAACGAACATCGACTTTCTGACTACAAAGGTGAAGGCGTTTTCTTAAACTTTTGGGGTACTTGGTGTAAACCATGTGCAACGGAAATGCCCGCAATGGACAACCAATATCATGTCTATAAAGATCAAGGTGTTCAAACACTAGCTATTAACATCGGAGAGTCCCAATTAAAGGTGAATAGCTTTAAAAATAGTCATGGTTTAACGTTTCCTATTGCAATAGACCAAAATAAGAGTGTAATGCAGTCTTATAATATTGCCCCTTTACCAACTACTTTTTTGATAAATCCGGATGGCCGGATTGAAAAAATCATAAAAGGGGAAATGACGGAGCAAGATATTGCAGATTTTATGGAGCAAATTAAACCATCCTAAAGGAGTTTTATAGATGGACAAGATAGTTTGTACATGTGGTAATGTGAACCCGGCTGGGACATTGTTATGTGAAAGCTGTGGACGACCATTAAATAAAGAGACAGCAGAGAAGAAATTAGTAGATATGCGTTATGAAGGCTCAGCAAGACGTTCCCAAACATACAATAAAACGATTATAGATAAGGTATGGAACTTCTTTTCGAGTGTCAAAGTTGGTGTGTGGCTAATTGTCCTTATTCTTGTTGCTGCATCAATTGGAACCATCCTTCCGCAGGTTTTTTACGTTCCGGCGACAACAGAAGAAGATATAGCTGCTTACTATGAGCGAATTTACGGCACATTTGGAACACTATATTATAAGTTAGGATTGTCGGACTTATATAGTTCTTGGTGGTTCCAAGGGCTTATTGGGATGCTCGGGATTTCCTTGATCATCGCGAGTCTAGATCGGGTTATTCCACTTTATAAATCCCTCAAGAAACAAAAAACGAAGAGGCATTTTAGCTTTTTGAAACGTCAACGCATTTATGGGATTGGAAACATCGAAAATGGGGAAGAATCTATTAAAAAAGCGGAAGAAAAGCTAAAGACTATGCGTTATAACGTGAAACGCGAAGGTAATGCGTTACTCGCTGAAAGAGGTCGCTTCTCTCGTTGGGGTCCTTATATTAATCATTTAGGTCTTATTTTGTTCTTATTTGGTGTCATGCTTCGTGCGTTACCAGGTTTTTATGTCGATGAGACGATGTGGTTACGTGAAGGAGAAACGCTATATATTCCAAAAACGGAAGGTTATTTCTTAGAAAGTAAAGAATTTATCTATGAAACATATTCAAAGGAAGAATCGGAAGAAGTATTTGGAGATGCTATTGATCGTGTTGGAACGATTGCTAAAAATTATCAAACAAACGTCGTATTACATAAAGGACCAGAAGGAGCAGTTGCTGGCCATTTAGATGATTTAACTTTTGAAAAAGAAGCGGCTATTCAAGTGAATAAACCGCTGAAGTTTGACAATTTTTCTGTTTTCCAAATGGATTTTCGCTTAGATGAATTGGCATCTATGACATTCCAACTGCAAGATAAAGAAACAGCCGAAAGTTTTGGTGAGTTTACGATTAATTTGGCGGATCCAAAACCGGTCTATGAATTATCAGATGACGCCAAAGTGGAAATTTTAGATTACTACGCAGATTTTACTGGATTTGAAGATGGGGTGCCGCAATCTCAATCACCGCTTCCTAACAATCCAGCATTTCTAGTGAAAATGTATACTCCGGAGTTTCCAAAAGGAGAAACAAGCTTTGTAATGATTAAAGAAACGCTGGAACCGCTTGGAGAAAATCAACATAAACTTGCTTTCCAAAGTGTCGAAACTAGAGACGTTTCTGGTTTAACTGTTCGTAAAGATTTAACACTTCCTATTCTTATGCTTGGCGGTCTTATCTTCATGATTGGGGTAGCGCAAGGGTCGTATTGGAATCATCGACGTATTTGGATACAGCAATTAGAGGATGGGCAAGTCGTAGTTGCAGCGCATACGAATAAAAACTGGCTCAGCATCAAGAAAGATATGGATGCAGTTTCTGAAGTTGCAAATCTTCCGAAATACGAAGATCAACAAGATGAGGATTCTAAAGCGGAGAAAGAGGAAGGGGTTTAATAATGGTAGAAGTAAGTAGTACTTTATTATTTATTGCGTTCGTTGCGTATTTAGTAGCAACCTTTTTATTTGGAGGCGCTGTAAAGAGTTCGAGCTCTAAAGCTTCGAAATCTTATGAACGCTGGGGTAAATTAGCCATTACTGTTACAATTATCGGATTTTTATCCAATATTGGTTACTTTATCACTCGTTGGATAGCAGCTGGACATGCTCCTGTCAGTAACTTGTTTGAGTTTACAACCGCTTTTGGAATGTTGGTTGTTGGTGCGTTTATTTTAATTTACTTTATTTATAGAATTACAGCACTTGGACTTTTTGCATTGCCGATTGCTATCATCATCATTGGTTATGCGAGTATGTTTCCAAAAGAAATTACGCCATTAATACCGGCGCTTAAAAGCTATTGGTTAACGGTTCACGTTATAACTGCGGCACTCGGAGAAGCAATATTAGCGATTAGTGCGGTGGCAGGTCTCATCTACTTGCTTAAAAATATTGATATGACTAAAAAGTCAAAGCAACGTTTTTGGATCGAAGCTGTCATGTTTGTAGTTGTATTAGTATTAGGTTTTATAGTCGCTACAACTTCTTTCACATTAGCAGGTTATAAAGCAGAATTTAACTATGTAAATAAAGAAGAACAAGTATTAAAAATGGAATATCATATGCCACCGATTTTTGGGATGAATGAGTCGGAAGCTATTACTGAAAATAGAATGCAGCCGTTAATGGAGATGCCGCCTCTAGTAAATGCGAAAAAACTGACAGTCGTAACATGGTCTGTTATCTTCGGAACGATATTATATATCTTGCTTCGTTTAATCTTGAGAAAACGAATTGCAGCTGTTTTACAACCATTTACGAAAAAAGCGAACTCTCAATTTATGGATGAAATCGGTTATCGTTCGGTATTGATCGGTTTCCCTGTTTTCACTCTAGGAGCACTTATTTTTGCGATGATATGGGCACATGAAGCTTGGTCTAGATTTTGGGGCTGGGATCCAAAGGAAGTTTGGGCGCTTATTACTTGGCTATTCTATGCAGCATTCCTTCACCTTCGTTTATCAAAAGGGTGGGAAGGCAAGAAATCTGCATGGTTGGCATTAATCGGGTTTATCATCATCATGTTTAACTTAGTAGCGGTTAACCTGATTATTGCTGGACTACATTCATACGCTTAATAAGAAAGCGTAAGTACCTATGGAAGTAAAGTATGGTCAGTAAACTATGTGAGAAAGCTAAACTAATTGAAAAGCTCTTATCTCCCATTAAAGAGGTAAGGGCTTTTCTTTCCATTTGGTGATACTAATTGTACAATATAGATTAGAAGTTGATAGAAGGGTCTGATATTATGTCTGAAATGATTAAACTATTAGTAGTGGACGATGAGGAAAGAATCCGTCGTTTATTGAAAATGTATTTAGAAAGAGAAGGCTATGAAGTAGAAGAAGCAGAGAATGGAGAAGTCGCTCTACAACTTGCACTAGAATATGATTATAATTGCATCCTATTAGATATTATGATGCCCGAAAAAGACGGGATTGAAACGATGACGGAGTTACGCACACATAAAGAAACTCCTATCATTTTGTTAACAGCAAAAGGGGAAGAGGCTAACCGTGTAGAAGGCTTTGAACTGGGAGCAGACGACTATATAGTGAAACCTTTTAGCCCAAGAGAAGTGGTGCTCCGTGTGAAGGCACTTTTAAAACGATCAGCTGCACTTTCACCTGTACAAGGCCTGTCCACATCAAAAGATATCGTGGTATTCCCGCATCTTACAATCGATCATGATGCACATCGTGTTACTGCTGATGGTGTGGAAGTGAGTTTAACACCAAAAGAATATGAACTACTATACTTCTTAGCAAAGGCGCCTGATAAAGTATTTGATCGAGAGCAGTTATTAAAAGAGGTATGGCATTATGATTTCTTTGGTGATTTAAGAACGGTCGACACACATGTAAAACGATTACGCGAAAAGTTAAATAGAGTATCTGAAAAGTCTGCGAAGATGATTGTGACTGTGTGGGGGGTAGGCTACAAGTTTGAAGTTATCAATGAATAGAATTTGGAATAGTGTTGTCGGGAAGCTATGGTTAACCATATTGCTTCTCGTCTTATTTGTGCTGTTTATCGTCACTGTCTTAATGTTAGAGTTTTTGGAAAATTTTCATACAGAACAAGCGGAGGAGTCGCTTAGACAGGAAGCTGCAACAATAGGGAAAATAGTGCAGCAATACGATCAAATAGAAGACTCCATGCAAATTATTCAAAATATTCTTGGAGCAGAAACAAGTGCTTTAATCGTACGAAATCCGGAGTCTGTATTTTTATCGGTACATGAAGGTTTAAACAAAGAGGTTTTTCAAGAAAAATTATTAAAAGATGAAGACCTAGCGAATATCTATACAGCAAATAACACGATTATTAAAAAGATGCTTATGCCTTCCATGTCCGAGGAAGATCGAATGGAGAACTATATTATCCTTGCCTCTCCTTTAGAATCCGATAAGGAAATACACGGTGCGGTCTTTATTTATCAAAGCTTAGAAGTAGTTAATAAGACTTCCAATCATACTACGCGCATTGTCTTTTTATCTGGATTCATCGCATTATTACTTACGACCATGTTCTCATTCTTTTTATCTTCCAGAATTACCGCTCCCCTTCGATCGATGCGAGAAGCAGCATCCGAGCTTGCAAAAGGAAATTTCGAAACGAAAGTTACTTATGTACAAAGGGATGAAATTGGTGAGCTGAGTTCTGCGTTTAACCGAATGGGAAGTCAGCTAAAACACCACGTAGAAGTGATCAGCCAGGAAAAAGAACAGCTTTCAAGTATTCTTACGTCTATGACAGATGCGGTTATCACATTTAATAAAGATTTGACCATTCTTGTTAGTAATCCACAAGCCGATCAGCTGATTCAAAAGTGGTATGCAAACAATGAAACAGCAGACAACTCTAATTTACCAGCAGAGTTATACCACTTACTTGACCATGTATTTCATTTAGAAGAAGAGATTGATGAAGAATTAGAAATAAAAGGCTCCTATTTTTCCGTTTCTATCAGCCTTCTTTACAGTAAAGAAGCGGTCCGCGGTGCAGTTGTTGTTCTGCGAGATATGACTGAGCAGCACCGTTTAGATAAAATGCGTTCAGACTTTATCGCAAATGTTTCCCACGAGCTAAGAACACCTATTTCGATGCTTCAAGGGTATAGTGAAGCGATTATTGATGACGTAGTGACAACCGTAGAAGAACAAAATGAAATGATTCGCGTTATTTATGACGAATCTAAACGAATGGGAAGATTAGTAACAGAATTACTAGATTTAGCACGTTTAGAATCGGGTTACCTAAGCATATATAAGGAAGACGTTTCTGTCGTGCCAACAATTGAGCGTATTACGCAAAAATTTGATCAAATTGCTAAAGAAAAAAATATCGGTCTATATTTTGAGCATACATTATCAGAGAGTATTCATTTGCAACTGGATGAGGATCGAATGGAACAAGTACTTACTAATTTAATCGATAATGCCCTTCGACATACGCCTAAGGACGGCTCAGTGACGGTAAACTTATCTAAAATAGCCGGGCATATAGTAATTCAAGTAAAAGACACTGGATATGGGATTCCAAAAGAAGATTTACCATATGTGTTCGAACGTTTTTATAAAGCGGATAAAGCGAGAACTAGAGGGAAAAGTGGAACAGGTCTTGGACTTGCAATTGCCAAAAATATTGTCGAACGGCATGACGGTAGTTTATCCGTAGAAAGTGAAGTTGAGGTAGGAACAACATTCATTATTAAATTACCTTTAAGCGAATAATGTGAAACAAAACGGTACATGAAACGACTAATTAGAAGAACGGGGGGAGCTTATGAATGACTCCGTTTTCCACCGCTTGTATGATAGTTATCATCAAGACGTTTTTCAGTTTCTTATTTATTTGGTGAAAAATAGGCAAACTGCGGAAGACTTGGTCCAAGAAGTATATGTACGGGTAATAAGGGCTTATAGTAAATTCGAAGGAAAGAGTTCAGAAAAAACTTGGTTATTTTCCATCGCTAAAAATGTGGCGATTGATCATTTTAGGAAACAAGCAGTGCGCAAGAAAAGATTATTTGAATCATTTGATTGGGAGACAATGCAGCTCACATCAAACGAAATGCTACCAGAGGATTCAGTTCAGCTTAACGATGAAATGAAAGCATTACTCGTAGCTCTTGACGATTGCACAGGTGATCAAAAAATGGTCATCATTATGCGTTATTTTCAAGAGCTTTCCATAGCAGAAACAGCACAAGTATTAAGTTGGACAGAAGGGAAAGTGAAGACAACGCAACATCGTGCGATCAAAGCACTTCGAGAACGATTATCTGTGCAAGAAAAGGAGGGTACAGTTCATCATGAGCGATAGAAAAAAAGAAGAGTCATCAATTGATGAGCTTCTACAAAATATGCCCAAATTTACAGATCATCGTTCCAAAGAAGAGGTGTATAATCGGGTAAAAATGGAAATAGAAGCTCAAGTCAAAGAAGAAAAAAGAAAAACAATAGTCATGTCATTTTCAAAATGGATGCCTTTTGTCGTTTCCGTTGCAGCGATTTTCCTCTTAACATTCCTTGTTTCTTCCTATACGAACCAAGAAGAAAAATCGATGTCCAACGACAGCACTGAATCATCAGAAAAGTTACGATCTATGGACGCAAAAGAAGAAAGTACAACCGTAACAGAGGACGAAACAACGGTCGAACAGGCAAATGAAATGACGGCCATGACGAAGATGCTGGATACTCCTATAGAGTTGATCCCACTCCATAAAACAACTTCTGTTTATGAAGATAGTTTAAATGGAGGTACCGTTTTTCATTTTTCATTAGTAGAGAATGCATTAACTGTTCCTATATCAATCATTATTCCAAAAGAACGTATGGAAACAGATTTCCCAGATAGGACACCAACTAGTTTGCAGTTGTATGAACGTTATGCAGCTCAGATTGATGAAGAAGCAATGGGATTTATGGAATATCATCCGTTTAAAGGGTATTTCGTAGCGGAAGGAAATGTGTTAAAGCATTATTTACCTAAGGACCACGGATACGATAGAGCATCAGGGTCTACGACAACCTATGAACAATCATTGAATGAAATATTTACTGATTTTGATTCAATTTTACCCGTAAATGAAGAAGGTACGACAATAGTATGGGATCAAGCCGGTGAGATAAAGGAGCCGAGGAAGTTACCTGGTTCTTCAGGTCACTACAATTATTATATCTATCATGCAAGTAACGGCGAGGATTATTTGACTCCTAGTTTTGGAAATGCGTATAACTCGCTTTCTGAAGCGATGCTGGCAATGAAAGATGTAGAAAATGATTTTTATACATCGGTTATTCCTTCCGATGTTTCATACACATATTCGGAGCAGAATGGTATACCAGTCGTGCGCTTTGATGAACGACTTGATTTAGAAGCGTTAGATCCGTTTGCAACAACGAGGTTAATCGAAGCATTTGCTCTAACAGCTGCAAGCTTCGGTGAAGAAGTAATGCTTGAAAATGTAGTACAGCAGCAGTGGGCAGAATTCGATTTAACGAAACCTTTACCAGTTCCGCTTGGACCGAATGGGTTTATTGTTAGTGAATAATTTTGTTTTGAATGCGTGGAAGGGATGACCTAGTCATTTCTTCCTCGCATTTTTTGGTGCTTATGAATTTTTGAAAAAGAGATATAGGATCAATTTATATAATTTTACGACCGTGTAAATCCAATAAATGGCTAAGGGCGACTAATCAGTCATGGAGACGGTGATCATTGCTAAGTAGTATACCCTGAATAGGAAGTGTTTCGCTTCTCATTTATCCAGTTATTGGTTAAGGGCAACCAATTATCATTGAAAGCAATCAATTCTAATCGGAAAGCAACCAAATCAGCAGGAGAGCAACCAAATTACAAAGAGAAGCAATTAAATTGCGAATGAAAGCAACCAATTCTTAGAATAGCAAGTGTACTTGGGGTGGGACGCCGCTTATACCGCATAGTAACCCAAATAGTCAACATATTGCTGCTTATTTATCCAGTAAT
>NZ_JBIVOJ010000019.1:0-60604 GCF_044754065.1 Psychrobacillus sp. NPDC093180 | reverse complement strand
ATTGGTTAAGGGCAACCAATCTTCATTGAAAGCAATCAAATCTAATCGGAAAGCAACCAAATCAGCAGGAGAGCAACCAAATTACAAGTAGGAGCAACCAAATTGCCGGTGAAAGCAACCAATTCTTTAAATAACAAGTGTACTTGGGGTGGGACACCACACATACCACAAAGTATCCCCCAAATAGTCGGCATCTCGCTGCTCAATTATCCAGTAATTGGTTAAGGGCAACCAATCTTCATTGAAAGCAATCAAATCTAATCGGAAAGCAACCAAATCAGCAGGAGAGCAACCAAATTACAAGTAGGAGCAATCAAATTGCGGATGAAAGCAACCAATACTTAAAATAGCAAGTGTACTTGGGGTGGGAAACCGCTCATACCACAAAATATCCCCAAATAGTCGGCATCTCGCAGCTCAATTATCTAGTTATAAGAGCAGATAGTGGTTTGGAAGCTGTCTTATATAACGATCTAGAGCACATTATTTATGTTAAAAATATTTAATGCATAGTAAATAAATAGGTTTTAAATGTTTTTGAGCAACTGTATTGCATTACATATGAAACTTTGATAAGATGTATTTAATTCAAGATAAAGCTTGAAGGACAATAAAATATTGATTCATCTTCGGGGCAGGGTGAAATTCCCGACCGGCGGTATTAGAAATTTATTTCTTCAGCCCGCGAGCCGTTAAGTTAAGGTTGATTTGGTTAAATTCCAAAGCCGACAGTATAGTCTGGATGGGAGAAGGTGAAGGTGCAGTCGTTTTTCGTATGCTCTTATACGGATACGCTTGTTTAAGTGTACCTTTTACTCCTTTAAGCCTAAAGTCAATAGCTTAAGGGATTTTTTGAGTAAAGAAAACGTGCTGAACCTTTCTTCTTGTGGAGTGAATCGCAAAAGGAGAGAGGATTTTATGTTAAAAGGTAAGACGCGAATGCTGATCGCAATCGCTATGTTAAGTAGTATTTCTTTTGTATTAATGCTTCTTGCATTTCCATTACCAGCGTTACCAGCTTATTTGAAAGTAGATTTTAGTGATATTCCAGCACTAATTGCAGCAATCACGATGGGACCACTTGCTGGTATTCTTGTAGCATTTTTGAAGAATGTGTTAGATTGGTTGTTTGCAGGTAGCCCAACCGGTGTTCCAGTAGGACATATGGCAAACTTCGTAACAAGTATTTTGTTTTTGACGCCAGTTTATCTTATTTATCGCAAAGCTACATCATCTAAAGGAATTACGTACGGATTAGCTTGTGGGACGATTTCGATGGCAATCGGTATGAGTGTATTAAACTATTATGTATTTTTACCGATGTATGCTTATTTCTTAAATTTCCCAATGGAAACAGGAACAGCATTATTCAATTCTATCATTTTCGGTATTTTACCGTTTAATCTTATAAAAGGTATTTTAGTAGCAATTGTCATGATTGTTTTATTTAAACGAATGAAGCCATTACTAGATAAAGTGACACATTCATTTGGCACAGCCAATATAAATTAACGTTAAAAGGTCGTTTCTCTTATTTAAGAGAGACGACCTTTTTTAAAGAATAAACAGTTTTATACGTAGAGGCTGCTTCACCAATTTTCAAATAATGAAAATGTACGTTCGTATATGTTATATTTGTTTTAGGATGATTCGAGCAGTAATTTAGAAAAGAAAAAAAGAATATGCAAGGGTTTTAAGCACCTTACACATTCTTTATGGGTTCAAAGTCTATTCATACTTTAAGGCGTCGCCTTCAAAAGATTCCTCTGCTACTTTAATAGAATCGGTAGGGCAACCCTCAAATGCATCTTCCATATCCTCTAGTAGTTCATCTGGAACTTCTGTAGTACCCGTGTTATCATCTAAAATAACGAAAGCAATTCCTTCATCGTCATAATCGTATATATCTGGTGCAGCAGCGCCACATGCGCCACATGCGATGCATGTATCCTGATCAACAATTGTATATTTAGCCATTCCTTAATTCTCTCCTTTATATCTGCTTTCACGAATCTGCTATCTTATTCATTCTAAAGATATTTTCGCTACATTTCAACCAAAATACTTTCATATGTGAGGGATTTCCATTGTATTTTCAACAACTACTGTTATTAATTATACACAAATTTCAAGGAGAAAGGTCATCTACTGCACCTTATTATTTATTAAAAGGGAAAAAATCAGGTCAAACCATTCAAGATGTGACGTACTTTCAACTGCATTCTTACTTTAGTTTATATCCAAAACTAGCAAAAGAAACATATGAGGAAGCTATAAAGAATCTCCATGCAGAAGGGCTCATCGTTATGAATGAATCCAGAGTCGCTATTACAGAAAAAGGTTTGCATCAAATAGTTTCTATACGACGTCCTTTTTATAATGGATGGATTCTCCGGGGAAAAGAATTTATATTTTGGGGACGAGTGGAATTGATCGTCCAGACGCTATCCCAGTTTCAAGAAAATGAAAAGAAGTTTGTGCCTGTTCAAAAAAGCAATGAGATTCATCATTTTGTTAAAGTATTTTTGCAGGCAAGAGATTTTCAATCGAGTTCTTTTGGTGCTCATTTTAAAAAGCAGTTGTTTCATTTACTTGAGAATCCCTTATTACTAGAAATCCATCGTAATTTGTTTGTTTACCGTTTAAGTGGGTACAAAAATAGTGGGTTGACTTGGGAGCAACTTGCTAGTCACCATCACATGACTGTTTTAGATGTGAAGTTTTTATTCATCGAGTGCTTACATATTCTTTTAAACGACATAACAGAAGAGAAATATCCAGATTTACACGCATTGACGAAGGGTATTTACGTACAAACTCCTTTAACAGATTCCGCATTCAAAACTAGTAAATTATTTGAGAAAGGCTACACGATCGAGGAAATAGCAAGGATGCGTTTTTTAAAAGAAAATACGATAGAAGACCATGTGATTGAAATTGTTTCAGCAGATCCAACTTTTCCTCTTCAAGCCTTTATTTCAACAGAACAAGTTCAAAAAGTTTTACATATTGCACAGGAACGACAAACGAAAAAATTAAAAATCATTCGCGAGGAACTTCCTGATTTAAGTTATTTTCAAATTAGATTAGCGCTAACTAAAGGAGAAGAAATAAATGGATAAGTTAACTGAAATATTAAAGCGTAAATTTGGTTACGATTCATTTAGGGAAGGGCAAAAAGAAATAATAGAAAACGTCATTGCAGGACAAGACGTCGTTGCCATATTACCAACTGGTATGGGTAAATCATTATTATATCAATTGCCAGGATATTTGATGGAAGGCTCAGTCGTCATTGTTTCTCCCTTACTTTCTTTAATGCAAGACCAAGTGGAGCAATTGAAAATGTTAGGTGAAAAAAGAGTTGTTGCGATTAACTCTTTTTTATCCTTTGAGCAAAAGGAAATGGTTTTTCGAAATTTGTCTACTTACAAATTTATATTCACTTCCCCGGAAATGCTGCAAAACGACCGTTTTAATCATGCACTTTCCACTATCCGTATAGCCTATATCGTTGCGGATGAAGCCCATTGTATTTCTCAATGGGGATTTGATTTTCGGCCGGACTATTTACGAATTGCCAAATGGCTGCAGCAATTCCGGCAAACAAACGTCCTTGCTTTAACTGCTACGGCAACTAGTAAAGTAGTGGAAGATATTAAAATGACATTATTAATGAGGGAGCCGTTTGAGTATATCCATTCCCTTGATCGACCTGCCATTGCGTATGAAGCGATTGAAGTTAAAGATGCGCAAGAAAAGCTTGCCTGGATAATCGGTAGAGTTACGTCCACCAATGGTCCTGGTATTTTGTATACACAGTCCCGTAAAAAAACAGAGATGTACGCACATGAGTTACAAAAAAGAGGGATTCGAGTCGCTTACTATCATGCCAAAATGGAGCAGGATGATCGTATTTTAGTCCAACAACAGTTTCAACAAGGGCAGCTGGATTGGATTTGTGCAACAAATGCCTTTGGAATGGGGATACATAAAGATAATATTCGACAAATCATACATGACCATATTCCGACGTCCATAGCAAGCTATATGCAAGAAGTGGGGAGGGCTGCACGGGACGGAGCGCAGTCTATTGCCTCCTTGCTATTTACAGCTACGGATGTGGAGCAGGCTTTCTATGTCGCGATGCAAGATTTCCCAGAAGAAGCGGATATTCGCCTTGCATATGAATCCGAGAATATACAATTGCAGCTACCGGAAACTACCACGAGAATATTGGATTACTGGAAAGAGGAGTTAAAGGAGCATGAGACAATTCAATTATTTCAAACTATTAAACAAAAAAAATGGGCTGAAATACTCGCTTTATATACGATGCTACAAAATGAAACATGCATACGAGAGCAACTATTACGTTACTTCGATGAAGAGCTGACAAAGCGGCCAAAGTATTGCTGCTCTAAGTGTACTTTACCTTTACAAGAAATTCTGATTGCCAGAGAACAACCATTCGAACAAAAGGAAGAAATGAATTGGAAGATTAAATTAGATGAACTGTTACATTCGTAATGCAGGCGAGAAGTTTACTTTTTCAACAAAATTCGGCATAATAGTAGTAGATATAATGGCAGAAATGGAGTTTGAAAAATATGAACCAAGACGACTATCAAAAGAAAATAGATGAACATAGACAATCCATCCATGTAGAGGACGAAAACGTAGAGCTAAGAAGTCGTAGAAGATCAAATTCTGGAAAAAAAGCAAAGAAAAAATCGAAAAACATCCTATTACCGACTTTATTTTTTATTTTTATTCTAATACCGGTTTGCATTTTTCTATATGTGCAGTTTATTTACACACCGAAGGATACAGAAGAGGTACAGGAAGCGGGCATTATTCAAGTGGAAACGAAGACAATTACGAATAGCCCTAAAGAAGAGGAAGAAGAAAAAGAAGCTTCAGAAGAAGACAAAAAAGAAGAAGAGGCACCCGTAAAGGAAGAACCAAAAGTGGAAGAGCCTAAAGTAGAACAACCGAAAGTAGAACAACCAAAGACAGAGCAACCTAAAGTGGAAAAACCTAAAGTAGAAGAGCCGAAAGTGGAACAACCAAAAAAGGAAACTCCATCTAGAACTCATATTGTTAAAGAAAATGAAACACTATACCGTATTGCAGTCAATTATTACAAGGACCCAAATGCAGTTGAAAAAATTAAATCTGCTAATGGTCTATCATCCAATGCTATTTCAGCAGGTCAAAAGTTAATCCTGCCTTAATAAATGTATCGAAAGAAGGTCACTTAGAATCTTCGCTGCATATATAGATATAGAAGGTTCTGTTTTCGAAAAGACGATTCATAAGTTTAGGTAGTGTAGACTTGAAAGGACAGGGGGGACTTCCCTGTCCTTTTGTACTTGTTTTGCAAGATGAAATGATCCCAGACTAAGTACGCAACATCGTGTTGCTCCTGCGCAAAGCTCGTCGCAAAATAAAAGAGCGTTTGCAACTTCTGTTTGACCCACATCGTGTGGGACACAACTAACAAACAGTGGGGGATGACGGGGACTAAAAGCGCGACGTCCATGTCGCAACATTCTCACTAGCACGTCCTGTGCGTCGAAAAATCCCCACTGTTTGAAGATTCACTTTATGATTAGGAGGTTTTTCGTTGGTATATTTTCTTTTGTTAGTAGCCGGTTTGGCAGTCTGCCTTTTACTTTACATGCTCTACTTGGCATTTCAAGTTAATGTAAAAACCCATGAGCTTCCGGTGAAAGAAATGAGGCCTGGTTCCCGGGTGCATCTTTTTTTTATTTCAGATATTCACCGTCGTAAAATAGATAGTAAGTTCATTGACTCGCTTATGGGCAAAGTAGATATCGTGATTATCGGAGGGGATCTCACCGAAAAAGGGGTTCCTTTACAACGAACGGAGCATAATATCGAGCAGCTTAAAAAATTGGGAGATGTTTTTTACGTCTTTGGCAATAATGACCGGGAAGTGGGAGAGCAAAATTTAATTTGCATATTAGAAAAAAATGATGTTCAGCTGTTGGTGAACCGATCCGTTGAACGGACTGTTGCTGGTACACCGATTCGCCTCGTTGGAGTCAACGATGGATTTAGTGGTAAAGTAAATATATATGAAGCGTTTCAAGATGTAAGAGAAGAGGATATAGTTATCTTCATCACTCATGCGCCAGCATATTTTAATAACGCTAAAAAAGTAAGTAATCCGCATTTGTTCTTAGCGGGACATCTTCATGGTGGCCAAATTCGGTTTGGGCCATTTGGTATTTATGAAAATGGTACTTTTAAGGAAAAAGATTTTAGTGCGGAGCTTATTAGTAATGGTTTTGGAACGACAGGTGTGCCTCTTCGATTAGGTGCAAAATCGGAGTGTCATGTAATTACATTGTACGGTGAATAAAAAAACCGTTTGAAAGAGAAAGGAAGTTTTTACAAGTGGTACAACAAGTGGATGTCATTATCGTTGGAGGAGGACCATGTGGGCTAGCAGCAGCTATTTCCATGCAAAATATTGGTTTACAAACATTAGTGATCGAAAAAGGAAATATTGTGGAAGCAATTTATAAGTATCCCACACACCAAACATTTTTTAGCACAAGCGAGAAGCTAGCAATTGGAGATGTTCCTTTTATCGTGGAAGAACGAAAACCAAAGCGCAACCAAGCATTGGTCTATTACAGAGAAGTTGCCAAGTTGAAAAACATACAAGTGAACAAATATGAATATGTTAGTCAGGTGGAAAGAGAAAGTGATCATTTCATCGTCCAAACTTCAAAATCTACATACCATTCAACTTACGTCATTATTGCAACTGGTTATTATGATCATCCGAATTTTATCGGCATACAAGGAGAGGATTTGCCGAAAGTAAGCCATTATTTTAAGGAGGGGCATCCTTATTTTGATCACCGAGTATTAGTCATCGGAGGCAAAAACTCAGCAATTGATGCCGCACTTGAGTTAAACAAAGCAAAAGCGAATGTAACGGTTGTGTATCGTGGAAGTACTTATTCTCCAAGTATAAAACCATGGGTGTTGCCAGAGTTTGAGGGGCTCGTTCGAAATGGTGAAATCGACATGCATTTTGACACAGAAGTAATATCTATAGGTGAACAGAAAGTCACATTAAAAGGACCAAACGGGGAATTTCAAATAGAAAATGATTTCGTATTCGCAATGACCGGCTATCATCCGGATCATAGTTTTTTAAAGCATATGGGGATTCAAATTGATCCTACCACTGGCCGGCCTACATACAATGCAGAAACAATGGAAACCAATATAGAAGGAATATTTATAGCGGGGGTTATTGCTGCAGGTAACAATGCCAATGAAATATTTATTGAAAATGGTCGTTTCCACGGAGAACAAATAGCAAAAGAAATAGAAAAAAAGCGCAAAGAAAGATAAAATCTTTGCGCTTTTTACAGCGAAAAAGTGGAATTGGGAATGTAATATGCCGTTATTTTTCACACTAATTAGACAGAAAAAATTTTGCTCATAGCATCACGGGGATCTGTATTATGCAACGCGACGAGGAGCGCTAGTCTTGCCTTTTGTCCATTTAGACCATTGGCAAACATGACCCCTAAATCTTTTAATCCCTTCCCGCCACCTAAGTAACCATATACGTCTTGGGCTATCCCATTAAAGCATCTTGAGACAATAACAATTGGTATTTCTTTTTTTAGAATTTCATCTATGATTGGAGTTAGACTAGGAGGAACATTTCCTTGTCCCAAACCTTCCAACACAATACCCGAATATCCTAATTCAATGGATGCTGCCAACAAATCCGGCTCCATACCCGCGTATACTTTAAAGAGTCCAACTCTCTTTGAAATACCATCGATAGGCAATACAGTACGATGTAGAGGCGTATGGTGAAAATGTACAATACTTTTCGAGATAAAGCCAATCGGACCATATTGAGGGCTCTGAAATGTACTTACATTGCTGGCATGCGTCTTAGTAACGTTCTCCGCAGTGTGTATCTCATCATTTAATACTACTAAAACACCTTTGTCCCTTGCTTCATCTGAACAGGCAACTTTTATAGCAGAAACTAAATTGTATAGGCCATCTGATCCTATTTCATTGGAAGAACGCATTGCGCCAGTTATGACAACTGGTATAGAAGTATTAAGAGTTAAATCTAAAAAGTATGCGGTTTCTTCCAATGTGTCCGTTCCGTGGGTAATTACTACTCCGTCAATCGTTTGTTCACGCATATATTGTTCTATTATTTGTTTCAGTTTGAGCATTTCTTTTGGCGTAATATGTGGTGATGGCAAATTGAAAGCTTCTATTTCTATAATATTGGCAAATTGCTTCAGTTTTTCGCCTTCTAAAATAAGAGGATTATTCTCCGCGGGAACGACAGCACCGGTATCCGCGTGTACTTGCATAGAAATAGTTCCACCTGTATGGATAAGTAAAATAGATTTCACAATAAAACCTCCGTAATTTTTACAATTTATCGATAAAAAGATGTATAATAAAGATAATCTATTGGAAGGAGTACGCATATGTTCATACTGCTTTCCGTTGCAATTGCGCCAGCACTTGCACTTTTAAGTTATTTTTATTTACGAAAAGAAATCGCAAAAGAGCCTTCCAAATTATTATTACATTCTTTTATATATGGTGCCATCTTAACATTTCCCATCTTATTTATTCAACATGTGATTGAAGAGGAAGAGCTATTTACATCTTTGTTTATTCATCAAGCACTTATTACCAGTGCTTTGGAAGAATTTTTTAAATGGCTAATATTAGTTATAGCTATATACAAACATATAGAGTTCGACGACCCATATGATGGGATTTTGTATGGTGCTAGTGTTGCACTCGGATTTGCGACTGTCGAAAATATTTTGTTTTTACTAAACTTTGGCATGGATGCGGCATTTATCCGTGCATTATTACCAGTATCAAGTCATGCCTTATTTGGTGTAGTTATGGGCTATTATTTAGGAAGAGCAAAATTTGCTGCATCTAAAAAAGCTAAAAATGAAATTATGTATGCTTTTATAGCCTCCTTTGTTTTACATACTATTTATAATAGCATTTTGATCATTAAAGGTTTGGAATTACTGTTAATCGTACCTTTCATGTTATTTTTATGGTTATTTGGTTTATCGAAAGCAAAAAAAGCTCATATTTTATCGCGTCATAAAAGAATGGAGCAGCATGAATATTTTATAAGAGAAGAAATCTAGCGAGTAGCTAGATTTTTTTTGTATATTTGCGCACATCTTATCCAAGCTAGATATAAAGGAGAGATGTCGTTTGAAACAACTAAAGTATATCCTAATTAGCTTAATATTTTGTACGGCGAGCTATGTGATCTTCCAGGAAGAACAACCTACACAGGCTTTCTCCACGCAAATAGTTGAACGTGGAGCCTATGGAGACGATGTAATTGAATTACAGTCTAGACTTCAATACACGGGATTTTATACAAGTCAAATAGATGGGAAATTTGGTTATAACACATATTGGGCGCTTCGTAACTTTCAAGAAAAGTATGGCCTTCCGGTCGATGGATTGCTAGGAGAGGATACGAAGAAAAAGTTAGTAAGTGTATCTGAGTTCAATAAAGAATTCGTCCATGAACAAATCAAAAAAGGAAATAGCTTTACAACTTATGGTGGACAGGATTTAGAAAAACAAGTGAAGAACCAGCAAGCGGAAAGTTCCAATATGCAGCTTCCACCGAAGTATTCGGAAAAAGATTTAAAACTTATTGCCAATGCTGTGTATGGGGAAGCAAGAGGAGAACCTTATGAGGGGCAAGTAGCAGTTGCTGCCGTAATATTAAATAGAGTAGAACATCCCGATTTTCCAAATACAATTTCAGAGGTAATTTTCCAGCCACTAGCGTTTACTGCAGTTGCAGACGGTCAAATCTGGCTAGAGCCAAATGAACGTGCAAAAGAAGCGGTACTCGATGCATTAAATGGATGGGACCCAACAGAAAATGCTATCTATTACTTTAATCCAAAGACAGCAACGAGTAAATGGATTTGGTCAAGACCACAAATAAAAACAATCGGACAGCATATTTTCTGTGCATAAGGAGATCATATGAAAAAATTTATATGGGTAATCGTCGCTACTGCCGCAGTCGTATTCCTTGTGTACCATTTTAACGTTCAATCTAAAAATACTCGGCTAGAAAATGCCTTGGCAAGTCAATACTCCAATCAATTAACCTCTGCTTCCGAGAAGCTAGTAACATTGAGTGAATCCATTGATCAAACTTTACTCTTTCAGGATAAAGAGGCACTCGATCAGCCTTTGGAAGACGTGTGGAGACTATCTTCCGATGTTCGTGATTCAATATCCTCCTTGCCGATAGATCATGAGACCTCTACTGTTTGGATGAATTATTTAAATCGAATCGGAAATAGTGCTTCTCTAGTAAAGGAAGGTAAAATACCGGTCGAGGAATGGCAAAAAAGCATGAAGGATGCAAGAGGTAATTTACTATCTCTATCCGACCAATGGGCTTTTACAAATAGAAATGATGGCAAAAAGGATTATATCGTTGCATCCTTTGTAAACAATAAAGCCAATAAAGAAAATGATAAAAACTGGAAGGCACTAGGAGATTCAGTAAAAGCTTACACAGAAAGTGACTTTCCTATGACAGCAAGTGAAACGGACAAACAAAAAAAGAAAGATTTGCAACATATTAAAGACTCAGAAGTAACAGTGGAGCAAGTAAAACAAACTTTCGCTAAGCTATTTCCGGAGTTGAAAGACGCGACAATTCATATAACAGAAAGTGCAGAAGATGCACCGTATCCTTTCTACCACGTTCAATTCCATAAAGGGATTAGAATAGGGTATGCAGATTTCACTAAAAAAGGTGGTCATTTACTTTCCTATTTATTGGAGCGACCTTTCGATAAGACAACGATAAGTGCAGAAACAATGAAAGAAAAAGCAAGTACTTATATGAAATCTTTCGGCTATACAGACACAGAAATGGTAGAATATCGAGAAAACCATATTGCCTGGCATTTAGCTTTTGCCCGTGTGGATGCAAAAAATGATGCACTCATCTATGCGGATGGCATGCATCTGAAAATCGCAAAAGATAATGGGGAACTTTTAGGTTTAAATGCAATGGAATATATTCAAAAAGAAAATATTGGAGATCAAAAGGTTGTGCCAATCGATTACAAAGAGATCTTTTCAGGTGACTTCACAATTGAAGAAGAAAGATTGGCATATGTAGAGAACAAGGAGCTACAACAACGTCTTGCCTATGAAGTGTTAACAAGAAATGATTCAATAGGCACACATAGAACATATATAGATGCCCAAACACATGAAATATTACACACGGAAAAATTACCTTAAACATAACTTTAGATAGAAATATGCCTCATTAAGTGTCATAATAAGTATATTATGACACTTAATGAGGGTTGCTTATGAATATTAAACTTGGAACAGTACTCACTTTAGAGCCATCCACTTCAGAAGAAGCAGAAAAATATCGATGTAAAATTATAGACAGCGATGATCACTCGATTTATGTTGATTATCCAGTAGATACAATTACAGGTAGAACCGTTTTTCTTATGGACGGAACACAGCTTCGTGTTTCTTTTACAGAGGAGTCAAAAGCCGCATTTGCATTTCAAACAGAAGTTTTAAGCAAGAAAAAAGGGCAAATCCCAATGATTAAGCTTTCTTATCGAGGAGATACAGAAATTATCAAAATACAACGTAGAGATTTTGTCCGGGTTGCAGCGAGGCTTGATATATCGGTACAATTTGAAGACGAAAGGTATCAATTTGTGACCGATGATATTAGTGCCGGTGGGACTGCTGTCGTGTTGAATCGTCCGGTGACATTTAACGCTGATGATGAGGTTTCTTTATTGATACCGCTTCCTTTTAATAATGGAGATATTAAATATGTATCGACAACAGCTAAGGCGATTCGAATTTTCCAAAGAGATTCGATTACATTGGCATCATTGCAATTTTCTGATACAGATGAAGTGGATAAGCAACTGATTGTCCGTTATTGCTTTGAACGGCAAGTTATGCTTAGGAAAAAAGGCAGGGATTAAAAGTCTGTATAAACAGGCTTTTTTTCTTTGGAAAGTGTAAAACTTTTTTGTAACATTAGTAGGTTAAGTAATTTTAATAAATCGAACGCATTATTGAGAGAAAGCGTCGTATAGTAACCGCTAGCCTCCACACTTGCCGCACTTTGCATGAGCCAACTTCGTGTTGCACACGAATGGGTCTCATGACTGCGGCTCATGGGGCCCTGCGCGCTACGGCAAATATATCCGAGCTATTTAGCTGGAGAAGATGGCCCAACAAAAATGCACAACGTTCTTATTAAAACGCAGAGCGTAATGGAGCAGTTGCACAACATGGACAAATAATAGCGGGTTGGTAACGATAATGAATTTCATTGATTTTCGCGGCAGGCGGCGACTCCTGCCGGGTGAAGGCTCATCGCTCACCCGGCGGAAAGCGTCCGCGCTGTCGAGAAAATCTCAGCGGACACTTCATTCCACGCTCTATTACACATTATCTTTATTACGTGCGACATCCTATTAATTTCAACCAAGCAACAGCCTCTTGCCACTTCATGCAGACATAGGCGCTTACGCTTTTTAAGTTATATGGTAAAATAGATTCGAATAGAGTGGAGGCAAAAGTATGACAAAAAGAATTCAAGTCGCAATCGATGGACCGGCAGCTGCCGGAAAAAGCACAATAGCTAAAAAAACAGCAGAATTATTAGGGTATACATATGTGGATACAGGAGCAATGTATCGCGCGATTACGTATAAAGCCATTCGCTTAAACATAGATTTGCAAGACGGAGAAAAATTAACTAAATTATTACATGACACTACAATCGACTTAAAACCTTCTGAAAATGGACAACTAGTATTTTTGGACAATGTGGAAGTAACAGATGAAATTCGTTCCAAAGAAGTTACAAGTTCCGTTTCCGCAGTTTCTGCACATGCAGATTTGCGAGAAGAAATGGTCAAAAGACAAGTGGAGATGGGGAAAAACGGTGGGATCGTCATGGACGGCCGTGATATTGGAACGCATGTATTAACAAATGCTGAACTAAAGGTTTTCATGTCTGCTAGTGTGGAAGAACGTGCAAAAAGAAGATATTTAGAAAACCAAAAAAGAGGAATTCCTACAAGTCTAGAAGAATTGATAGAAGAGATCGCTCTTCGGGACAAACTCGATAGTGAACGAGAAGCATCGCCTTTAACGCAAGCAGAGGATGCAATCTATATTGATACGACTTCTCTTTCAATTGAAGAAGTATCTGCACAAATCATGCAGTTAGCAAAAGAAAGGATGGTGTAATATGTATCTTTATTCCTTTGCAAAAACAGTTGTTTATGGCATTCTAAAACCAATTTACAGATTTGAAGTGATTGGCGCAGAAAACTTTCCTAAAGAGGGAGGCATTTTATTATGCAGTAATCATATCGATAATTTAGATCCTCCCGTTGTTGGAATAAATGCTCCAAGACCAGTAAATTTTATGGCAAAAGAAGAGTTATTCAATTTGCCTATTCTAAAAAGTATATTGCCTGGTGTCCGTGCATTTCCTGTAAAAAGAGGGATGAGCGACCGAGATGCGCTTCGCCGCGCTATTAAACTATTAAAAGACGGTGAAGTAGTTGGTCTTTTCCCAGAAGGAACGAGAAGTAAAGATGGACAACTAGGGAAAGGATTTAGTGGAGCAGGCTTTTTTGCTTTAAGAGGAGAGGCCAATGTTGTTCCTTGTGCAATTATTGGGCCATATAAACCTTTTAAACGCTTAAAGGTAGTTTACGGGGATGTGATTGATATGCAGCCATACCGTGAAAGAAAAGCATCCGCAGAAGAGGTAACAGAAGTAATTATGGATCATATTGCGGAATTATTGGAGCAATATAAAACGAAATAATTAGATTTTTTCCATTTCAAAAGTGCTTCTTTTTGTATTTCTGTGCCAGTTCGCATAAAATAGATAAGAGACGTTGTGAAGGAGGAATATCATATGTCAGAAGAAATGAACTTAAACGACACACATGAGTTTAAAGAGGGAGATCTAGTAAAAGCATCGGTTGCACAGGTAGATGAGAAATCAGTGATTGTATCAATCGAAGGTGCACCTTTTGATGGTATCGTTCCTATTAGTGAACTATCTAGCTTGCATATTGAAAAAGCATCCGACGCCGTTTCCATCGGTGATGAACTGGAACTTATGATTACAAAAGTGGAAGAAGCTAATTTTGTTCTTTCTAAACGAAAAGTGGATGCCGAGAAAGCATGGGATCAACTTGAAAAGCAATTCCAATCAGGAGAAATTATTGAAACAGAAGTAAAAGAAGTAGTGAAAGGCGGACTAGTAGTCGATTTAGGTGTGCGTGGATTTATCCCTGCATCTCTAATAGAAGACCATTTCGTTGAATCATTTGATGATTATAAAGGAAGAGTTTTAACCTTTAAAATTGTTGAATTAGAAAAAGATAAAAATCGTTTAATCCTTTCCCATAAAGCAGTGGTGGAAGGTGAAAAATCGGTTAACAAACAAAAAACATTAGATGCTATCCAGCCAGGAGATGTAGTAGATGGTACAGTTCAACGCTTAGCATCCTTTGGAGCGTTTGTGGATATCGGTGGAGTAGACGGTCTTGTGCACATTTCACAAGTTTCCTACGAGCATTTAGATAATGTTGCGGACGTTTTAAAAGAAGGACAGCAAGTAAAAGTTAAAGTATTATCGATTGATCGTGATTCGGAAAGAATTTCATTGTCTATCAAAGATACATTGCCTGGACCATGGGATGAAATCGCAGAAAAAGCTGCAAAAGGAACTGTGTTAACTGGTAAAGTAAAACGACTTGTTTCTTACGGAGCATTTGTAGAAGTGCTTCCAGGTGTAGAAGGGCTCGTTCATATTTCACAAATCGCCCACAAACATATTGGCACACCTCAAGAAGTGCTAAAAGAAGGCGATGAAGTACAAGTTAAAGTGCTAGATGTTAATAGCAGTGAAAAAAGACTTTCTCTAAGTATTAAAGATTTGATCGAAAATGAAGAAGCGTTCGATTTGTCGGATTATCAGTTACCTGAAGAATCCAGAGGCTTCTCTATCAGCGATGTGCTTGGAGACAAGCTAAAAGACTTTACGAAATAATATAAGATATATAAAGGCCAGATGCTCTTTAAGTGCATCTGGTCTTTATTAATTTTATACGTTTCAAGTAAGGAACGCTTTATACTAATCTCAGTTATTTGGTATGAAGCGGACAATTTTGGAATATAGCAATAACGTCAAAATTTGACTGTAAGAGTGATAGCATTTCTAATAAAAATATTGAAGTACTAGCAATAGAAGAAACTTATCGACTTGATAAAATTAAAGATTTATTGACTGACTCGACCAGATAGTAGAAATGATACCTTCTCCAACACGAGCAACAATTGTTTCTTCATCCGTATACAGCCAAATAAGTGAGATGAACTTGACCGAAGAACAAAAAGTCCCCTATTCCTTCCTTTCTTTTTTGTGCTCTTTATTGGGCTAAAATAATCATTTATTGATATTTATAAAATAGTCTTATAATTCACAAAGCAGGTGACTTCGACAAAGAAGTCGCCTGCTTTTGTCTTTTTGTTGTATAATACAACTTAGACGAAGTTGGAAGGATGAAAAAGTAATGACAAAACCAGTAGTAGCAATCGTTGGTAGGCCAAATGTCGGCAAATCGACTATATTTAATCGTATCGTAGGAGAACGTGTATCTATCGTGGAGGATATTCCAGGTATAACACGTGATCGTATATATAGTTCTGCCGATTGGTTAACACATGAATTTAATATTATTGATACAGGCGGTATCGAACTAAGCGATGAACCTTTCTTAGAACAGATTAAACAACAGGCAGAAATCGCAATGGATGAAGCGGATGTAATTATCTTCTTAACAAATGGACGAGAAGGCGTTACAGCAGCAGACGAGTATGTTGCTAAAATTTTGTATAAAACGAAAAAGCCAATTGTTTTGGCAGTAAACAAAATTGATAATCCGGATATGCGTGAAATGATTTATGATTTCTATACATTAGGGATGGGGGAGCCATTTCCTATTTCAGGATCTCACGGATTAGGGCTAGGAGATTTACTAGACGAAGTAGCGAAAAACTTCCCTAATGTAGAAGAGCAGGAATACGGAGAAGACGTGATAAAGTTCTCTTTAATCGGCAGACCGAATGTAGGTAAATCATCTTTGATCAATTCATTTTTAGGACAAGAACGCGTTATTGTCAGTGATATTGCTGGAACGACTCGTGATGCAATTGATACAGAGTATTCGGTTGATGGTCAAGAGTACGTCATGATCGATACAGCTGGAATGCGTAAAAAAGGAAAAGTATATGAAACGACTGAGAAATACAGTGTGCTTCGTGCTTTAAAGGCAATCGAACGCTCAGACGTTGTGTTAGTCGTACTAAACGCAGAAGAAGGTATTCAAGAACAAGATAAGAAAATTGCTGGATATGCCCACGAAGGCGGTAAAGCAGTTATCATCGTGATGAACAAATGGGATGCAATAGAAAAAGACGATAAAACAATGAATGAAATGACGAAATCGATTCGCGAGCATTTCCAATTTTTAGACTATGCGCCTATTGTTTTTGTTTCCGCAAAAACAAAGCAACGAGTGAATAGCCTGTTTCCAATTATAAATACCGTAAGCGAAAACCATTCACTTCGTGTTCAATCTTCTGTATTAAATGAAGTAATTGAGGATTCTGTAGCTCGTAATCCAGCGCCAACTGATAAAGGGAAAAGATTACGTATTTACTATGCAACACAAGTGGCGATTAAACCACCAACATTTGTTGTGTTTGTAAACGAACCAGAGTTGATGCATTTCTCATACGAGCGCTTTTTAGAAAACCGTATTCGTGAATCCTTTGATTTTGAAGGGACTCCAATACGCATCATTACTCGCGCAAGAACTTGAGTGTAAAGGGGCGTAATTAAATGGAGAAAGTAACTGTACTTGGTGCAGGTAGCTGGGGAACGGCGCTAGCAATGGTGCTCGCCCATAACAATAATGATTGTCTTTTATGGTCACATCGGGAAGATCAAGCAAGAGAAATTAACGATCATCATACAAATAAAAAGTATTTACCGAATACTTTGTTACCAAGCAATTTAAAAGCTACTAGTCATTTTGAGGAAGCGATTCATCATGCATCTACTATCATAATTGCAGTACCAACAAAAGCGATTCGAGAAGTTTGTCGTGATATGAAGACTTTTTTAATGGAGAAAAAATTATTTGTACATGTTTCTAAAGGGATTGAACCCGATTCATTAAAGCGCATTTCAGAAATGCTAGAAGAGGAGCTTCCTGCTGATTTTACAGATGCAATTGTTGTGTTATCTGGTCCTAGTCATGCGGAGGAAGTGGTTTTACAGCATCCTACTACGGTTACTGTAGCAAGTGAAAAAATGGAAGCTGCAGAAAAAGTGCAAGATCTATTTATGAATAATTCTTTCCGTGTCTATACAAATGATGATGTGGTAGGTGTAGAAATAGGTGGAGCGCTAAAAAATGTAATTGCCTTAGCTGCTGGAATCGTAGATGGTCTCGGATATGGAGATAACGCAAAGGCTGCACTTATTACAAGAGGGCTAGCGGAAATCACGAGACTAGGCATCAGCTTAGGAGCAGATGCCTATACGTTTTCAGGCTTAACTGGCATGGGCGATTTAATCGTGACATGTACAAGTGTCCATTCTAGAAACTGGCGAGCTGGTAATATGCTCGGTAAAGGTGCAAGTCTCCAAACGGTATTAGATGAGATGGGAATGGTCGTAGAAGGTGTTCGTACGACGAAAGCCGCTTATCAACTAGCAAAAGAGCAACAAGTAGATATGCCGATCACGGAAGCCTTGTATTCTGTGTTGTTTGAAGGTATTCATCCGAAAGAAGCAGTCGATATTTTGATGCATCGCACGAAAAAGCATGAGTTGGATGATTATAAATCGTTCTAAATTTGTCACAAAGAAAAGAGTTGTTTAATAGCAACTCTTTTTTGAAATGTTATAATTTAACTGAATTCAACTGAGGTCTGTGTATCACCGCTGAATTTTGAGGAACTCTGACGAGAGTCTCAACCTCTTAGTGACCAACATCTTGTTGGCTGAATGTCACAGATGTTTAAGAGAAGTTTTAAAAGAGGAAGTTGGCCTAAGAGCGTCACATCGTGTGACAACGGCTAACTGACCAGCATCGTGCAGGATCTGAGCTCGATAAAAATCTGGACGAACATACGCCAAGGCGTATTTAGAAAGGTGGGAAAGTTTGTGTTACCTGTATTGTTAGTGTCGTCAATGGATAAAATGTGGATATCATTTGGTTCCATGGGTTCTATGTTTTTAGCCATGCTTTTTATGTTTTTTGTAAAAACAAAATTTAAAAACGCTTTCTTGAAATTTATCTTTGGTCTAATCGCATACATATTGTTATTTATAGGCTTCATCACGATGATTTATATTATTTTTAATCCAACAAAAGCTTAGTAAGGAGATTCATATGAAAAAATTACGTTTACTAGCTATTCTTACAATAGGAATACTAGTATTAGCAGGTTGTAGTTATAAAAGTGGATATGAGCCAGAGAATTTATTGCCATATGAAGATCAATTGAATGCTGTCCAAAATGCAGTCAATAGCTTTAAAGAAGATTCTGGTGGATTACTACCGATAAAAACACGTGATATGGAAACGGATCAATATATCAAATACCCAATCGATTTTAAAAAAGTAGTACCTGCATATATGGGAAAAGTACCAGCAAACTCCTATGAAGCGGGAGGAATTTACCAATATGTCTTAATGGACGTGGAAGAAAATCCTACAGTTAAATTAGTAGATTTGCGCCTTGCAGATGCCATACGGGACATTAACTATCGTAAAGGAATCAATGGATATGGACCTGTAGCAGAAATTATTGCGGAAGGTGTATATAAACTAGACTACAAGAAAATGGGCTATAAAAACGAGTTATCCGTACAAAGCCCTTATTCCGACACGCAATTGCCTCTAGTGGCTACTGGAGATGGGAAAGTGTATGTAGACTATTCCATCGAATTACACCGCCTGCTTCAAGAAAATAAGGTAGAAGTGAAACCAGGAGATGACATACGCTTTTTAATTACGGATAATTTTGCCATTGTTCCTGCATATTCGCTACCATATACGGTAGATGAGAATAACGAACCTGTATTTATGCTCACTCCTGCTAAGTAGGATTCAGGACGCTTAGAGCTAAATGATTGTTATATTAATACTAGTTAGGGAGGTGACTTTGTCACCTCCCTATTTTCATAGAAATGGGGGATCCCTTAGTAGTTATCGGCGTCTCGCTGGAAGTAAACTTGCTATATTGAGAAATGGTTGCTTTCATCATCAATTTGGTTGCTCTCGCGCTGATTTAATTGCTTTCCGAATAGAAATGGTTGCCTTCAATGACCGAATGGTTGCCCTTATCCATTAATTGGATAGTGCAACAAAATACTTCACAATATAGGGGATACTGTTAGTAGTTATCTGCGTCTCGCTCCAAATAATCATGCATTTTTAAGAGATCGTTGCTTTCACAATCAATCTGGTTGCTCTCAAGGGTGAATTGATTGCTCTTATGCTGATTTAGTTGCTTTCCAGGTAGATTTGATTGCTCTCAATGAACAATCTGTTGCCCTTAGCCATTTATTGGATTCACACAGTCGATTCGAGAATGGCTCATCGCTCACCCGGCGGAAATCCTAGCGGACACTTCATTCGACTCATTACCACGCAGTTTCCCTATACTATCTTGTATATACGCTAATCTGTACACAGAAAAACGTTTTATGCTTTATGCATGAAACGTTTTTTCGGTACATATATTAGATTGCGAAGAAAGGAGACTATCCATGTCAAATCAACTTTATGAACAAATAGCAGAGCGAACTAATGGAGATGTGTATATTGGTGTTGTAGGTCCAGTTAGGGTAGGGAAATCTACTTTTGTCAAACGAGTAATGGAGCTCGTAGTCATACCGAACATCCAAGAAGAAACCGAAAGAATACGAGCGCAAGATGAGCTTCCGCAAAGTTCTCCAGGCAATGTAATTATGACCGCAGAACCTAAATTTGTCCCAGCACATGGAACGAATATTCATCTTGGAGAAGACCAATTACGACTGCAGATTCGGTTAGTGGACTGTGTCGGCTACATGATTGATGGGATCAACACGGGTTCGGGGGAAGATGGACAGAAACTAGTGCATACTCCTTGGCATAGTGAAGCAATTCCATTTGAAGAAGCGGCACGAATTGGTACAGACAAAGTAATCCGTGATCATTCAACGATTGGTATTGTTGTAACTACAGATGGCACAGTAAATAATATCCCGCGAAAAGCAGCGGAAGAAGCAGAAGAGCAAATCATTTCCCAGTTAAAAGAAATTGGTAAACCATTTGTTATTGTCTTAAATAGCAAAACCCCTGGTCATATTGACACCATTCACCTGAGTGAAGAACTACAGAAAAAACATGAAGTGCCTGTAATAGCAGTGGCTGTGGACCGAATGACCGCGGAGGAAATTCAGTACATACTCCAACAAGCACTTTATGAATTTCCGATCACCGATATCGAGGTTGTGAAGCCCGATTGGACAGATGTACTGGAACCGGATCATTTTGTGAACAATGCCATCACTTCATCCTTACACGAATGGTTACAAATTGTTTCTAAAATGAAGGATGTAAAAGAGCTTGCTACGCGATTCAAACAAGTTCCGTTTATACAATCGGCGGAAGTAGTAGAAGCAAATCCAGGAAGAGGATCGGCTTGTATTCAAATTGGATTAAAGCCTGAAGTGTTCCAAGAAGTGTGTGATGAGTGGTTAGAAGAACCAATTCAATCTAAAAAAGACTGGCTTTTATTTGTCAAAGATGCATCTACGGCGAAAAAAGCATACAATAAATTTTCAGATGCGCTGGAAGCAGCTAAAACCCATGGATACGGGGTATCGCTTCCGACCATTCAAGATTTTCAACCTTCTGCACCAGAAATTATTAAACAAAATAATTTCTACGGGGTTAGTTTAAAGGCAAAAGCCGCTTCCCTACACATAATTCGTGTCGATATGGAGGCAGAATTTGCTCCGCTTATTGGTTCTGAATTCCATAGTCAGCAATTATTAAAAGATTTAAAGCATGGGTATTTGCACGATAGGGATGCACTATGGCAAACACAAGTTTTTGGCACCTCTTTAGTCGAAGTGATGAAAGAGAGTTTGCGTTATAAAACAGAAAGCGTTTCGGCAGTTGCGAAGAACAGAATGCGTCAAACAATCGAACGAATGGTAAACGAAGGCGACCGAGGAATGGTAACATTCATACTGTAAATATGATACAGGGCTTTTCGCGACTAAGCGAAAAGTCCTGTTATTTTATGAAAATCACCTTTTTTTGAGGAATCTTCCCTAAACACGTGTAAATAGTGTTGCGAAGCCATTTCTGTTGTGATACTCTTTTTACAGAGTTAAAGCTATCTTCCTTTGAGAGGAGGTGAATGGTATGAATAAAACAGAATTAGTAAACGCTGTTGCGGAAGCTGCAGAACTTTCTAAGAAAGACGCATCTAAAGCTGTTGAAGCTGTATTTGAATCAATTCAATCTGCTCTTGCAGATGGAGGTAAAGTTCAATTAATCGGCTTTGGTAACTTTGAGGTTCGTGAACGTGCAGCACGTAAAGGACGTAACCCTCAAACAGGTGAAGAAATCGACATCGCTGCTAGCAAGGTGCCTGCTTTTAAACCAGGTAAAGCACTTAAAGACGCAGTTAAATAACTGATGTTGTAGTACATAGAACGGTTATTGTGAAGCTTGCTTCATAGTAGCCGTTCTTTTCAATTATTGCGTAGGGAAAAAAGAAATAACGACGATACATAGTTAAAAATATTTATTATATTCGATTCGTATGCTAAGATGCTAATGGTATATATAGTTTGGTCTAGGGGGTTAACAGATGACGAATGTCGATCTGAAAAAAATAGAAGAAGCAGTAAAAATGATTTTAGAGGCTGTTGGCGAAGATCCAGAAAGAGAAGGATTGCTTGAAACACCAAAGCGAGTTTCTAAAATGTACGCAGAAATGTTTGAAGGATTGCATCAAGATCCAAAAGAATACTTTAAAACGGTATTTAACGAAGATCATGAAGAACTTGTGTTAGTTAAGGATATTCCTTTCTATTCCATGTGTGAGCATCACCTCGTTCCATTTTACGGAAAAGCACATGTAGCATATATTCCACGCGATGGAGTGGTAACTGGCTTGAGCAAATTGGCGAGAGCTGTAGAAACAACGGCAAGACGACCACAGCTCCAAGAAAGAATTACATCTAGCATTGCAGAAGATATAATGGAAATGCTAAATCCACACGGCGTATATGTTGTCATTGAAGCAGAGCATATGTGTATGACGATGCGCGGCATTAAAAAACCAGGTGCAAAAACGGTAACAGCAGTTGCTAGAGGAATTTTAGAAACAGACGAAGTTAAACGCTCCGAAATATTATCTTTCATACAGATGAAGTAACCGCTTTGGAGAATGTTTTAGAATATGGTATGATGAAAAAAGATTGTTCTATAAAGGAGAATAAATAATGTCTAGTTCAGACTTTATCGTGATAAAAGCAGAAGAAGATGGTGTGCATGTTATTGGGCTTACTCGTGGCACGGATACAAAGTTCCATCATTCTGAAAAACTAGATACTGGTGAAGTGATGATTGCCCAGTTCACAGAGCACACTTCCGCTATGAAAATAAGAGGAAAAGCATCGATTCACACTGCAAACGGTGTCATTCAAAGTGAATCAAAAAAATAAAAGACCTACACTAAAGTAAAGTAAGCGCGGTTGGGAAATGGAGTAAAGTGTATGAACGAAACAATGATCACACAACAGGTAAATCAATACAAAAGCGATATTCTCATGCAAACTCGGCAAAGTACTTTGTTAAACTATACAGGGACTCCAATCATTGACGAAGAACGTTTGTTTTTTACACTTTTACCACTACTCAATGGAGAGGATTGGGACGAGTCAGAACGAATTTCTGTTATCGCCATTTCTCTTATCTTCTCAGCACTTGCTGCACATGATTTAGTGAAAGAACAAAATGCAACGTCGAGAGAACAGCAATTACAAGTGCTGGCAGGAGACTATTACAGCGGGAAATACTATCAGTTGCTAGCAAAAGATAAAAAGATAGATTTAATTCGACAATTGTCAGAATGTGTCGCTTCTATTACCGAGCATAAAACGAGATTCTACGATCAACAAAATTATACGTTTGAACAATTGATCGGGTCCGTTCAACTGATAGAAAGTAAACCCATCGAACAATTTATGGAATACTATTCTTTCCATGACTATGTATTTTTTATGAAAGAAGCGTTATTACTAGCTTCATTGAAAAAAGAGATGGCTGCTTATGAACGAATGGAAGCTACTTTTTATATCGATAAGTCATCCGTTTTGAAATCGAATGTAAACTTACTTCAAACGGAGATAAAAAAAATAGAAAACAGTTTAATACAAGATGTTCGTTCTTCGGAATTATTAAAAGAACATGTGAAACATGCAATAGTAGAACGAGTAACGAAATGTTCGCTGGAAACGCAGTTGAGAGAAGGTTAAACAGTGGGAAAATCAAAAGAGCAACATGTACATGAAGTGTTTGAAAAAATATCAGATAACTATGATTCAATGAACTCTGTGATCAGTTTTCAACAACATAAAATATGGCGTAGTGACACGATGAAAGCGATGCAAGTGAAACCAGGCAGCTCGGCATTAGATGTATGCTGCGGTACTGCCGACTGGACGATTGCGTTAGCAAATGCAACTGGACCGACTGGCAATGTAAAAGGACTAGATTTCAGTCAAAATATGTTGAATGTCGGAAAAGAAAAAGTAAAGCATATTCCTCAAATTGAATTATTACAAGGCAATGCCATGGAGTTACCTTTTGAGGACAACACATTCGACTACGTCACAATTGGTTTCGGTCTTCGAAATGTACCTGATTACAAGCAAGTACTTAGTGAGATGAATCGTGTGGCAAAACCTGGTGGTATGATTGTTTGTTTAGAAACATCACAGCCAGATTCCAAAATTTTCAATGCAGGATTTCGTTTTTATTTCCGCTATATAATGCCGCTGTTCGGTAAACTATTTGCGAAAAGCTATAAAGAGTATTCTTGGTTACAAGAGTCAGCGAAAGACTTTCCGAATAGAGCGGAGCTTAAGAAATTATTTGAACAAGTTGGTATGAAGAATGTAACAAGTAAACCATATAGTGGCGGTGCTGCAGCAAGACATATTGGTTTCAAAAAAGATATTTAAGTGGGAGAAGGTTTGGATCTGTGGATAAGATGAAGTTGAAATTACTTTATTCCGATTTAAAGTCGGATTTAGAAGTCATAGAAAAAGAGCTAGCAGTAGCTGTGAATTCTTCCTCTCACTTATTGAATGAAGCCTCTCTTCATTTACTTCTCGCTGGAGGAAAACGAATTCGCCCCGTCTTTGTTCTACTTGCAGCGAAGTTCGGAAATTATTCGATTGAATCCATTAAAAATGTTGCTGTGCCAGTAGAGCTCATACATATGGCGTCCCTTGTGCATGATGACGTAATAGATGATGCAGAAACAAGAAGAGGTAGAGAAACAGTCAAAGCACAGTGGAATAATCGAGTCGCCATGTATACAGGCGATTTTCTCTTTGCAAAGGCGATGGAATACATAACAGAAGTAAAAAATACATATGCACATGAAGTGTTATCTCACACCATGATTGAACTTTGCATCGGAGAGATTATTCAAGTGGAAGATAAGCGTTTCTTAGACCAAACGGTGCGAGATTATTTAAGAAGAATAAAGCGCAAAACCGCTATCTTAATCTCTGCAAGTTGTGAGCTTGGAGCCATTGCTTCAGGAACGGATGCTAAAACGGTAAGACATTTAAAGCTTTTTGGCTATTACGTTGGGATGTCATTTCAGATTATCGATGATATATTAGATATTGTCTCAACAGATGAGCAATTAGGGAAACCTGCTGGAAGCGATTTATTGCAAGGGAATATTACATTACCAGTTCTTTACGCAAAAAATGAGCCGGGAGTAGCTCCGTTACTTCATGCGATGTTTAATGGAACTATTTCTTCCGACGATCAACAAAATCTATTAAAAGAAATTCGCAATTCGGAAGGAATTACGAAGGCAAAACAAGTAAGTAATTTATATTTACAAAAAGCTTTGAATGAAGTAAAACAACTTCCTGCGAACTCTGCTAAAAAATCATTGCAAAATATCGCATTGTTTATGAGTAAGCGTAAGTTTTAATTGAAAAAGATAGCTCATAGTGATACTATTTTTAACGGTGGAGAATTTTATCCCGGTTTAACAGTTGTAAGATCCAACATAAACTTGCAGCCTGTAAAACCACGATTGGTTCAACTATCCATAAATAGGGGGAAAGAACCCCGACTGATGGAAGTTTCACTTAAGCTTATTATATTTATTTGAGGAGTGTTAATCATGGAAAAAACATTTTTAATGGTAAAACCTGATGGCGTACAACGTAACCTAATCGGTGAAATCGTAAGTCGTTTTGAGAAAAAAGGATATCAATTAGTTGGAGCAAAATTAATGCAAATCCCAACTGAATTAGCTGAACAACATTACGGAGAGCACAAAGAACGCCCATTCTTTGGTGAATTAGTAGAATTCATCACTTCTGGACCAGTATTCGCTATGGTTTGGGAAGGGGAAAACGTTATCTCAACAGCTCGTCTTATGATGGGTGCTACAAACCCTAAAGAATCAGCTCCAGGAACTATCCGCGGAGACTTCGCAGTAACTGTTGGTAAAAACATCATCCACGGTTCTGACTCACCAGAAAGCGCTGAACGCGAAATCGGTCTATTCTTCAAACAAGAAGAACTAGTAGCATACGCTAAAGACGCTAACAACTGGATTAACTAATAAGAAAAGCGGAATCGCCTATGTCTGCTCCGACAGGCAATTGGGGAAAAGCGAGGAGGCAGCTCTTCAGCCACCACAGCTTTTTCCCATTTGACCCCGAGGGGCAAGGCGATGCAGCTGGACACCGAGAAAAGCGGAACCGCCTGTGTCAGCTTCGACAGGCAAATGTTCTTTCCTCCAAGAAGTCGCCCTTTGACTTCATGGAGGGAAGGTTATTTGACCCCGAGAAGCTAGGCGGTGCAGCTGGACCCCGAGAAAAGTGAAGCCGCCTGTGTCAGCTTCGACAGGCAAATGTTCTTTCCTACAAGAAGTCGCTCTTTGACTTCATGGAGGGAAGGTTATTTGACCCCGAGAAGCTAGGCGGTACAGCTGGACAATTCTTGAATCCAATTTTAAAAAGACAGACAAGTGTTCACATTTGTCTGTCTTTTTCTATATTCGAAATGGACTGATTGCGATATACTATACATAGGTCTTTGGAAAGGAACGATGTCAGTTGCCAGATTATATTAAATTTGTAGATTCCGTTAAAAGAAAAACGGGAATTGATCTTGCTGCGTATAAAGAAGCCCAAATGAAACGACGCCTTACTTCTTTATATGAAAAAAAAGGATATAAAAACTTTGTCGATTTCTTTCAAGCATTAGACAAAGACAGAAATCTATTGAATGAGTTTTTAGATAGAATGACAATAAATGTGTCTGAGTTTTATCGAAATGCGAAACGCTGGGATGTCCTAGAACAAAAGATATTTCCTAAACTATTAGCAGAGAACAAACGATTAAAAATATGGAGTGCCGCTTGTTCGACTGGAGAAGAGCCCTATACTACTGCAATGGTGCTATCTCATCACCAACCGCTCTCTCAAATCTCTATACTAGCAACAGATTTAGATGAAAATGCCATTCAAAGGGCGAAAGTGGGGATTTATCCGGAGCGATCGCTTGCGGAAGTTCCAGCTCATGTGAAGTCGAAATATTTTGAGAAACAAGCAGCCTTTTATAAAGTGGACGATGCGATAAAAAGGACCGTCACATTTAAAAAACACAATTTATTAAAGGATACATATGAGAAGAATTTCGATTTAATTATTTGTCGCAACGTCATGATTTATTTTACAGAGGAAGCGAAGGATCAAATATATAAAAACTTTAGTAATTCTCTTAAGCCGGGTGGCATCCTATTCGTCGGTAGTACTGAACAAATTTTCAATCCAGGGAATTATGGATTGGAAACGGAAGACACGTTTTTTTATCGGAAGAAATGAACTGTCTAAAAAAATAGACAGTTTTCTTCTTACTTTGAGAAAGATTCTATGTTATAGTGGAATATAAATACTTTAGCGAGTTGAAGGGGGAAAGTGTTGTGCGTTATTTAACAGCAGGTGAGTCACATGGACCACAACTTACAGCAATTATAGAAGGGTTACCAGCCCAATTAGAAATTACAAGTGAACAGATAAATAAAGAATTGAAACGTCGCCAAGGTGGCCACGGTCGTGGAAGAAGAATGCAGATTGAAAAGGATACTGTAGCCATTACTGCAGGTGTACGCCACGGAAAATCATTAGGATCACCGGTGTGTCTTGTCGTAAACAACGATGACTGGAAACATTGGACGAATATTATGGGCATTGAACCATTAAGTGAAGATATTGATCCAGAGGATATTAAACGACAAATTACAAGACCACGTCCAGGACATGCCGATTTAGTTGGTGGGATGAAATACGGTCATCGTGATTTGCGCAATGTATTAGAGCGTTCTTCGGCACGTGAAACGACTGTACGAGTTGCAGTAGGAGCAGTGGCAAAACAATTATTAAGCGAATTAGGCATCTCCATCGTTGCTCATGTAACGAAAATCGGTGGGATCGAAGCGGACTTAGGTTTAGCTAATGGCAAATCGATCGAAGAGATTCGTGAAATTGTCGAAGCAGATCCTGTCTATTGTTTGGATTCTGAAGCTTCTGAAAAAATGGTGGAAGCAATCGACAATGCGAAAAAAGCGGGTGATACAATCGGTGGTGTGGTAGAGGTGATTATCTCAGGAATGCCAGCAGGTGTCGGGAGCTATGTCCATTATGATCGCAAATTAGATGCGAAACTGGCAATGGCTATGATGAGTATTAATGCATTTAAGGGTGTAGAAATTGGATTAGGATTTGAAATGGCGAATTTATTTGGTAGTCAAGTTCACGATCAGATTTCCTGGAGTGAAGAAGAAGGGTATACACGTGATACGAATCGTTTAGGCGGTTTAGAGGGCGGTATGTCGACAGGAATGCCAATCGTCGTAAGAGGGGTTATGAAACCTATTCCGACGCTTTATAAGCCATTACAAAGTGTTGATATAGATACAAAAGAACCGTTTAAAGCGAGTATTGAGCGATCTGATAGCTGTGCGGTACCTGCAGCGTCTGTAGTTGCAGAAGCGGTCATTGCATGGGAAATTGCGCAAGCGGTATTAGATACTTTCAATGGCGATAAAATGGATTCATTAAAAGCGGAAATAGAAAGACATCGAGCTTATACAAAGGGGTTTTAAGTCGTGAATATCCCGGTAAAAACAACCGATGCTTCATATGAAGTGCATTTAGGAGAAAATATATTAAAAGATTTTTGTATACAGTATAAGGCTGCTTTAGAAAAAGCCGATCAGTTAGTGATTATTACGGACGAGCATGTTTGGAGTCTACATGAACAATATGTTCGCAAGCATTTTTCATTCCCATTTAAAGTTTATATTGTGCCAAATGGAGAAGCGTGTAAAAATTTCGATGCATATTTTGATGTGCAAACATTTTTACTACAAGAAAATTGTTCGAGAAACTCGGCGCTGTTTGCGTTAGGTGGAGGAGCAGTAGGAGATTTAACGGGATTTGTTGCGGCTACTTTTATGCGCGGCATACCATTTTATCAAATACCTACAACTATTTTAGCGCATGATAGTGCGGTTGGTGGAAAGACTGCCATTAATCATCCGAATGGCAAGAATATGATCGGTGCTTTTTATCAGCCACAAGCGGTCATTTACGATTTTCATTTTCTAGCTACTTTGCCAGAAGCGGAAGTTCGTTCGGGACTCGCAGAAGTGATTAAACATGCACTAATAAGCGATGCTGAGTGGGTGGATGAGTTTTTTTCATTACCTAATATCGAATTTATCGACAATGAAACATTATTACAATGGCTAGAAAAAGGGATTCGTGTCAAAGCGCGTATTGTGGAACTCGATGAAAAAGAGCAATCGTACCGCAAATATTTAAATTTTGGTCATACATATGGACATGCGATCGAAGCAACTGTTGGGTACGGTAAAATTACACATGGTGAAGCAGTGATGATTGGTATGATTCCCGCTTTAATGTTGAGTGAATTGCACGGGAATGTAGAAGCAGGCTATGCCAAAAAAGTATATGAGCTTGCTACTAGACTAGGATACAATTTTGGGCATGTACTTGAATGTTCGTTTGAGCAATTAGCAGGGTTTATGTTAAAGGATAAGAAAACAACGAATGGAGAGCTCCATTTTGCATTGCTTCAAGTAATTGGAGAGCCTTTTGTACAAGTAATTTCGATGAGCGATGTACAACATTGCGACGAGCAGCTGAGAAAGTGGATCAAGGAGTGATTAGATGATCAGGGGAGTAAGAGGTGCAACAACGGTAACAGCCGATTCAAATGAAGAAGTATTGCTAGAAACAAGCCGTCTTGTACAAGAAATGGCTAAAGCAAATGATGTACAGCCCGAGGATATTGCATCGGTCATTATTTCAACAACGACAGACATAACATCCGCATTTCCTGCGAGAGCAGTGAGAAGCCTAGAAGGATGGACCTATGTACCAGTAATGTGCACACATGAAATGGATGTACCAAATGCGCTAGAAAAATGCGTTAGGCTTTTAATGCATATAAACACTGAAAAAAAACAACAAGATATCGAGCACATCTATTTAAACCATGCAGTTACATTAAGACCAGACTTAGTGAAATAACTTATAGAAACGAGGACCTATGTGATGAAATTCAAAAAACAAATTGCTGGATTACAAGCATACCAACCGGGAAAAACAACAGACGAAGTAAAAAAAATGTTCAACTTAAGTAAGGTAACGAAACTTGCATCGAATGAAAATCCATACGGAGCATCTTCTAAAGTTAAAGCGTACTTAGATAGTGCCGATATCAACTACGCTATTTATCCGGATGGTTATGCATCTAAACTACGCACGGCTGTTGCAAAGTATCTAAACGTTTCAGAAAAACAATTACTATTTGGAAATGGCTCAGACGAAAATATTTTAATCGTTTCAAGAGCGCTGCTACAACCAGGCTTAAATACAGTAGTTGCAGATATAACATTTGGTCAATACAAGCATAATGCGATTGTAGAAGGTGCAGAAGTTCGAACGGTTCCTTTACTTGAAAATGGAGAGCATGATTTAGATAAAATGGCGGAGGCAGTGGATGTAAATACCGCTATCGTATGGATTTGTAATCCGAATAATCCAACAGGAACACTTATTGCTAGCGATAAAATTAAAGCATTTGTAGAAAAAGTACCGAATGATGTATTAATCGTGCTGGACGAAGCTTATACAGAATACATAACAGATGAAACATATGAAGACTCTATTCAATTACTAGACAAACACCCTAACGTATTAATCATGCGCACTTTCTCTAAAGCTTACGGCTTAGCTAGTTTCCGTGTAGGCTATGCAATTGGCTCAGAAGAAGTAATCAGTCAATTAGAGCCAACGCGTGAGCCATTTAATAACACCGTATTAAGCCAAGAAGTCGCAATCATCGGGTTAGAGGACCAAGCATTTATCGAATCGTGTAGAGAAAAAAATAATGCTGGTAAAGCACAATATGAAGCATACTGTGCAGAACGCAATCTACATTTTTATCCTTCTCATACAAACTTTATATTCATGGAAGTGAAGGCAGATAGTGATGCTGTGTTCCAAGGACTGATGAAACGTGGATTTATCGTTCGTAGCGGAAATGCGCTTGGGAAACCTGGATATCTTCGAATTACGATTGGAACGGAAGAGCAAAACGCAGAGTTATTGCAAAAATTAGACGAAGTTTTACACGAGGAAGGCATTTTATAATGAAACAAACGGTTTTCATCATAGGACTTGGTTTAATAGGCGGATCACTAGCGCTTGGTTTAAAAAGAAATAACGATGTAAAAATTATTGGTTATGACGCCAACACGCATGCACTTCGAACAGCGAAAAGGATTGGTGTCATCGATGAGATGGCAGTTTATATGAAAGACGCTGCAGCGTTTGCAGATATCATTATATTCGCAACTCCTGTAAATGAAACCATTCGCTTGATGAACGAGTTGGCAGGTTGGCCACTAAAAGAACAGGTCATTGTAACAGATACGGGTAGTACAAAAAATGAAATCATGAAAGCTGCTAGAACTTTAAAAGAGCAAGGCATCACTTTTATCGGTGGACACCCTATGGCTGGTTCACATAAAAGTGGGGTAGAAGCAGCAAGAGCGCATCTATTTGAAAATGCGTATTATTTGCTAACTCCTTTTCCAAATGAGAGCACAGATAAAGTAAACAGACTTTCGAGCTTGTTGGAAGTAACAAAAGCAAAAGTCGTGCAAGTGAGTGCAGAGGAGCATGATCATATGACGGCAGTAGTTAGTCATTTCCCGCATTTAGTAGCAGCATCACTTGTACATCAGCTTGCTTTTGAAAATGAACAATTTCCGTTCACGAAGCAGCTTGCGGCAGGGGGGTTCCGCGATTTAACGAGAATCGCTTCGTCAAACCCGATTATGTGGAGAGACATTACGCTTCAAAACCGGTATGAGTTAAGTCATCAGCTTCAAGCGTGGATCGATGAAATGATAAAACTGCAAAACCTACTTCTACAATCAGATGCAGAAGACATTGAAACTTATTTTCGGACTGCTAAAAAAGTGCGAGATGAGTTGCCGATTAATGAGCAAGGTGCAATGTTCGCTGTATATGATTTATATGTAGACGTACCTGACTATCCAGGGGTTATTTCAGAAGTCACAGGATATTTAGCGAAAGATCGTATTAGTATTACAAACATTCGAATTGTCGAAACACGTGTGGACGTTTTTGGTATTTTGGTCATTAGTTTTCAGACGATGGAAGATCGTGCAAAAGCAGTCGAATGTATTGCGAACAATACAACATTTGAAACGTATATTTCTTAGGGAGGTAATCGTTATGGGAAAAATATTAGATTATGCACAGCCATCATTACAAGGTACGTTGCGAATTCCTGGTGATAAGTCTGTATCTCATCGCTCCATTATGTTTGGGGCTATCGCCGAAGGGACAACCACTGTAGAAGGATTTTTACAAAGTGATGATTGCTTAGCAACAATTGATTGCTTCTCTAAGCTTGGTGTAGAAATAACGGTAGATGGAGAAAGCGTTCAAGTCAAAAGTGATGGAATTGGTGCATGGAAAGAGCCGAGTGAGATTTTGTATACAGGTAACTCAGGAACAACTACTAGACTCATGCTCGGTATTTTAGCAGGCTCCAATGTTTCGTCTGTGTTAATCGGAGATGAGTCTATTCAAAAACGTCCGATGAAGCGGGTAACAGCTCCGTTAAAGCAGATGGGCGCTCATTTTATCGGCAGAGAGGATGCACAATTTACACCAATTGCGGTGGAAGGAACAAAATTGAAAGCAATCCACTACCAAATGCCCGTTGCAAGCGCACAGGTGAAGTCTGCGATTTTGCTCGCTGCATTACATGCAGAAGGAGAAACAGTCGTAGAAGAAATGGAAACCTCTCGTGATCACACGGAAAAGATGCTCCAACATTTTGGAGCGGAAATTTCGGTTGATAACAAAACGATTCGTCTACGAGGCGGACAGAAGCTTACTGGAACGCATGTCGTTGTACCAGGCGATATTTCGTCTGCAGCCTTCTTTTTAGTTGCGGGAGCCATCGTACCTAATAGTAAGCTAACGTTAACGAATGTTGGGCTAAACGGGACAAGAACAGGTATTATTGATGTGCTTCAAGCAATGGGAGCAAAAATGTCGATTAATGATTCCGAAAATAATAGCCATGAGGAAATGGGGACTATTGAAATCGAAGCATCTTCCCTAAAAGGAACAGAAATAGGCGGAGATTTAATTCCTCGACTTATTGACGAAATTCCAGTCATTGCCTTACTAGCAACGCAGGCAGAAGGAAAAACGATCATTAAAAATGCAGAAGAGTTAAAAGTAAAAGAAACAAACCGAATCGATGCGGTTGTCAATGAACTGAAAAAGCTCGGAGCAAACATCACAGCAACAGAGGACGGAATGATTATGGAAGGGCCAACCCCTCTTCATGGTGGCGACCTGACTTCTTATGGAGATCACCGAATTGGAATGATGGCGGCTATCGCTTCTTTAATAACATCAAGTGCTGTTACATTAGATGATCCAGCATGCATTGCCGTTTCTTACCCGACCTTTTTTGAACAATTGGATAGTGTACGAAACAGTTAAACAAGAAATTTTTATAGACCGAGGACCGAGAAAAGGTCCTTGGTCTATTTGCATTCTATTTACTAGGATCTGTGCGTGAAAAATCATTCAAAACTCTCCCTCAAATAGGAGAGTTTTTTAGTTTGGAAAAGTAACAGAGATGCCACTAAGTAAATTGCTAGCCTACGCTTTTGCTAGAATCAGGAGCCCAATCGTATTGCACACAGTGAGTCTTATGACTGCGGCTCGATACATTACGGTAAAAATTAGCCGTTCTATTTGTTTGGAGAAGACTGCCGCCTGATAATAAGCGCAACGTTCCAGTCGGTACTCGCAACGTTATATGGCATTTGCGCAATGTTCTCACACTACGCGCAACCTTAGGATCGATTTGCGCAATGTTTATAAATAACGGACTATAGTCCTGTTTGTTTCATTCAAAGAAACTTGTTATTTTGGGGATTGGTTGCTTTGACTAGTAATTTGGTTGCTCTTATGCTGATTTGATTGCTTTAAGAACAGAATTAGTTGCTTTCAATGACTGTTTGATTGCCCTTAACCATTAATTGGGTAATAGTGAAGCCAGATGCCGCTCATCATGGTGTTGTTGCCACACGATGATAAGGTCTTGTATTTATCCATTTACCTGCAAAATCCACTAATTTTACTGCAATTGTGTCTAAATACATACTAGTTTACGGGTTAATCTACTAAAAAATCGTAAATGAACTTCCCTTTTGTAGTTCTTTGTGCTAACTTGATAAAGGTGCATTTTCAAGACTTTAGACTTAGTTGTATACATTAGGTTTGAATCAGTTGAAAAAATATATAAGTATTAAGGAGTTTTACTATGAAATGGACGATTAACAAAAAACTGATTGGAGGATTTTCTGCAGTTTTACTGTTATTAATCATTATGATTGGGATTAGCTACAGCCAAATTACTGCTGTAAATAATTCATATACAGATTTATTGGACGATAAAGCAATGAAAGCTGTTGAAATAAGGGAACTGCAGGTAGCGGTCAAACAAGAAATAATTGCGATGAGGGGGTATTTAATTTTAGGAGACGAACGGTCCCTCCAAGAGCATACTACTGCAGTATCTAATTATAAAACAGCGTACGATGCCTTATTATCCAAATTTAAAATTCCAGTAGCAATTGAGATGTTAGAAGATATAAACCAGGTTCAAGCTGAGTATGAACAGTTTTCAAAGAAGGTATTCGATTTAAGAAAACAGAAGAAATTCGAGGAATATGAGGCACTTGTTTCTACGGAAGGAAAAGAAATAGTAGTCAAACTTGACGAGGCAGTTGCTAAACTTTCAGACTTTCAAAATGATTTGCTAAACGAAGGTGGAGCTAACAACACCTTATTGGTCAAAAATACAATTATGCTTGTCTTAGCTATAGGAGTCATTGCAGTTTTAGTTGGAATTGCCATCGCTATTATTTTAGGTCGTCTTATTTCCAACCCAGTTGTAGCATTAGCGAACTCAGCTAAAAAAATGGCAGAAGGGGACCTTTCTGGTGAAATGGTTAAAGTGAAAAACAAAGATGAAATAGGAGATTTAGTCGGTTCCTTTAATCTTATGGCTGAAAATCTTCGTACGGTAATTGAGCAAGTTAGTATGAACTCAAATCATGTAGCAGCATCCGCAGAGGAACTAACAGCAAGTGCGGAACAGACCTCTCAAGCAACCGAACAAATTGCAACATCTATTCAAGATATAGCGAGTGGATCGGAAACACAGGTGGTGACTGCCAATGAATCATCCGAAGCTATGAAAGAAATGGCTGTCGGAATTCAACGAGTAGCAGAGACTTCATCCACCGTTTCCGAATCGGCAATTGAGACAAATAAAGAAGCTAACCTTGGAAATGAATCACTTCGCCAAATGATTCACCAAATGGACACCATCCACAATGCAGTAGAAGAGTCTGCTTTAAGTATAAAAAAATTAGGAAACCTCTCACAGGAAATTGGCAATATTATTGCGGTTATTACCGGAATAGCTGACCAAACAAATTTACTGGCTTTAAATGCAGCGATAGAAGCCGCTCGTGCCGGAGAACATGGACAAGGCTTTGCAGTAGTAGCGGATGAAGTTCGTAAGCTTGCAGAACAGTCCAGAGACTCGGCAGACCAAATTGCAGGAATCATCAATCAGATTCAAGCCGATACAAGTGAAGCGGTAAACGTAATGGAAGTTGGAACAAAAGAAGTGGCTGCCGGAAAAGTAATAGTTGATGAGACAGGAATGCGTTTTGAGAAAATTTTACTTTCCATCGAACAAGTTACTGCACAAATACAAGAAGTTTCCGCTATTTCCGAAGAAATGTCCGCAGGTGTAGAAGAGGTGGACGCTTCTATAGAAGAAATGGCCAAAATTGCGCAATATTCCGCTTCTAATACACAAAATGTAGCTTCTGCTTCCGAAGAGCAACTTGCTTCAATGGAAGAGATTACAGCTTCTGCAACCAGTCTCTCCAAAATGGCGGAGGATTTACAAGCCATCGTAAGACAATTCAAGCTATGATTGATCGTTAAATGGATTAATCTAATAGAGCACTTCTCCCTTGCGAATGTAAGCGTAGCAAAATTACATTTGTATTTACATAAAAAGGGAGAATGTTCAACTAGGATTTAACTTTAAAGAAATTTTAAA
Source organism: Psychrobacillus sp. NPDC093180 (assembly GCF_044754065.1). Lineage (NCBI taxonomy): Bacteria > Bacillati > Bacillota > Bacilli > Caryophanales > Bacillaceae > Psychrobacillus > Psychrobacillus sp. NPDC093180. The sequence goes on along the minus strand of NZ_JBIVOJ010000019.1, from coordinate 24,320 downwards.
AGCTCTCCATCAATTAGGAGAGTTTTTTTCTTGTTCATATTCGATAGTTCTTGTACGATAAAGACATAGAGAAAGTATGGTGATGATATGGAAAAAATGATGCCTTTTATCCGTGCAATGGAAGAGGGAGACTTAGAAAAATTAGGAGAACTGTTGGAAGCTTTTTTATTGGAAGGTAATCCAGATGAGCAATACGAACTTGCGGATTTATTAGCTCAGTATGGTTTTTTACAGCAAGCGGTACATGTATTAGAACATCTACATTATTTATTTCCTGAAGAAAATCAGCTGAAAATTGACCAGGCACAGCTTTATTTAGAAATGGATAAGGAGGATGCTGCCCTAGAACTGCTTACAAAAGTCGATAAATCGAGTGAAGCATATCCACAAGCACTTCTAACACTAGCTGATTATTATCAAATGATTGGATTATACGAAGTCGCTGAGCAAAAGATTAATGAAGCAATCGGCATTATGCCAAATGAGCCATTACTTCTTTATGCAAAAGGGGAGCTATTGTTCGAAACTGGTAGATATTTAGAAGCTGCAAGGATCATGGAAGATTTAATTCCGCAGCAAGATGCAATTCCTGCAGTGGACTTATCGCTCAAGCTTGCGGAAATCTATAGTGCAGGAGCAGCTTATGAGGAAGCGATTCCTTACTACGCGGAAGCGTTAGAAAAGGAAGTAGCTCCGGATATCCTATTTCATGCAGCATATGCTTCCTTCCAAGTACAACATTATGAAACTGCAATAAAGCATTTAGAAAGCCTACTTGAAATAGATCCAGACTATTTCTCAGGGTATATGCTGCTTGCGGAAACTTATGCAATGCTCGAGAAAAATGAAGAAGCATTGAAAGCAATCACAGATGGGATAGCAAGAGATGAATTTGAGAAAGAATATTATTTATTTGCGGGTAAAATTGCGCTTAAATTGGGTAGAGTGAAAGAAGCGGAATCTTTTTTACGAGAAGCAATTGTTCTGGATCCTGAATACATGGATGCCATTTTTATTCTTTCTTCCTTATTTTCGACAGAAGAGATGGATGAGGAGTTAATCGAACTGTATGAAACGTTGAAGGAACAACACTTTGAGTGGTCTTCTATGTATCCATTTATCGCGAAAAGCTATGAGCGTTTAGAATTGTACGATGAAGCATATGCATTTTATAAGCTAGCATATAATGAACATAAAGAGGATGCTGCATTTTTAGAAAACTACGTCTATTTCCTGCTAGAAGAAGGGAAAAGAGACGAAGCAATGGAAGTAGTAGCGATACTGCAAAAATTACAGCCTGAAAATAGTACTTGGTTAGACTTAGTGGAATAAAAAAAGGAAGGAGAGGTTACGTGACTGCTTCTGTTTCAGTTGGGGAGAAAAAAGAATTTGTTCGCTGGTTTTTAAAGAAATATCAAATGAAAAGAAGAGAGTGCGTCTGGATTTTGAATTACTTGATAAGTCACGAAACACTGTTGAATAATGTCCATTTTGTAGAGGAAGCTCACTATTGTCCTAGAGCGATGATTATGTCGGTTACAACATCCTCTGGTATCCCATTTCGCTTTTATAAGGGCAGTGTGATGACAGCAGATGCGGAAAAGTCATTTCATGATCTACGTCTACACCCAGAAGAAGATATGTATATTCAATTGAATTTTCAAACCTTGCCACCTAGCCCAGAGTATTTAGCGGTGTTAGAAGAAAATCCTTTTATGCCAAAGTATTTGCATATTAGTGAAAAGGACAAAAGAATTGCGGAGGATATGGTAGCAGAGAGCCTTCATTCCTTTCAAGTGGAGCAATTAAAAAAACAAATCGATGAAGCAATTGATGAAAACAACAAGGAAAAGTTTCTGGAGCTTTCAGCATTGTGGAAACAACTACAACAAAGAGGAAATTAGGAGAGAGATAACCATGCATTGGAACGGAAAAGATAGTGCAGTATTTCAAGCACAAAAAGAATATATAGATACAGCAGTCATCCCACTAATTGTTATAGATGGTTCAGAGCATGGATTTGGCTTTGCTGCATCTGCAGCAGATTATACATTATCTTTGGCTAACTTAATTGAAAATCAGTTTAAAGGAAGGATTGTATTATTTCCTTCCTTCTCTTATACAAAGACGCAGGACAAGCAGTCATTGTTAGAAAATTGGAAAGAGGAACTATTAAAAGCAGAGTTTAAATACATATTTTTCATTACTTCAGATCGAGAGTGGAGTACAATGGGGGATGAGCATGACGTAATTTGGACTCCATCTGTCCCACTAGATTCGATGGATCAAAAAATGAGAATTTCTGTGTTGGAAGATCAACTACGACAGCTCATTCCAATTTTCGCGAAAAAATGGGCGAATTAGTGACAAATTGTTGCATGAAATGTTCACAAAGTTCATAATTCATGTCAAAGGAATATTGACCTTCCTTTTTTATTGATATATCATGGATATGTCCTAGTATTATTATTTCAAGCAAGTATGTCCATTGGACTGACCTTTAAGTAAGAGGGGGGAAAAGGATGAGTAACAATAAAGTATCAAGACGTCAATTTCTAAGTTATACATTAACAGGTGTTGGCGGTTTCATGGCGGCAGGGATGCTTATGCCAATGGTACGTTTTGCAATTGATCCTGTATTGCAAAAATCAGAAGGTGGAGATTTCGTATTAACGGAGAAGAAAATTGCCGATATTACGGAGGTTCCTGAGCGTGTAGATTTCACTTTTGAACAAGTGGATGCATGGTACAAGTCTGATATAACAAATGCTGCATGGGTTTATAAAGAAGGAGATCAAATTATTGCACTTTCTCCAGTATGTAAGCATTTAGGTTGTACTGTAAACTGGGAAGGTGACCCAGCTCACAAAAATCAATTCTTCTGTCCATGTCACAATGGTCGTTATGAGAAAAATGGAGAGAACGTTCCAAAAACACCACCTCTAGGTCCGTTGGATCAATTTGAAATTCGTGAAAATGACGGTTTCTTAGAAATTGGAAAAGCTATACCTAACACATTAGTTTAAAAGTAAGGGGGTACGACATCAGTGCTTAATAAAATCTATGATTGGGTGGATGAACGTCTTGATATTACACCTATATGGCGTGATATCGCAGACCACGAAGTACCAGAACACGTAAACCCTGCACACCATTTCTCTGCATTTGTTTATTGTTTCGGGGGATTAACATTCTTCATTACAGTAATCCAAATTCTATCCGGTATGTTCTTAACTATGTATTATGTACCAGATATTGAAAATGCATGGGAATCTGTTTACTACCTTCAAAATGAAGTAGCATTCGGTGAAATCGTGCGTGGGATGCATCACTGGGGAGCATCGCTTGTTATTGTTATGATGTTCTTACATACATTACGTGTATTCTTTACTGGTTCTTATAAAAAACCTCGTGAACTTAACTGGATGGTTGGAGTATTAATCTTCGCTGTTATGTTAGGTTTAGGTTTTACAGGATACTTACTACCTTGGGACATGAAAGCATTGTTCGCAACAAAAGTAGGTATCGAAATTGCTGCATCAGTTCCATTTATCGGTGGAATAATCAAAACATTACTTGCTGGTGATGAGCATATCATCGGTGCACAAACTTTAACAAGATTCTTTGCGATTCATGTGTTCTTCTTACCAGCTGCATTATTTGGTTTACTAGCAGCACACTTTATCATGATTCGTCGTCAAGGTATTTCTGGACCACTATAATGGGTAAGTGGCACAGATAATTCTTAAAAGGAGGGGACATTATGCATCGCGGTAAAGGTATGAAATTTGTTGGTGACTCACGTGTCACAGATCCAGCTAGCAGACCAAAGAAAACTCCGAAAGACTATTCTGAGTATCCGGGTAAAACAGAAGCTTTCTGGCCAGACTTTTTATTGAAGGAATGGTTAGTCGGTGCTGTTTTCTTAGTAGGTTATCTAGTTCTAACTGTAGCACATCCGTCTCCACTGGAACGTCCTGCTGATCCAGCGGACACTGGCTATATTCCAGTACCAGACTGGTATTTCTTGTTCTTATACCAGTTATTAAAATATGAGTTTGCTTCAGGTCCGTTTAACGTTATCGGAGCAATTATCATGCCAGGTTTAGCTTTTGGTGCACTTCTATTAGTACCATTCCTAGACACAAGTAAAGAAAGACGTCCATTTAAACGTCCTTTACCAACTGGTTTTATGCTTTTAGCAATCGCTGCAATGATTTTCTTAACATGGGAATCTGTTGTAAACCATGACTGGGAAAAAGCTAAAGCATATGGTGAGATTAGAGAAGAAGTTGCAGTTGAAATTGATGAAACTTCAGAAGGTTATCAACTATACCAAGCATCGTCTTGTATAGGCTGTCATGGTAATGCATTCGAAGGTGGTTTAGGTAAGCCGTTAATTGGTTTAGAATATACTGCTGATGAAATCGTTAACATTGCACATGAAGGTTTAGGTGGGATGCCAGGTGGCACTTACCAAGGTACGGAAGAAGAGCTTCACAAATTAGCGGAGTTTATTACAACGCTTCAACCAACGGAATAATAATTCATGCAAGCTAGATATAATAAAAGTTAAGAGAGTCAGGTAACTGGCTCTCTTTTTTTACTTACCCAATAAAGGAGCGTTTTGATGAAAGAGCTGATAGCGTATGGGAAGTTAGTGCTTTTTAATAAGTCGTTTATGTGGTTATTGTTCATAGTGAATTTGTTAGGAACCATTTACGGGTATATTTGGTATGAAAGCCAGCTCTCTGTAACAGAACCTAAATTTCTTCTTTTCGTTCCCGACAGTCCAACAGCTAGCTTATTTTTTACAATTGCATTACTTGGTTGGTTAATGAAGAAAAATTGGAAGTTAATAGAGGCGCTTGCGCTTATTACATTGGTTAAATACGGAGTATGGGCAGTTGTCATGAACATTTGGACATATATGGAGACTGGTTCCATTGGATGGATGGGATGGATGCTTGTCGTTTCTCATTTTGCGATGGCATTACAGGCTATTCTTTATATCCCTTTTTACCGATTTACATTCGTACATATTTTTATTGCGGCAGTTTGGACATTGCATAACGATGTTATCGACTATGTGTTCGGCCAGATGCCCGTATATCGTAGTTTAAGCGAATATGCTAGCCAAATTGGCTATTTTACTTTCTGGCTATCGATAGCATGTATTAGCATTGCGATTGTTGTTTATCAAAAAAGGTCAAAGCGAATTAGTTGAATGAGAATGGATAACCTATTAAAATAATAAGTATAGATAAGAAAGGGGAAATGCTTCGTGATTTCTTATATCATATATTTTGCAATAATTTTGTTATTGCCGATATATGCACAAATGAAAGTAAAAAGTACGTATAAAAAATATTCAAAAGTAGGCTCCACTTCAGGTATGACAGGTGCACAAGTAGCAAGAACTATTTTAGATGCAAATGGTTTATATGAAGTGAAGGTAGTGGAAAGTAGCGGTTTTTTAAGTGATCATTACAACCCAATGACTAAGATTGTCGCATTGTCTTCCCATAACTATCATGAAGCTTCCGTTGCAGGTTCTGCTATCGCTGCACATGAAGTTGGACATGCGATTCAACATAAAGAAGCTTATTCCTTCTTAACTTTACGCCATAAACTAGTACCTATTGCGAATATTTCTTCTCACGCATCATGGATTTTCGTGATGATTGGGATATTTGCTTCTATGAGCGGATTATTGTTACTTGGTATTTTGTTATTAGCTGCTGGTGTTGTATTCCAAATTGTAACCCTGCCAGTTGAGTTTAATGCATCGAATCGCGCAATGGACCAAATGGTTTCGTTAGGAATTATTCGTAACGAAGAAGAGCGTCATGCGAAGAAAGTATTAAGTGCTGCCGCGTTAACATATGTTGCAGCTACAGCAGTCGCTGTACTTGAATTACTGCGTTTAGTATTAATCTACACAGGTATGTCAAGAAACGATTAAAATAAAGAAAAAGGATTGTTCAATAGATGTTGAGCAATCCTTTTTTTGTTGGTTTGGAAACTATTGAAGATAGTTGCTTTCACCAGGAACTTGGTTGCTCTAATACTGATTTAGTTGCTTTTCGAAAAGAAATGGTTGCTTTCCTTCATAATTGATTACTCTTAGCCATTAACTGGATGACAGTGCGCCAATATATTACCATTTTACGAAAACCACTTTTACAAATAAATAGCCACCTGCGCCTTCGCTGTATGTATCTAGATTATATTAAGAAGACATTTGAGCTGTTTTTCATCTCCTTATAAAAGAGTCTAAGCCAGAAAAATAGTTAGCAACTATTGGATAGAGCAGCGATAAAGCACCTGAAATTTCATCTTCAGGTGCTTACTTTATTATTAGAAAGTATCTTTTCACTTATTACCCAAAAGATCTTAACCTTATTCATATAGTTGAAGGAGGACGCAGGACATAAATACACCATAAGATTACCGATAAAAGATAGGCTGGTCGTGACTATAGTCATGACCAGCCTATCTAAAGAACCAACGTTAATTATATAGCGATAAATTTGTCCGAAGACCTTTGAGAAAGATATAATACAGGTTTTGTTCTAGCAAATTCTCAATCAATCGGCCTTTTCTCTTCATCAAGGGTGAATCCTTCACCCATCACATCATTCGTTTCCGTTACAGATACAAAAGCATGCGGATCGACTGCTGTAATAATCGATTTAAGGCGAACGATTTCATTCTTAGCAATAACACAATATAAAATCTCTCGTTCTTTCTTTGTGTAATGTCCATAACCCTTTAACACAGTCACTCCACGATCCATTTCGTTCGTTATACGGTTTGCAATCGCATCTTGATGTTCAGATATGATAAATGCTCCACGCGCTGCATAGCCGCCTTCCTGTACGAAATCGATCACACGTGCTCCGACAAAAACTGCAACTAGCGTATACATCACCGATCTAATATCTAAGAACGTGAGCCAGGAAATTAAAATGACAATTGCATCGAACATGAACATCGTTTTCCCCATGCTCCAGCCGAGATACTTTTGCCCAAGTCTCGCAAGAATATCTACGCCACCAGTAGTTCCACCAAATCTGAAAATGATACCTAATCCAACCCCGACAAATACCCCTGCAAATAAAGAAACAAGAAACATGTCATCTTGTAGCCCAATTTGTACTTCGTAAATCTGAAATATTTTCAGAAATATAGAGACAGCCACAGTGCCGATGATTGTATACATAAACACTTTTCTACCTAAAAGCTTCCACCCTAAGATGAACATCGGAATATTTAATAACAAGTTCATCAAAGCTACATCCCATTTAAAAACGAAAAATAAGATTAACGTGATCCCTGCAAAACCGCCTTCTCCGAGTTCATTTTGCATATTAAAATGAACAAATCCGTAGCTATAAATGGCAGAACCAATTACAATCATAATAATATTTTTTAATTTTAAGCCAAGCCCCATTGTCCCACCTCTTTCAATAGTCCATACTAAAGTTATTATCTTTTATTTAATAGCTTTTGACAACTGGTGTGTAAATTTATTACGATGAAGAGAGGAGAGTGAAAAATATGTCGGAAAAGAAAACATTATCTGCACTTCAGCATGAAGTCGATGCATACATAAGTCAATTTAAAGAAGGATACTTTCCTCCAATGGAACTTTTAGCGAGATTAACGGAAGAACTCGGAGAGCTTTCACGAGAAGTTCAACATAAGTATGGCACGAAGAAAAAGAAGCATACAGAAGTAGAGAAAGAACTTGCCGATGAAATGGGAGATTTCTTTTTTGTTCTAATATGTTTAGCCAATGCGGAGGGTATAGATTTACAGCAATCTTTACAAAACGTTTTACATAAATACAATACACGTGATAAAGATCGATGGACTAAAAAGGAGGACTAACTATGGTTATCAAAGTAGCAATAGCAGGACCAAGAGGTAGAATGGGGAAAGAAGCGGTAGCAACCGTTATTGAAAACGAGGAATTTCTTTTAGTCGGTTTATTAGATCATAAAAAAGAAGAAGAATATTTGGGAGATATGATTCCTATTTTTACCTCGCTGGAGGAGCTTATTGAACAAACGGAGCCGGATGTGTTGGTGGATTTAACGATTCCCACAGCTGTTTATGGGCATGCTATGACTGCTCTACAATATGGAGTAAGGCCAGTTATTGGTACTACGGGCTTTACTGATTTACAATTAGACGAGATACGCACCAAGGTAGAAGAAAAGCAAGTTGGATGTATTATTGCTCCTAACTTTTCCATTGGGGCGGTTCTTATGATGAAGTTTGCTCAAACAGCAGCAAAATACTTACCAGATGTAGAAATAATCGAAATGCATCATGATCAAAAAGTAGATGCTCCGTCCGGCACGGCGATTAAAACCGCGCAAATGATTCAAGATACTCGAAATCCATTTGAACAGGGTCACCCGGAGGAAGAAGAAATATTTGCTGGAGCAAGGGGAGCTAATATTGAGGGGATGCATATTCATAGTGTCCGTTTGCCTGGTTTAGTCGCACACCAACAAGTTTTGCTTGGTGGAGATGGGCAACTCCTCACACTGCGTCACGATTCGTTCAATCGTACTTCGTTCATGTCGGGTGTAGTTTTGTCGATTCATGAAGTAATGAAGCGAAATACACTTATATACGGCTTAGAAGAGATTATTTTATAGGAGTGAAGGTATGAGAATTGCATTAGTAGCACATGACAAGAAAAAAGAAGATTTAGTCCAATTTGTAACGGCCTATAAATCTATTTTAGAAGAGCATGAATTATTTGCAACAGGAACGACTGGAATGCGCATTATTAATGAGGTTGGATTATCAGTTTTTAGATATAAATCTGGGCCACTCGGTGGAGATCAACAGATCGGATCGGCAATCGCAAACAATGAGATGGATATGGTTATCTTTTTCCGAGATCCTTTAACTGCGCAGCCACATGAACCGGATGTATCTGCACTTATCCGTCTTTGCGATGTATACCAGATTCCGCTTGCAACGAATATGGGAACAGCGGAGATTTTATTAAAAGGAATTGAAGAAGGATTTTTAGATTGGCGTTTATTGGAAGAAAGACGTGCTCGTTAAGGAAGTGATTATATGCGTAAATTAAAAATTGGTATTACTTGTTATCCCTCTGTAGGAGGATCCGGTGTAATCGCCACAGAACTTGGTAAAATGCTTGCGGAAAAAGGACATGAAATACATTTCATCACTTCCAGTATGCCTTTTCGTTTGAACAAAATGTATCCATCCATCACTTTTCATCAAGTAGAAGTAAATAGTTATTCTGTGTTTCAATATGCACCGTATGATATTGCCTTGGCAAATAAAATGGCAGAAGTAATAGTTGATGAAGAATTAGACGTACTGCATGTGCATTACGCAATGCCCCATGCTGTATGTGCTATTTTGGCAAAGGATATGGCAAAATCGGATATAGGTATTGTGACGACCTTGCATGGAACAGATATTACTGTTTTAGGAGATGATTCTTCCTTATCTGGAGCTATTCGGTATGGTATTGAAAAATCGGATATTGTTACAGCGGTATCACATTCATTAGTTAGTCAAACGATGGAACTAATCGCTCCACAAAAAGAAATTGAAACAATCTACAATTTTGTTGATGAACAAGAATATTCCAAAAAAGATGCGGGAAATTTGAAAGAATTATTAGGGATCCGTCCCGATGAAAAAGTAGTCATTCATGTTTCTAACTTCAGAAAAGTGAAGCGCGTTCCAGATATCGTGAAAAGTTTTGAACTGATCCGTAAAGAAATGCCGGCAAAACTTCTGTTAGTAGGGGATGGCCCTGAAAAACATCCAGTAATGGAATATGTAAAAGGAACTTCTTTTGAAGACGATGTACTATTTCTTGGAAAACAAGAAAATTTGTCAGAGCTCTATGCTATTTCGGATTTAATGCTCCTTCTGTCACAAAAGGAATCATTTGGTTTAGTGTTATTAGAAGCGATGGCGTGTGAAGTACCATGTATTGGCACCAATGTCGGAGGTATCCCTGAAGTAATTATTCATGGTGAAAACGGTTATTTAGCAGAGCTTGGGGATGTTGAAAAAGTAGCGGAATATGGGATTCGATTGCTGCAAGATCCTATTTTACATAAACAAATGGTGGAAACTTCGTTAATGTTTATCGAAGAACGATTTAGTTCGAAAAAAATAGTAGAACAGTACGAAGCGATGTACGAAAGAGTGGCGAAGAAATAAGATGATGAAAACTCGGTGGCCAGAAGCTTATAAAGTAATTGAGAAACTTGAGAATGCTGGTTTTGAAGCTTATGTTGTCGGAGGTGCAGTCCGTGATTTTATTCGAAAAGTGGATGCAAATGATGTGGATGTGACAACGAATGCTACACCGAATGAGGTCAAACAGTTATTTCCGCATACAATTGATGTAGGTATCGAACATGGTACCGTCCTTGTCGTTTTAAGTGAGACTATTGAGGTAACAACGTTTCGATCCGAAACTACATACACCGATTTTCGAAGACCGGATGCCGTTACGTTTGTTCGTTCACTTCAGGAAGATCTTAAGCGTCGTGATTTCACAATGAATGCAATGGCACTAACCAAATCGGACGTGCTGATCGACTATTTTGGCGGCAGGGAAGATATTGAAAATAAAATCATAAAAGCTGTGGGAGATCCAGCGCAGCGCTTTGCAGAGGATGCACTTCGCATGCTGCGAGCTATTCGTTTTTCCGCGCAACTGAATTATTCTCTTGAAAAAGAAACAATGGAAGCCATTCAATCGTTGCATCATTTGGTTGCACATGTTTCCATGGAGCGTGTGAAAGTGGAACTAGAAAAAATTTGGATCAGTGACTTTGTGGGGAATGGCATGGAGTTATTTGTTTCCAGTCATTTGGCGAATAATTTTCCCGGCGATTGGGAAACGTATCAAAATTGCTGGAGAGGTTTTTCGAGCTTCGGTAACACTGCAAACGGCTGGGCTTTTTTTGCAATTATGCAGCCACATGCTGAAGTTGAATCTCTTCTGTCTTATTATAAATGCTCAAACGCAGAAAAAACACATGTGAAACAGGTGTTAGAGGCACTTGAACAGCTAGAAAAAGGCTGCTGGAATCTTTATAGCTTTTTTCAGTTTACAGAAGAGGTGCTTATTGCCGCTTCAAGCTATGCTAGGCAGCTATTAAACATGGAAGTAGTATACACAGCAGAACAAATTCAGCAAACAAAAGCTACGCTTCCTATTTCATCCACGAAAGAAGTAGTCGTAAATGGCAATGATCTAATGGAGTGGACAAAGAAGAAAAGAGGTCCATGGATTCGGGAAGCTATGGAAAAGATAACAGTGATGATTGTAAACGATAAGTTGGTCAATGATAAGGCTGAGATAATGGAATGGTTTTTTCAGGAATATATTGACGATGACCTTCAAATTTAATTTAAACAATGGATGATCGGGCAAGTGACAAGAAAGAGATTACAATCTGTTGAATCGCTTTCTTGTCACTAGCTATTTAAACTTTTATTATCCAATGAATTTTATAAATGATACAGAAGGGGGATAGACTCCTTCTAGACTACTTAAGTATATTATTTGTATAAATATGTAAAACGGCAGTCGAAACTTTGTTAAAGATTGCGATAGATGGACGATAAAGATAAAGTACTGTCAGTCATAACATATTGATGAAATTCCTCAAGTGCTAAATTTAAATTTGAGTTTAGCCTTGCAGATGGATATGCACAAACAGAAAGTATTTTTGAATCTTTTACAAAGTTATCTGCAACACATTCAAATTCTTTGACCAACTCTTCAGTTGGTTTTGATGAAGACCATTCTACATGTGCCCAAGTCCGAATCGTTGATTTACAATCATTTAAATAGGAAAGATCTTTTGCAAAATGGCTAACGATGTTGTGTGTACTAAAATCTCCTTTAGATAAATAATACTCATAGTTATTAACCAACCTAATATTAGAATTTTTATTCTCTTTAAAAGACGCATCAATAAATGCTTGTACCTTTGGTAGGTTTCGCATATTTTCGATAATAAGTATTTGTTGTTTATTTTCAATACCAGCTTGAATAAAAGAAAAAATATTATCCATGTAAGCTTTTTCATCCATAAAACGATAAAAAATATGCCCCATAGAAATTTTTTTATATTCACATTCAGATAGTACGCCCATATTTCACCTCTATTAGAAAAAACTAGTACTTTCTATTTAGATAAAAAATTGATTAAAAAATCATTTATACTAGCATACCATATAAAACTATAACTTTTTGATTATTTTAAAAATAGCGATAAAATTTCTTTGTATGCTTGAATTAAATTAAAAACCCCCTAATCACCGAAGGCAATTAGGGAGCTAATGAAATAGTTAGTTATTCATATCTTGAAGACCAGGGCTATGTTCATTTGGCATTTCGGGCATTAATGGTACCGGAAAACCTGCTGGAGGATCTATTACGGAAAGTGTTTCATTATTTCTACTAGGAGTTTGGCCTTGGAAGATTTCACCGATTCGAGTAGGGTCCAATCTAAAGTTAAATTGTGCATTATGATAACCCATCTCGACATATTTTCTACACTCTGGATACTTATTTATATCGTAATTCGGAACTGGGAATAGTTTACCCCAATCTACACCGAGTGTTTCTAGGGCTTTAGCAAAGGCATTTTGATGGGCATTATCACGGACGATTAGAAAACCAAGCGTTTCTCGAAGTGTTTTATTGGAACTCATTTCATAAATACGGGTTTTTTGCAGTACACCAGTCGATTCAAGTACAAGATTATCCATTAAATCTGCGATCAAGTTTCCATGTGCATAGACCCAAGATCCGTTCCAAGGCATACCACCTGCGTCAACAGGAAGGGAAGCCTGTGCTCCAATAATAAAGTGGTGAGGGTTTGCATGTCTTACGGCGTCGTTTAGTGGAGCCCCGTCAATACCAGCGTTACCCGGAACAGCAGATTCACCTGAATCATTTAGTAATTGATTGATGGTGTTTTGGACAAGTTCAACGTGAGCGATTTCTTCCAGGAAAACCCCACGAATTAAGTCTCTATATTGAGTTTCTTTCCCGCGGAAATTTGAACTTTGAAAAAAATATTGCATCATCGTTCTCATTTCACCGTAATGTCCACCTAATGTCTCTTGTAATACTTTAGCAGCTGCGGGATCTGGTCGGTCTGGTGCGATAACATTTATTAATTCTTCTTTGTAGTAATACAATTAGTGTTCCTCTTTTCCGTTTGTTTTTTAAATAATGTGTAATGGATAACAGCAGAAATTTTTTCATACACGGAAATAGGTTGTGCATGAGACAAAGGATTATTCATCATTAAGATAAGGTTAAAGTCTTGATGATTTGACAATATAAACAGATAAAGGAATGATTTTTTCGTGAACATGTCCATAAAAGAAAAGATACTTTCCCAACTTATTCATGCAAATGGTGAACCAATTTCAGGTCAGAAGCTTGCGGACGAATTAAACATTTCCCGTACGATGATTTGGAAACACTTAAAAGGCATTGAGGAAGACGGATATGTAATTGAGGCAATTAAGAAAAAGGGGTATGTTTTGCAGTCTATACCCGACATTGTGTCGTCAGAACGTATCTCCTCTTATTTAGATACGAAGTCTATTGGAAGAAATATAATTTATTATCCTGTTTGTGAATCTACACAAACGATTGCAACCGAAAAAGCAAGTGATCATGCCGCTCATGGAACAGTCATCATTACCGAACAGCAAACAGCAGGTCGCGGTAGACTAGAACGTCCGTGGGATTCTTCTGCGGGTAAAGGAATATGGATGAGTGTGATCATCCGCCCTGAAATCAGTCCTCAGTATGCGGCTCAATTTACATTAGTATCAGCAGTTGCGATTACACGCGCCATAGAAGACATGACAGATTGTTCTCCAGCAATCAAATGGCCAAATGATTTATTGATCAAAGGCAAAAAAGTGACTGGCATTTTGACCGAACTTCAAGCAGATATGGACCGTGTGCAAGCAATAATTATCGGTATCGGCGTAAATGTCAACCAAGATTTAGAGGCATTCGATGAATCGATTCAATCCATTGCGACTTCATTAAAAATGGAAACTGAACAGGAAGTGAACCGTGCGGAGCTAGTTGCTAAAATACTATATTATTTGGAGAAGTACGCAGATATATATGTGGAAAATGGCTTCGAGCCGATTAAATTACTTTGGGAAAGCTATAATTGTACTATCGGTAAACGAATTCGCGCCAATATGTTACGCGAGACTTTAGAGGGTGTGGCAATGGGCATTACCAATGATGGCGTGCTAGAGCTTAAACTAGATAATGGCGAAATACGCGGCATTTACTCGGCAGATATCCATTTAATGAATAAATAGACCAAGCAGCTTCCGAAAATATATTTTCGGGAGCTTTTTCGCGTTAGGAAAGGCAGGCCAAAAAGGTTATTTATATGGGTTATCATAAAGATGATAGTGATTCCCACCAAGAAGTACGGTATTTGTTTCTGCGTCTATTATAGTATATTTATGAAATTCTTCCTTTTCGTTTTGTTGAAAAGATGCCAGAAAATATACTTGCCTATTAGGATGGATAAAAGGAAAGCTGGAAATGTTCCATTTTTCTCCGGGTAGATTTGTTTTCGTACGAAATATTAATTCTGCATCCGGTACCTCATGAAAGAAAATCTTTTTTCGCATACTGTAAGCTGCATTTTCATATTCCGTGTAGAGCTTCTTATCTAACTTGGCATAAAACTCATCCTCGCTTGCAAAAGTTTTACTCTGGTTATCCGGATATTCGACTTGAAAAGAGAAGATTTCAGAGTCTAATAATCCTTGGTTGGATGCTAGTGGTTGAAAGGAAAGAAAAGAACTTAAGGATATGAATGTTAGTAACATGGTATTCATTTTTTCACCTCATTTTTAATTGGTTGAACATATATTGGTCTTTTTCCATTTATGTATTCAAATTTTAGATTAAGTAAAATCACTTGGACGCCAAACTCATTTTCTGTTATTCTATAACCGTTGGGCAGTATCCTTTGTTGAACTGCACCAGTTTCAGGCGAGCAAATAATTGAATAGTCTGCCTTGATCTGCATATGACAGGGACGGAGAAAACCTATGAATCTACATTTTCTGCCCTTCTGTTCACTTTTGGAATAGAGGGCTTTTTAGTTGGTTTTCTCTCCACTTAAAAAGAGGAGGAATTTCATTGAAAACGACGAGTAATTTTGTAGAAATGAAGAAAAAAGAAGAAAAGATTACGATGATGACAGCGTATGACCATCCGACTGCCAAATTTGCGGAAGAAGCGGGAATCGACATGCTATTGGTTGGAGATTCTGTTGGAATGGTTGTGCTAGGATACGACTCTACTGTATTAGTTACAATGGATGATATGATCCATCACGGAAAAGCAGCAAGAAGAGGGGCACCGAATACGTTTTTAGTAGTGGATATGCCTTTTGGTACGTATCATGGCTCACTAGATCAGTCTCTTGGGAATGCTGTGAAAATTATGCAACAAACAGGAGCACAGGCAGTAAAAGTCGAAGGTGCAGACGATGTTCTATTAGTTATTGAAAAGCTGACTTCAGCAGGAATTCCAGTTGTAGCGCATCTCGGTTTAACGCCTCAATCGGCAGGAGTGCTTGGAGGATATAAAGTACAAGGAAAAACTGCAGAAGCGGCAGAAAAATTAATAGAAGACGCAAAAAAATGTGAAGCAGCGGGTGCTTGCGCCGTCGTTTTAGAATGTATTCCGCATCAGCTAACTGCAAAAGTTTCGGAAGAGCTAATCATCCCGACTATCGGTATCGGGGCCGGTGCTACAGCCGACGGTCAAGTATTGGTATTTCACGATTTAGTAAAATACGGCACGCATCATATTCCGAAATTTGTAAAGGAATTTGCGAATGTCGGGGAACCGATCGCAGCAGGTATCCAGCAATATGTGGAAGAAGTGAAAAGCGGAATTTTTCCTGCTTTAGAGCATTCCTTTACAATGAAAGAAGAGCAACTAAACCAATTGTACGGAGGCACCACTCATGCAAACAGTTCAAACAATCGATGAGTTAAAAACTATTCTAGAAGCACATAAACATCAAACAATCGGCCTTGTACCAACTATGGGTTATTTACACGAAGGTCATCAAGCATTATTAAATAGAGCAAGAAAAGAAAATGAATTCGTAGTTGCGACCATTTTCGTCAATCCGGCCCAATTCGGACCAAATGAGGATTTAGATAGATATCCACGAGATTTTGAGCGCGATTTGAAAATCGCAACAGAAGCTGGTGTAGATCTTATATTTAACCCTACGCCAGAAGAAATGTATCCATTTGAAAGTGGGATTACAATTCAAGTAGGGGAGCTCTCTACCAAACTATGTGGAGAAAGTAGACCAGGTCATTTCGACGGTGTATTAAAAGTTATCACGAAATTATTTAATCTTATCCAACCAACAAATGCGTATTTTGGTCAAAAAGATGCGCAGCAGCTAGCCATCATCGAAACATTTGTGCAAGCATATAATTTCCCGGTTCAAATTGTTCGCGTTCCCACAGTTCGTGAAGAAGATGGACTTGCGAAAAGCTCTCGAAATGTATTTTTGAGTGAAGTGGAAAGAGCAGAGGCTATTCATTTAAACCAAGCCCTTACATTAGCAACGGAGCACTGGAAGCAAACAAAGAATGTGGCTGAAGCAATTGAGGTAGGAAAAGCCCATATCGTGGAAAATACATCTGGTAAAATAGATTATTTTGAAGTTGTAGCATATCCGTTATTGCAGCAAGTTTCAGAGCATGCGGACCAGCTTTTGTTTGCAACGGCTGTATTCTTTGAAAAAGCGCGTTTGATCGATAATATTCTTGTAGATGTAAAGGAAGTGTAAGCTATGTTAAGAATGATGTTAAACAGTAAAATTCACCGTGCAACTGTAACCGAAGCGGACTTAAATTATGTTGGAAGTATTACGATTGACCAAAATATTTTAGATGCGGTAGGCATGCTGCCAAATGAAAAAGTGCATATCGTTAACAATAATAATGGGGCCCGCTTTGAAACGTATATTATTGCTGGAGAAAGAGGTAGCGGAGTAATCTGTGTAAACGGAGCAGCTGCTCGTCTCGTACAACGAGGAGATATTGTGATCATACTATCGTATGCCTATGTGATGAACGAAGAAGCGTCAACCCATCAACCAACTGTTGCGATAATGAATGAAGACAACACCATTAAACAGATAATTCATTATGAACCAGAAGCGACAGTAATGTAATATTGCTAAAGTAGGCTCCCGAAGATCAAATTTCGGGAGCTTTTTAGATTTACTTTATAGAATAATGCGGCGTATGGTAAACAACGATTTATAAACGCGCAACGTTGAAATGCATATGCGCAACGTTTTTCTTCAAACGCGCAACATTGTCGGCCATTTGCGCAACGTTGTAACAGTTATCCTCGTCTCAATCTAAGTAAACTTGCTTTTTAACCAGCTGGTTGCTCTCACGAGTATTTTGGTTGCTCTCAGAGTTGATTTAGTTGCTTTCAGACTTCAACTGGTTGCTTTCAACATTAGGTTAGTTGCCCTTAACCATTTTATGGAATTATCTATTCCTAAATCATTAAAAAACCTACTTTTCTTTTTCGCATATTTTTCGTTTCTGTTTCCCGAATGTGGTACAATTTTTTTAGAACATAATGGATAGCGAGTTGAGGAATAATGGAAAATCATAAATATGCAGTTGTTGATATTGAAACAACAGGCCATTCATCGACGAGTGGTGACCGTATTATTCAACTTGCAATTGTATTTATTGAAAATGGCAACATAGTGGATACGTTTACAACCTTTATCAATCCGAAAAAACCAATCCCTTTTTTTATACAAGATTTAACGAAAATTAAAGACAAAGATGTACAGCATGCACCATTGTTCGAAACAATCGGATCAAAAGTGTTAGATTTACTGCAAGATCATATTTTTGTTGCACATAATATTCACTTTGACCTGCCCTTTTTGCAGAAAGAATTACAACGTGTAGGGCTTCCAAAGCTTGTATGCAAGACGATGGATACAGTAGAGTTTGCTAAACTTATGTTTCCGAATCTGTATAGCTATAAACTGCAAGATATTGCAACCGAATTACATATACCATTAGAGGCAGCACATCGGGCGGACGACGATGCGTTAGCTACTGCCTATTTATTATTGAAATGTATCGAGCGGTTAGAAAGCTTGCCTATAAAAACAATCGAATTATTACATAAAAGATCCTTTCAGTTAAAATCAAATTTATCGATTTTATTTTTTGATGTATTAGCGGAGAAAAGAAAGCAATATGATGCTACTAACTATCTGATGTACCGAGGAATACCATTAAAAGAAGTAGAAAAAGAACATATTGCAAGTCATATATCGATTTCTTATCCACGAACAAAAGAGCTAAAAATTGACTTGTTTCAAAAAGGACTTTCCCGCTTTGAAGAAAGACAAGGGCAGTTTGCATTTATGGACGAAATTCAACATGCGCTAGATAATAAAGCAGAAACGGTATGTGAAGCAGAGACTGGCATCGGTAAAACTTTAGGGTATTTATTACCTGCTACCATATACGGGCTGAGTCATCAAAAGCCAGTCGTTATAAGTACTTATACAACTCATTTAATCGACCAGCTAGTGTTAGAGGAAATCCCGAAATTAACATCTATTTTAAGTACCCCAATACGTGTAGCAAAACTAAAAGGAATGCAACATTATATAGACTTGTATCGATTCTGGCAGCATGTACAACTAGACGATGAATCGTACGACGAAACATTTACGATTATGCAAATATTAGTTTGGCTGACGTTAACGGATGAAGGGGATTTAACAGAGTTAAATGTTTCTGGCGGTGGACAATTATTCGTAGATAAGATTAGAAAAACGTCGCTTTCGAAAGTATTGGAAGAGCGGGAATTAGACTTCTATGAAAGAGCGCTTCGTAAAAGCGAAAAATGTGATATTTTAGTAACGAATCATGCCATGATTATGGCAGACCGAGAACGAGAGAAAAAATTATTGGCACACGGCTGTGCAACAATTATAGACGAAGCTCATCAAGTCATTCATGCAAGTATGTCCCGTAAAGAACGCGTTTTTTCTTATACAACATGGAAATATGTATTAGGCCAGTTTGGAACACTAGATACGGACCAACTGCTAAGTAGGCTGGCACTTCTACATATACCTTTAGCGCTGCGAATTCGTCTGGAAAAACAATATGTAGATGTAGTTGAGACATTTGATCAAGCTATTTCATCTATTACAGATGCTATACCGCCTACAAATGGCTATTCAAAAAGTACAAAAAGAACGGCGATCTTAGAAGATTTGAGCTTGGACACTTCGATTTTCCGTGCAGTTGCTACAGCGATGCAAACGTATATATTCTCTGCCAAATCAATATTAGCTACTTATGCAAAAAATAAGCTGGATGATCAAGCTATTGTGCTATTAAACGAGTGGGAATATTGGATAAGAGAGCTTGAGATTAAAGTAAGCGAATGGGATGAAATCTTCTTAATAGATGAAGCGGTGGAAGCTAAATGGTTAGAAATTGATACAAGAAGTATTCCGGGCAGTTTGACCATTATTAAAAGACCGCTAAATTACCAAAAAGATATTAAAGAAGCAGTTGACCCATTGAGACTATCTGGTGCAGTTATTTGGACTTCTGGTACGCTCACTGTGCCATCTAATCGTCATTTTATAACGTCTCAATTAGGGTTAAGTACGAATATTCCGATTCAGCAATATAGAGCGGCTGCTGATTATTACAATGGAGCAGAGCTATTGATCATGGAAGATATGCCAGATATTAAGCAAGTTTCTCAAAGTGATTATATTGAGGCTGTGGCTGAAGCAATTGTTCAAACTGTACTTATAACGGAAGGCAGATGCTTTGTTTTATTTACATCTCAAGATATGTTAAGGAAAACAGTAGAAATCATTCAAGATACTAATTTACTTGAAGACTATATGTTATTCGCTCAAGGGATGACTTCAGGAAGTAGAATGCGTCTATTAAAATCATTTCAACGCTTCTCGAAATCTGTTTTATTTGGCACGAACAGTTTTTGGGAAGGAGTGGACGTTCCGGGAGATGCTCTATCGGTTATTATTATGGTTCGTCTGCCATTTTCATCACCAGATGATCCTTTATATAAAAAGCGTGCAGAATTGCTTAGTGTTAACGGTCAAAATCCGTTTACCGCATATTCGTTGCCAGAAGCCGTATTACGATTTAGACAAGGTTTCGGTCGTTTAATACGTTCATCGAATGATAAAGGAGTATTTATCGTTTTAGATAGAAGAATAGAAACAAAATCCTATGGAAGTGACTTTTTACAGGCAATTCCTAATATTCCTGTTAAGAAAGTTACGCTCGAAAATATGGTCTTAGAGCTTGAAAATTGGTATACTAATGAAGGATGAGATTTAGAAAGCGGGTAGAAATATGGAAAACAAAATTGAAGTGCTATCTACTGTGACTGTCAATTATCAATCGGACTTATACAAACTAGTAGATGCATTAAATCGAACATTAAAACAGCAAGATTTGATGTTTGGCTTGGCACTTGATAAAGAAGACCAAGAAAAGTGCGTTTTTACAATTTATAGGACTTAACATATGGTACTTAAAAGATGGCTCCTATTTATCGTTGTATTTGCATTAAGCTTAACCGTGATACTTAGTTTACTTATTTATTTTCAAGCGAAAATACCATTCAAAGAAGCAAATGAAAACGCAGAAACTTATGTAACGAAAAACCATTTACTCGCTCAAGTAGATGATTCCTATGTGTATAATAGTACAAATACTTTCCATACCGTTATCGGTAAAACAGCAAAGGGAGAAGAAAAAGCGTTCTTTCTTCCAGAGAAAAAAACAGATGACGCGATAATGGAAGTAAAATTAAAGGATGGCATATCGAAAGAGAAAGCAATCGAACTTGCAATGAGTAATGAAAAAAATGGCGAATTATTGCATGCAAAGCTCGGCGTAGAAGAAGTTGGTCCTGTATGGGAAATAACGTATGTAAACGAAAAAAACAATCTCAACTATGTATATCTACTATTTGATAATGGAGATTGGTGGAAGAAAATCTCAAATTTATAACTAAACTTTTGACTTGTGGAGGAAACTATGAAGAAAATAATGATTAATGAGATGTCTAACCATGTAGGCGAAACAGTTAAACTTGGCGCATGGCTTGCTAACAAGCGTTCAAGCGGAAAAATTGCTTTTTTACAATTGCGTGATGGCTCTGGCTTTGTACAAGGCGTAGTAGTAAAAGAAGAAGTGGGAGAAGATATTTTCCAAAAAGCAAAAGGGTTAACGCAAGAGACTTCTATGTATGTAATTGGAGAAGTAACAAAAGATGAAAGATCTTCATTTGGTTATGAATTACAAGTAAAAGAAATTGAAGTTATCCAAGCTGCTGTTGATTTTCCTATTACACCAAAAGAGCATGGAACTGAATTTTTAATGGACAACCGTCATTTATGGTTACGTTCAAGAAAACAACATGCAGTTATGAAAATCCGTAACGAAATTATTCGTGCAACGTATGAGTTTTTTAATAATAGTGGTCATATTAAAGCAGATCCGCCGATTTTAACAGGATCATCTCCAGAAGGAACGTCCGAATTATTCCATACGAAATATTTTGACGAAGATGCATATCTTTCTCAATCTGGTCAATTATATTTAGAAGCTTCCGCAATGGCACTTGGAAAAGTATTTTCTTTCGGACCAACTTTCCGTGCAGAAAAATCGAAAACACGTCGTCATTTGATCGAGTTCTGGATGATTGAACAAGAAATGGCTTTTTGTGAACTAGAAGAAAACTTAGAAATACAAGAACAATATGTCGCATTTATCGCGCAAGCTGTTTTGAAAAACTGTAAAATAGAGCTAGAGCGTCTTGGTCGCGATTTATCGAAATTAGAAAATATTCAAGCGCCGTTCCCTCGTATTACTTATGATGATGCGATTAAACTTTTACATGAAAAAGGGTTCGATGACATTGTGTGGGGAGATGATTTCGGTGCTCCTCATGAAACAGCAATTGCTGAAAGTTTTGATAAACCAGTATTCATCACACATTACCCAGTAGGGATTAAACCATTCTATATGCAACCACATCCAACACGCGATGATGTTGTATTATGTGCCGACTTAATCGCTCCAGAAGGATATGGAGAAATCATTGGTGGTTCCGAGCGTATTTGGGATTATGATCTTTTAAAACAACGTATACAAGAGCATGGTTTAGATGAAGCTGCTTATGCTTGGTATTTAGATCTTCGCAAGCAAGGTTCTGTACCGCATTCTGGATTTGGACTAGGTTTAGAACGTACAGTAGCATGGCTAAGTGGAGTGGAGCATATTCGTGAGACGATTCCATTCCCACGTCTGTTAAACCGTTTATATCCGTAATAATTTATTCACATTGCAATTTAAGAAAAAGGAGACGATGGGTATGCAAAAGCGAGATCGACTCCGTATCTGGACTGAGCAGGGAAATGTAACCATTTCCCAGCTTTTTTTTAGTCATTACAAAGCGATTAATATTAAAGATGAAGAAGCGATTCTTTTATTGCATTTAATCGCTTATGGAGAAGCAGGAAATCATTTTCCAACGCCACAAAACTTAGCAGATCGTACGCATTTCAATGAAAATAAAGTAGTCACTATCTTACAACGTCTCGTCCAAAAAGGGCTTGTGCAAATTGATCAGCATATGGACGCAGATGGGGTTCACTATGAATATTATGCTTTCCATCATTTATGGGAGCTTTTAGTAGATCATGTGGAACAAGAAGAAAATCGAGTCGAAAACGAGCAGGTAAAAGAAGAAGAAGGCGAAATCTATAAATTATTTGAACAAGAATTTAGCAGGCTGTTATCACCAATGGAATACGAAACAATTGGTATGTGGTTCGACCAAGATAAGCACTCAGCTGCTTTAATTCGATTAGCATTAAAAGAAGCGGTGTTATCGCAAAAACTTAGCCTGCGTTATATTGATCGGATTTTGTTTGAATGGAAAAAGAAAAATATTAAGACAGTAGAAGCAGCCGAAAATCAGTCTGCACAATTTAGACAGCAAATACCAGTTCAAAAACAAATGGAATTGCCAACAAGGACTGCAAAAGTTTCCTTTTATAACTGGTTAGAAGAAAGAGAGTAGGTGGAAGAATTTTGCTTACAAAAGTACAATGGCATTATTGCCTAGATGAGATGGAGCGAATGTTCCCAGATGCGCATTGTGAACTCGTTCATAAAAATCCATTTGAGCTATTAGTTGCAACCTTATTATCCGCTCAATGTACAGATGTACTAGTGAACAAAGTAACAAAAGACTTATTTCAAAAATATACAAAGCCCGAAGATTATTTAGCCGTCTCAATTGAAGAATTACAAAACGATATCCGATCCATTGGACTATATCGCAACAAAGCAAAAAACATTCAAGCATTAAGTCAACAACTGATTGATTTATATGATGGAGAAGTACCGGTAGATAGAGATCTACTTACGACTTTTCCAGGTGTCGGTCGCAAAACGGCGAATGTCGTGGTTTCTGTTGCCTTCGATATTCCCGCTATCGCAGTAGACACACATGTAGAGCGGGTGACAAAACGATTAGGACTGTGCAGATGGAAAGATTCAGTACTCCAAGTCGAAGAAACACTCATGAAAAAAACACCGATCGAATTATGGTCAAAGGCACATCACCAGCTTATATTCTTTGGTCGTTATCACTGTAAGGCTCAAAATCCAAATTGTCCTGAATGTCCTTTGTTATCTGTTTGTCGAGAAGGTGCAAAAAGGATGAAGAAAATTGTCACTGCATAATGAGTTTGACAAGTGGAATGATTTGCAAATTCAGTTAGTAGTACTCTTTAAAGAAAAAGATACTGCTAGATTGCAACTGATGGAGCAGGGAATTCAGCTACTAGAAGTAATTGTAGATAGAGAAGGGGAGGCAGCTCCTATTAATTTTGCGGAGCGCTTTACTTTTATTCGAAACAATAAACATAATTATACAGCCTTTAAGCAATTGGACGAGCTTTTCAAAGAAACGAAGAAGAAGATTGCACGTCTTCGAGCACAGAAAAAAGAATGAGCATATCGCTCATTCTTTTCTTTTGTGCGCTTGGCAGCGCTTTTCTCTAACGGGTGAAAGTCCCTAACATGCCGTAGTGGCG
The DNA here is from genome assembly GCF_044754065.1 of Psychrobacillus sp. NPDC093180. Taxonomy (NCBI): domain Bacteria; kingdom Bacillati; phylum Bacillota; class Bacilli; order Caryophanales; family Bacillaceae; genus Psychrobacillus; species Psychrobacillus sp. NPDC093180. The sequence continues at coordinate 30 of NZ_JBIVOJ010000019.1, read as the reverse complement.
GAAGTGTATAGCTGACTGGTAGTGCGGGTA